>CAYWOO010000113.1:0-3031 GCA_964458665.1 uncultured Dehalococcoidia bacterium
GTCGAACGCGACTCCGCCGGCAAAGTCGTTTGGGGATGGAAACCTGACACCGCGCCGATTCGCTGGTCGCTGCAACAGAAGCTGTTGACGAGCGGTCAGCTCAAGCTGGACGAAGCCTGGCTCAAGCGGCGGAGCGCGGACGACGGCAAGCCAGTCATCGCTCACGCCGGCTCGGTGACGTGGAACGAGTATCGCCGACGCTGGGTGTCGGTCTTCACGCAGCATTTCGGTTCGTCGTTGCTGGGCGAGATTTGGTATTCCGAAGCCGACGCTCCTGAAGGTCCGTGGCTGCACGCGACGAAGATCGTCACTCACGACAAATACAGTTTCTACAACCCCAAGCAACACCCGTATTTCTCGGCCGGCCGGTTCCTGTTCTTTGAAGGAACGTACACGCACATGTTTTCCGGCAACTCCGATCAGACGCCGCGCTACGACTATAACCAAATCATGTACCGCCTGGATTTATCGGACGCCCGACTGGCGACTGTCCTGAAGTTCGACTGACGCGCCTCCGTCGTCGATTGCCATTGTGTCGATTGCCTTCGAGAGGTTGTGAAGTAAGCTCTTCCGGAAATCGCGTTCCTGGATCTTGGAGACCAGAAATCATGCCCGAGGAAACGATGGCGGTCAGCCCGCGTGAAGCCATTCAAAGCCAGTTGGAAAAACTACGCATCACGCTGAATGCCGAGATTGCGTATCGCCTGGAAACCGTCTTCGCGAAGACCACCGGTTGGGGTGCCAAAGGAGAAATCAAACGACGGGCCAGGCTCATTCGGTTAGTCGAACCAACGCTCAAGGAAATGCTGCTGCCGCGCGAGGAAGTGCTGTACGTCGCGAAAGGCGTGCAGTATTCATTCGCCGAAAGTTGGTTCATGGGAGCGTTGTGGGCCGCCCTATTGAATCAGACCGTGTTCGTGTTGACGAACCTGCGGCTGTTGATGCTGCGATCCAAGAGCAGCGGCAAGCCCACGCACACGTTTTGGGTCATCTACTACAGCGAGATCGCGGAGTTCAAACCGACTTGGACCGGCGTGCTCAAGCTGAAACTGCGAGACGGCAAGAGTCTGACGTTCACCGGATTTTCAAAGCTCGATCGCAAGGCGATGCCCAGTATTTTTCAGGACGCCTTGGACCACTATCGCCGGCAGAACTTTCAGCCGGAAGTGTCTCAGTCGCGCGAGAACCTTTGCAGCCACTGCTTTCAAGTGGTTCCGAAAAACCAATACATCTGCCGCCATTGCGGAGCCGAGTATTGGACTCCCACCCAACTCGCGATGCGCAGCTTGCTCTTCCCCTCCTGGGGCGACTTCGCCATGCAGCACTACGGCATGGCGATCATGGAACTGTTCGGTTACGGCATCAGTTGGATGATCGCCATTGGGGCTTTGACGGGAGCCGATCCCATGGCGGGAGCCATGATTGCTCTCTTCATTTTTGTGCTGGAACACCCGCTGGACGCGGCATTGACACTCACAATCGCCAAGAAGGGACTCAATCCGCGCCACGGCCCCGACGCCGAACGAGCCAAAGCTGCTCAAGGCGACGAAGCAAATGTTCTCGAAGCGGACGACGTGGAAGAAGTCGATGCGTAGGCTTCTCAGCCACATCTTGAAATCGAGTACCCTCCCGAGGCTCCATCAGCCTTCGGGGTTGTCGAGCAACTCTTGCAGTCGCGTGCCCAGTTCGGGCGGAAGCTTGCTGACCCAACCGTCATCGATCAGGCCAACATCCAGCATATCGAGCAAATGCACCTGATCCTTGCGGTGCAACGTTCCTCACCCCACAAAATGCCGAGACCGCCCAAACCGTCGTTGGCACCGCTCGTCAACGTAGATTCATCTTGGTCGCCCAAAACGTTCGCTCCAGGCAAACAAGAATTAAGGAGTTGGACTGTCCGTGAAATTGACAGCACCTCAGTCTTGGCTTCGCCAGCTTCCTGGCTATACGAATTTCATCCACCTCGCACCCGCTTATCTGGGTGCGGCGTTGTTCTCCGCGGGAATGATCTTGACGTTCCCCAGGATGATGCGATCCGAGCAATTCACTTCTTCGCCAACAAGTCTTTGATCCGGATTTTGCGGAACTCGACTCGGTCGCCGTGACCGAGGAAGCCGATGTGGCCGGAAGCTCGCTTCAGGCCAGGATGCTCCGTACCGTCCATCGTGCCAGTTTTCGTCGCTTCGTCCAGGTCGCAGTCAACGATGGTTTCGCCGTTGAGCAGGACTTTGATCTTGCGTCCTTGGACCGTGACTTCTTGAGCATTCCACACGCCTAGCGGCTTGAGGTTTTCCGGCTCGCGCTTCGCCGGCTGAATGCCGTAGACCGAGCCGTGATACTGATACGGCTTGAGCGTCTTGTGCTTCTCCGCGGTGTTGTCAAGGATTTGCAGCTCGATGCCATCGAGATGCAGATTCCCCTTCGCCACGTTCGGACAACGAATGCCGAGGCCGTTGTTGGCTCCGGCAGTCAGCTTGAACTCAAACCGGATGACGAAGTCGGTGTATTCCTGCTCGGTCAGCAAGTTACCCGCCGACCCTGGCACACACACGATCGCTCCGTCCTCGACTCGGTGGGCCTCCTTCGCCCCCGTCCAACCGGCGAGCGACTTGCCATCGAACAGCGAGACGAAGCCCTCTTCGCTGGCCTGCTTTTCCTCGGCAATCAGAGGCGCGAGGTAAGCCAGCGACAAAGCGGCGACAGAAGTGAGAGAGGCCAATCGGTGAAGCATAGAAGAAGCCCTTCGTGCAATCAAAAGAGATGCTGCCACTGGGAAGAATCATAAGTCATCGGCCCAGCGAGTCGCGAATTCCAGCAAACGTTTGAGCGGCAATTCGAAACCGGGCAGCAGATCGGTGTGGTACGTCTGCGCTTCGCGAATCACTCGCTTACGCCGCCCGCTTCGCGTCTTTACCCAGACGGTCAACGTTCCGTCGAACCGATTAATGATCCAATACTCGCGAATGCCGACCGAGAGATATTCGTCTCGCTTGGTCTCGTAATCCCGCACCCAATTGCGCCGGCCGCGCGA
>CAYWOO010000114.1:0-4869 GCA_964458665.1 uncultured Dehalococcoidia bacterium
GCCGTCGCTAGGCTGGCCGCGTCATTCTGACGCAGACAAGACCTGTGTCACGATCAACTGTCCGCGACTCATCCGGCTGCCAAGGTTTGACGGCCGGAGTAGCCTGAAAGCCGACAGTCCGTTGTCGTCGTGAATGACCCATTGCTGCCCTGAGCAGCTGCAGCATGGGCGGCACACCATCGAACGCGATGCAGAGGAAAGCCGAAGTCGGCGAGCCCCGCAACTCTTCGTTGCTGAGAGACGTTGGCCTTGACCGCAGCACCCCAGTCAGCAGACATTGATCTCGCTATCTGACGGGCCATCACAATGCATACCGTCGGCGTGTCGGCTTTCTGGGAGCACCGGCCATCGACGTGTGTCGCGCCGACGTGACGGGCCACAAGCGGAACAGGACTATAGCGGATCATCTGCCAGGTGGTTGTTTTGGCGTCACAAGACCCCGGGTGCGCATCCGGAGCCGGAGCGCACCGATGTGGGGGCACCGGTGTCTGGCCCAACGCGAATTTGGATCAGCACTGCTGGACAACCAGCCATTGAGGCTATCCACGCTTGTGATAGCGAAGCACACAGCGGCGCTCCCGGATGCGCATGCGCGATGCGGTGGCCCCGCCGATGCATCGTTGCGGCTTGGTCACATGACGGGATGGAATCAACTCGGAATCGCTTATCGGGAGCTGGCTCGCCCTTGAAAAGCCAGGATTGAATCAATATTGTTCGCGCGAAGCACTCCAATGTCTAAGGTCGATATGCTGGGCTGGATGAGGATACTGCTGCTTGTGGTTGCGCTGTGGTTCGGCGCACCTTCGGTTGCTGTTGCCCACACTAGTGATGATTACGCGGCGCCGGTGGCGACGTCGCAGTCTCCGGCAGTGCGAGCGGCTGAGCTGCCTCAAAGCCAGCCATCTATCGTGTTGGAGGGCTCCGTCCAACGTCTTGCCGATGAGTTCGTAGTCGTGCGGCATGCTCCACCGCGAGCTCCACTGTCCGGGACGCTGCCGTGCTGTTGCCTGAGTTTGCCGACTTGCGCTCCGTCGGGTTCGACTGGTGGAGCATTTCTTGGTGGTGGTCCGCTTGTCTGGGATCTCGCCGCCATTTTGCGCTCGGCAAAGATGACGCGGCCACCCGCCGATCAATTGCACGACGGCGCGCCATTGGTCCGGCTCGATCGGCCGCCGAAGGCTTGAGTCTAGCCCGTCGAGATCGCGTTTCCGTTTGTATTCTCGACACACGGCCGTGTGACTCGCGGCCTCTCTCGCCAATTCGCGACGCAATCCATCGGCACCCGACGTGCGCGTCGCAATCCATCGGCACACGTTCTTGATGTCACTCGCCGTGGCCGCAAGCTCCAGCCCGAGACACCCACCATGAGTCTATTCCGCTGCCTCTTCATGCTGGCGCTGCTGACCGCTATGGGCACTGGTGCCGCCGCACAATCCTGGCCCTACGCGGGCCCGGTGCCCGCTGATCCTGTCAAGGTTCGTCCCCTGCAATACGAGTCGATCGCGCGGGGCACTCAAAGCTACCGGCCGATCGAGCCGATGGCTTGGGGGGACGTGAACCGCCGCGTGGCACCACCGGGTGCACTGCCTGGGGGGCCGCCAGCGCCGCAAAAGCGCGGCGCGCTGCCCGGCGCCAAGGACATCCCGGCGCCGAAGGGCGCCAAAGAAATCAGGCGGGACGCCGAGCCGAAGAAGTAATTGGCGCCGCATGAATTGGATCATCGACACGTGACGCCGCAGGAGGGAAGCCGCGGCGGCGCTGACAGGACATTCAGGGGGCAAGGCCATGAGACCGCTGCGAAGAGCACGTCGAAAAAAAAGAGGCGGCAATGTCGCTGCGAGCCTGGTTGTCGCTGCGCTGCTGGTTGGCGGTTGCGCAAAGTTCTCACCCGATGGTGGGATGTCGGCGGTCAGCGATCAAGCCGGCGGCGTGCTCGGCAAGGACGTGGTCAAAATCAGCACGGAAGAGCAGGCGGCGGTCCTCAAGTCGCGTGTGCAGGGGCTGCTGGCCCGGCCCCTCTCGGCCGACACTGCGGTCGAGATCGCGCTCCTCAATAACCGCGGCCTGCAGGCGGCCTACAACGAGCTCGGCATCTCGGAAGCACAGATGGTCGAGGCGAGCCTGCCGCCGTCGCCGACCTTCTCCTTGACCCGGCTCGTGGCGCGCGGCGAGCTCGAGATCGAGCGCCAGGTCCTGCAGAACATCCTGGGCCTCCTCACCCTTCCGCGCCGCCGCGAGATCGCCGAGGAGAAATTCGGCGTGGCTCAGCACAGAGCGGTCGAGGCGACGTTGCGCACCGCAGCCGACGCCAAGCGCGCCTATTATCGTGCGGTCGCGGCCAACCAGTCGGTCAAGTTCCTCGATGAAGCCCGTGTTGCCGCCGAGGCGCTGTCCGACCTTGCCAAGAAGCTCGGCGAGACCGGCGCCATGTCCAAGCTCGATCAGGCGCGCGAGCATGCCTTCACCGCCGAGGTCAATGGTCAGCTCGGCATGGCTCGGTTGCGACAGCGCAGCGAGCGCGAGCGCCTGATCCGCGCGCTCGGATTGTGGGGCGACGAGACCAGGTACGCGCTGCCCGGCGCCTTGCGGCCGCTGCCCGGGACGCCGAAAACGATCAGAGATGTCGAGACCAAGGCGATCACGGCCCGCGTCGATCTCGAGATCGCGCGCAGGGATCTCGACATCCTCGCCAAGCAACTCGGTCTCACCAAGGCGACGCGCTTCATCAATGTCCTCGAGGTTCGCGGCATGCGGAATTCCGAGTGGAAGACGATCGAGAAGACCAATGTTTCGCTCGATCCGGGCCCGCCGCCGGTGCTCGAGACAGAGGTGAAGCGCGAGCGGGAGCGGACGCGCTGGCGCGGGATCGAGCTCGAGTTCCAGATTCCCATCTATGATTTCGGCGAGGCCCGCACGCGGCTGGCGGAGGAGACCTACATGCAGGCCGTCAACCGTCTGATCGAGAAGGCGGTCAATGTCCGCTCCGAGGCCCGCGAGGCCTATACGGCCATGCGCGGTGCCTACGAAATCGCGCGCCACTACAGACAAGAGATCCTGCCGCTGCGCCAGCTCATCTCCGATGAGATGCTGCTCAACTACAGCGGCATGCTCAGGGATCTCTTCTCCCTTTTGACCGATTCGCGCGCGCGGATTGCCGCCAATGTGCAGGCGATCGACGCCTTGCGTGACTACTGGCTGGCAACCGTCGATCTCGGCGTCGCGCTTGTCGGCGGCGGAGCCAGCGGTGGAGCCATGGAGGCCGGTCGCACAGCCGTCGCAGCCGGCGGTGGCGGCGAAGGTCACTGACATATGAGGAGTCTACAATGACACTCTCGCGTCGTACTTTCCTCGCCGGCTCCGGCATGGCGCTGGCGAGTGTGAGCCAGATCAGTGGCCGGGCGCAGGCGGCCTCCATTCCGGAGGCGCCGATCCAGAGCTCTCCGCTGATGCAGCCGCTGCTGTTCCCGAGCTCGGGTCCCGACTACCAGCCGGTCGCCACGCTCAACGGCTGGTCGCTGCCGGCCCGCATGAACGGCGACTGGAAGGAGTTCCACCTCGTCGCGGAGCCCGTCGTGCGCGAGATCGCGCCCGGCATGAAGGCGCACCTGTGGGGCTACAACGGCCAGTCGCCGGGGCCCACGATCGAGGTTGTCGAAGGCGACAAGGTCAGGATCTTCGTCACCAACAAGCTGCCCGAGCACACCACCATCCACTGGCACGGCCAGCTGCTGCCGTGCGGCATGGACGGCGTCGGCGGGCTGACCCAGCCGCAGATCAAGCCCGGCAAGACCATGGTCTACGAGTGGCAGATCCGCAAATCCGGCACCTTCATGTACCACCCGCACGCCGACGAGATGGTGCAGATGGCGATGGGGATGATGGGATTCTTCGTCGTGCACCCCAAGGACCCCAGGCAGCATCGCGTCGACCGTGATTTCGTGTTCCTCCTCAACGCTTACGACATCGAGCCCGGCGCCTACGTGCCCAAGGTCAACACCATGCTCGATTTCAACCTGTGGACCTGGAACAGCCGGGCATTCCCCGGCATCGATCACCTGGTGGTGCGCAAGGGCGACAAGGTCCGCATCCGCTCGGGCAATCTGACGATGACCAATCATCCGCTGCATCTGCACGGCTATGACTTCGAGGTGACGTGCACGGACGGCGGCTGGACCCGGCCCGAATCGCGCTGGCCCGAGGTGACCGTCGACGTAGCGGTCGGCCAGATGCGGGCGTTCGAGTTCGTGGCCGATGCGCCGGGCGACTGGGCGTTCCATTGCCACAAGTCACACCACACCATGAACGCCATGGGCCACGACGTGAAGACCTACATCGGCGTCGACAAGGATGAGGTCAAGAAGAAGATCGACAAGGTGGTCAAAGGCTACATGGCGATGGGTCAGGCCGGCATGGCCGACATGGGCGAGATGGAGATGGCGCTGCCCGACAACACCTTGCCCATGATGACCGGGTTCGGCCAGTTCGGCCCGATCGAGATGGGCGGCATGTTCACCGTGGTGAAGGTGCGCGAGGGCCTCGACGCCAAGGATTACAAGGACCCGGGCTGGTACAAGCACCCGCCGGGCACGGTTGCGTTCGAGTACAACGGTCCCAACAGCGCGCTGGCGCCGGCTGCCAAGGCCCCACCGCAGGCGCCGCCGCAGCCCAAGAACGGCAAGGGGGCAACGAAGGGCGGCGCTCCGGGCAAGAGATCAGGGGCGATTCTGACAGATCCCACGCCGCGCGAGATCGAGGTGCGCGTGGTGAAGCCCGGTGGTCGCGGATCGCATTCAGCGGCCCACTGAGCAAGAGATGAGCGAAGTCCGAGCTCACGATACAGCCCTGCTTCAAACCCGCCGAAGCAGACAC
>CAYWOO010000115.1:0-3539 GCA_964458665.1 uncultured Dehalococcoidia bacterium
GCCCGCATCAATGGCCTGCTGCAATGCCGGTGCCATGGCGTCGACTTCATTCGGGCTGATGGCGATGCCCTTGACGCCTTGGGTGATGGCCGCCTCGATGTCGGCGGTCTGCTTGGGCGATGACACCTGGCCATCGCTCTCTATCACGCCATAGCCCTGCTTGACGATCTCCGCCTTGAAGGCGTTCATCATGTGGACAAAGAACGGGAACGTGAGGCCTGGCACGGAAGCCAGGATCTGGTCTTCGGCATAGGCGACAGGTGCTGTCACCATGGTCAGCGCGAGGGCGCTGGCTACAACTAGTCTTCTCGTATATTTACGCATTTTGGATCCTCCGCGAAATATTTCGCGCATATTTGATGCGCTATTGAAGCACTGCATTCAACTGCAAACGCAATC
Source organism: uncultured Dehalococcoidia bacterium (assembly GCA_964458665.1). Lineage (GTDB taxonomy): Bacteria > Chloroflexota > Dehalococcoidia > DSTF01 > JACRBR01 > JANXYW01. The sequence continues at coordinate 400 of CAYWOO010000115.1, forward strand.
CGAAAAATGCATAGCTTGAGCAACTGATATAATAGTTTTGCAAGCCTCCCAAGGAAAATCTTAAGGTGCAATGCAGCATTAAAGTTTTTAGCGATTGTTGTTGGCTGATTTAGAAACTGTCGATTAGAGTTTTGTTTTTTTAGAAAGCGACTGCGATGAGCGATACAAGACCGAAAGTCATCTCCGTGCCAGAGCCGAGATCACTGGAACTCATCTTCACGCCAGACGACGAAACAAAATTGCAGCGTGACTATCAGATTTTTGAGGGGCAGGGACCAACGGTTTCAAAAGTCGTGGAAGAACATATTGCCGAGGCCAGCTTCGTAATTGGGCAGCCTGAATTGCCGCGCCATATTTTACAGCAGGCAAAGAAACTGAAGGCGATCCTTAACGTCGAATCCAATTTTCTCGATAACATGGATTACGATTATTGTTTCACCAACGGAATCCACGTGCTCACTACCGGTCGGGTTTTTGCAGCACCTGTCGCTGAAATGGGATTGGGAATGGCGCTGAGTTTGGAGCGCAATATCGGCGGTGCTGACCGGGCTTTTCGTGCTGGCAAGGAACTTTGGGGTGGCGAAGGCAATACGGAGGCCCGTCTGATGTCAGGCGGCAATATCGGCTTTATCGGTTTCGGCGACCTTGGCCGCGCGCTGCATCGACTACTCGCCGGTTTTCGCGCGACCATTCGGGTGTTCGATCCCTGGCTGCCAGCGGGAGTGCTCGAAGACCAGGGCGTTGAACCTGTCGCGCTTGATGATGTGCTCACGAAAAGCGACGTGATTTTCGTCGTCGCCTCGGTGACGTCGGACAATGGTGGCTTTCTCGGTTCGGCAGAGTTCGCCAAGATGCGCAAAGCCACAAGTTTCGTACTCCTCAGCCGTGCTGGCGTTGTTGATTTCGATGCCCTGATGGCCGCCGTGAAATCGGGGCACATCCGCGCGGCGAGCGATGTCTTTCCCGAAGAGCCACTTCCTGCCGAACATCCGATTCGCAAGCTTGAAGGGTTCATACTTTCCGCCCACCGCGCCGGGGCCCTCGATGTTGCCTTCAAGCAGATGGGCAAGATGGTGCTTGACGACATGGGCCTGATGGCGCGTGGCCTGCCACCCGTCACCTGCAGGCGGGCCGAGCGCGAAACAGTTCTCCGCATGCGCTCCAAACCGGTGAGCCGAAATTAGGACCTGAGTTGCTTGTCGAGCAATCGGCCACCGGTCACCAGTACAAATCCTAGGATGAGAAACACGATGAGCAGGCCCGCTTCGTTCAGCAGCACACGGACGATGCCGAGTTCGCCGTTATTGAGGAAGGGATAGGGGTAGAAGGCGGAATAGGCGCTGTGGATGAAGGTCCAGACGAGATAGACAATCGGATAGGCGAGCCAGCCAAATTTGTCTTTCGCTTTCAGGGATTCCTTGGAAACGAAAAACAGCCAATCGATCATGAACAGCACCGGCATGACATAATGCAGGATCACGTCCGCCACCAAATCCCAGCCCGAGAGGTTCGTGAGATGGCGCAGGATAAAGTAGACAACAACCATGACGATGATGATGTAGGAGGCAATGGCGGTTTTGACCGTTGGCCTTGAAAAAAATTGCCCAAAAGCGGATTGCGGCGCGATGATGGGCAGGGCAAGGGCCGAAGCAGCCAGAATGTTTGTAAGAATGGTGAATTAGCTAAAAAAATTGATGGTGCGCGTGGTGGCGTTGGTGTCAAAATTGCCAACCATCACGAGGCCGTATTGGAGCGCCAGCGCAAACCAGCCCAGAAGCCCCGCCGCTATCCGGAACACTATTGCCATTGTGGCTCCATATTATCGCTCCAGCCCCTCCTGAACGGCATGGCACCCATGAAATTGTAATTTTACTTGTCTTGCAATCTTCACGGGAGGAAATTTTTGTGTCATAACATCTGCGGCTGGTCTTTCAGAGGCTAGCCAGTAGACTCGGCCTATGGTCCTACCAACTATCTCCCCAGATGTTTCTAGGACCATAGTTTTTTTGGGCCCCCGAATTGGCACCCCTATTTTGTCGTCAGATTGTAATAGGTTACGTCTGAGCTTGGTCCCATGATGAAGTTCTTCACATTGGACCGTTTCGCCAGCTGCTTGGTCTCCTGGAACATGATGATGAAGGGGCCTTCTTCCATCACCTTGCGCTGCAAGTCCTTGTACATCTTCTCGCGTTTGGCCTCATCGCGCTCACGCACGGCCGCATCGGTCATCTTGCTGATTTCCGGAATTTCCCAGCTGTTTCGCCAGGCCAGCGGCTTCGATTTTGCCCCGTCGGAGTTGTCCGGGTTGCGGGCGAAGGAATCCGCGTTGGTGTGCGGGTCCATGTAGTCAGGCCCCCAGTTGATGAGCAGCATCTGATGTTGCCTCGCGCGGTATTTGGTCAATACGGATTTTTGTTCGCCCAGAACAACAGTAACTTTGATGCCACCTTGCGCCATGGTCGACTGGATAGACCGGGCGATGTTGGAGAAGGGCGAAGAATTAGGGGAATCGAGCGTCACTTCAAAGCCGTCGGAGAATCCCGCTTCCGCCAACAACGCCTTGGCCTTGGCCGGATCGAAGGTATAGGCGTTCTCATCGAGTGAAGCCCAGAGGCCCGAGGGTCAAAAAGTCTGGTGAACCTTTTTCCTGCCCTCAAGGAATGAATTCACCATGCCGTCATAGTCCACCAGGTAATGCATGGCCTGGCGCACTTTGAGATTTAGGAACGGGGTGGTTTTCAAATTGAGGCCGACATAATAGAGGCTCTCCTGAGGCACCGTCACCACTTCGACGCCAAGGTTTTCTGCTACGCCGGAAATCTGATTGGGCGCTATGTCGCGCGCAATATCGATATCGCCCCTGAGGATAAGCTGGCGCTGCGCCGCAGGCTCCGCCACATGAAGAATCACCACCTGCTTCAAGGCAGCCGGGCCGCCGCGATAGGTGGGGTTGGCCTCCAGCACGACATTTGCGTTGGCTTTCCAGGCCCTCAGCGTGCAGGCGCCGGAGCCCGCCGAATTGGTTCTGAGCCAGCCATAGCCCATGTCGCCAGCGCGCTCGTGTTCCATCACCGTTTTCATATCCACGACCGAGGCCACGACTGATGACATCAGGCTGAGAACCAGCGAAGGCGAGAAGT
>CAYWOO010000116.1:0-7384 GCA_964458665.1 uncultured Dehalococcoidia bacterium
CCGGCTGAAAAAGATGCGGAACAAGAGCCGCCAGCGGCGGTTGTTCCATTCGTCGTTCCAGAACCGTTTTCGCGCGTCGAGTTCTTTGGGCTCGAGCAGCCGCAGCGTTGTGGCTCGCGAATGAATGAGCGGAAGCACCCAGGTGCGGAACTTGCGGAAATACTCTTCGAATCGGCCGGCATGGAGGATACCGCCGGCGATCTGCGCGCGATGCTCGTTCCAGAACCGTTGCGACGCCGGCGTGAGATCCCCCTCGAGGCGGCCATACGTCACCAGGCGATTGGCCGCCGAACGGATGCCGAGGAATGCCAGGAGCGGCTTATAGTCGAGTCGGCGGAACGCGGCCACACGCAGATCGAGGCAGGCCAGTTGCGCGACGCTCAAGTCGGCGGCGACAACCTCGGCTCCGGCGGCCAATAACGCCAACGAATTGTCGCCGGCCGAAGCGATCGAGAGAATCCGCATACCGCACCGCGGGAGCAGAGCTGTGCAAAGCACTTCGGCATCTTCCCAGCAGTTGGCGTAGCGAATGAATTGAAACGAGGCACGCTGGTCGATGCGGCCGGCATCCGTGACTCGGCTGGCGATTTGTTCTGTCCGCTGGGGCACGCGGGTTCCTTAACTTCTCGGACAGACCGGCTACCTGACTCACGGATTCGTGCCGGTGTGAAGAGTTCTGGCGATCGCAGCCACCGACGAATCATACTGTCCGACCCCTGCCACAAGAAGTTCTATTGGTGTCCCGCCGCCTCCACATCACACGCGTCGCTTGCGATCGGAAAACGGTTCTTCACGGATTTTAGAGGCTCGAGGCAACCCTGGAATTGTGTGACGCGAGTCGTCTCGCGGAGGCTGGAGCATCGAACGGGGGGACACGAACGCCCGCCCTGGGCGGACGGTAGGGCCACGCCGAGGTGCGATTCGAGCACAGCCGGCAGGCGTGGAGACCGAAGCTGGAGCACGTCCTTTCTGCGCTCCGCGATTCTTCGACCTAGTTGTCTGACAACAGGTTAATGGCTAAACCCAGTTCGCCGACAACCACGAATGACTTTGCCGCTCAAATCGACCAAACTGGATCGAGCTCGAGTCAACCAACGGAGCCTCCACAAATGAGTGAAATGTTGTTTCGACTTACATTTGCTCTGTCCACTCTTGCTAGTATCGCAATCGCCGCCAACGCCGACGAGGGCATGTGGATTTACAACCAACTGCCGACGAAGATTTTGAAGGAGCGGTACGGCTTCGAGCCGCCGGCTGGTTGGGCGGATCATTTGATGCGGTCGTCGGTGCGGTTCAACTCCGGCGGGTCGGGGGCGTTCGTGTCGAGCACCGGACTCGTGCTGACGAATCATCACGTCGCGGCCGACACGCTCGCCAAGATTTCGACCGCCGAGCACAACTACTACCGCGATGGCTTCCTCGCGAAAACTCACGCTGAGGAAATCGCCGCGCCGGACCTGGAACTGAATCAACTGGTCGAGATCATCGACGTCACCGATCGCGTCACCAAGGCCGTCCCAGCAAATGCAGAGGCCGACAAAGCACATCCCGCGCGGCAGGCGGAGATCGCCCGGATCGAGAAAGAATCGCTCGCTGCCACGGGACTGCGGAGCGATGTCATCACGATGTACCAAGGCGGGCAGTACCACCTTTATCGGTTCAAGAAGTTCACTGACGTCCGATTGGTTTTCGCCCCAGAACTCTCGATCGCGTTTTTCGGCGGCGACCCGGACAATTTCGAGTACCCGCGGCACGATCTCGACATGGCGATCTTTCGAGTCTACGACAACGGCCAACCGGCGAAGATCGAACATTTTCTGAAATGGTCCCCCAGCGGAGCAAAAGCAGGCGAGCTGATCTTCGTGAGCGGACACCCCGGACGCACGAGCCGGTTACTGACCATCGACGCCCTGAAGTTTCAACGCGACGTGCGCGTGCCGACGATGCTGAACCTACTCCGCCGTCGCGAGATCGTGCTCCAACAATTCGCCGCCGACGGCGACGAATTTGCTCGCCGAGCAAAGAAGGATTTGTTTTCCGTGCAGAACAACCGCAAGCGGATGATCGGGCAAATTCAGGCTCTGCAAGACCCGCGCATGTTCGAGACCAAGAAGCGCGCCGAGGAAGAACTGCGGTTCGGCGGCGGTTTCAAATCTGAAATTTCAAATCTCAAATCTCAAATTCCAAATCCCCAAGATCCCTGGGAACGCATCGCCGCTGCGAACAAGCATCACGCGCATCTGTTTCAGAAACACATGCTACTCGAAACGGGAGCCGGGTTTTACTCCGACCTGTTCGGCATCGCGCGTTCGCTCGTCCGGATCGCTGCCGAAGACGAAAAGCCAAACGAGAAGCGCTTGGCCGAGTACCGCGAGTCGGGTCGCCAGTCATTACTGCGCCGCGTCTACTCGCCCGCGCCGATCTACGAAGATTTGGAAAAAGCCAAACTGTCCGACTCGCTGGCATTATTGCTGGAGGAACTTCAGCATGAACCGGAAGTCCTTCAAAAAGCCCTCGCTGGCCAAAGCCCGCTGGCTCGCGCGGCCGAATTCATCGCGGGCACGAAGCTGAAAGAGGTCGAAGAACGCCGGCGAATCGCGGCCGGAGGCGCGAAGGCGATTGAAGCCTCAACCGATCCGATGATCGTCCTCGCGCGCGACATCGACGAGCGTGTGCGTTTGGTCCGCAAAGAACTCGAGACGTCGGTCGAGGAACCGGAGCGTCAGGCTTACGCCGAGATCGCCAAGCTGCGATTCGCTCGCCTCGGCACGTCGGTTTATCCCGACGCGACGTTCACGTTGCGACTGGCCTTCGGCACCGTGAAGGGTATCGACAACGGTGACAACCCAATTCCACCCTGGACAACGCTCAGCGACGCCTTCCAACATTCCGTCAATCATGGCGGCAAAGACCCGTGGAAACTTCCGGACCGGTGGCACAATCGAAAGGCGAAGCTCGACCTTTCGACGCCGTTCAACTTCGCCAGCACCTGTGACGGCGTGGGCGGCAACAGCGGCAGTCCGATCGTCAACCAGGCTGGCGAACTGGTCGGCCTGATCTTCGACTCCAACCTGGCTGCTCTCGGCAATGAATTCCAACACTCGTCCGCGCAAGGCGGCCGAGCCATCTCCGTCCACTCCGCCGGTATGCTGGAAGCCATGCGAAAGATTTATGACGCCGGTACGCTGGCGGACGAATTAGGGAAGTAATAATACAGCGCACTTTCATGTCCGATCCCCTCTCCCGCCCGCATCGGGGGGAGAGGGTTAGGGTGAGGGGGGCTTCTGATTTGATGGTTGGCCGACGACGAACTGGTGTCATGACCAGAGTTTGCGCTGCGAATGGGGGCGTTGCCACCGTTCGCCCCCTCACCCTTGCCCTCTCCCCCGATGCGGGGGAGAGGGAACCAGAAGGACGAACGTGTGCAGTAGAAGTAATTGACGTGGCGCGAGCTGGAAGCTTGTGCCACGACTGGGAGTCAATCATGCGTCGATGCTGCTTTGTGCTGTTGTGGCTCGCGATGCCGACAATCACTTTGGCTCAGCCGACTCCGACAGATTCCGCAGCCGTGTTGGGTGCGTTGGAAGAAACGCTTGTGAAGACGATCGAGTCGGCGGAGAAGTCGGTGGTCGCGTTGGGGATCGTGAAGCGGTCGGCCGAGGCGGCGCCATTGCGAGTGGATGGGTTTGGGCTGGAGGTCGTGCCGCGCGCGGTGGACGAGCACAGCCCGGAGTACATCCCGCACCAATTTGGGAGCGGCGTGATCATCTCGCCCAGCAACGCCGCGAATGCGGGCGATGACGCTTCGGCCGAGCGGCTGGTGCTGACGACGTATCACTTAGTGCGTGGCGGGCCGGTCGTCGGGAACCAGGCTCCGGCGGATCGGGCACTGCGAGTGCGATTGCCGGGGCGACAGATTTGCGAGGCGAAGATTCTGGCGGCGGACCCGCGATCGGATTTGGCGGTGCTGCGTTTGGATTTGTCGGGGACCAAGCTCAGCCGCGATGACTTGAAGCCGTTCAAGCTAGTCGAGGCGACGGCGCCGCGCAAGGGTCAGTTCGTGATTGCCCTTGGCAATCCGTATGCGATCGCGCGGGACGGGTCGGCCAGTGCGAGTTGGGGCATGATCAGCAACGTGTCGCGGTTTCCGGCTCCCGTGACGAGCGACCGTTCCGCCCCCGAAGCAGTTCGCCGCGAGACGACGATTCATCATCTGGGCACGTTGCTGCAGGTCGACACGCGGCTGAATCTCGGCGGCAGCGGCGGAGCGTTGCTGAATCTCAAGGGCGAATTGATCGGCATCACGACATCGCTGGCAGCGCTCGAGGGCTATGAGAAATCCGTCGGCTATGCGATCCCGATCGAGCCGCACACGCGGCGGATTATCGAATCGCTCGCGCGAGGTTTGGAGGTTGAATATGGTTTCCTCGGCTTGCAACCGGACGATTGTTTGACGGCGGCGTTGCGCAGTCTTCCGCCACGAGTGACGCAGCCGACGGCGGCTCGCGTGATGCTCGTCTTTGCCGATTCACCGGCGGCGCTTGCGGGAGTGCATCGCGACGACGTGGTCTTGGCCGTGAACCGGCGGCCCATCTTCGGCAAGTTTGAATTGCTGCGCGAGGTCGGACTGCTCGGCCCCGGTGCCGAAGCTGAGTTGACTGTCTGGCGCGAAGCCGAGCGCCGCGAGTTCACGCTGCACGCGAAGCTCGGCAAGTGGCCGCTCTCCGACGAGCAAGCATTGATCGCAACGAAGTACCGCTTCCCCGATTGGCGCGGCCTGCGCGTCGACTATCCGACCGCACGAGCCAAGTACATGAACTGGCCTGACCAGCGTTACCCATCGGCCGTCGTGGTCACGTATGTCGAGCCGCAGTCATCTGCCGCTCAGGCCGAGCTGGCCGAAGGGGACTTCATCACGCACATCGACACGCAACCCGTCCGCACGCCCGCCGAGTTTCATTTCGTCGTTGGCAAGCTGGACAAGCCGGTCACGCTCCGGACACTCGATGGGCGACGGATGTCTCTGAAGGCCGGGAAATAATGAACGGCGTTTCCTGCTCCGTTTTTCATTCCTCATTCTCTCCGCTTCCTCTACTCTTTGGCCCACTTGATTTCTGACCTCAAACCCCAACCGGATGCTCATGAAGACTGACGAACTGCGGGAAAAGTATTTGGCGTTCTTTGAGACCAAAGGCTGCGTGCGACGGCCCAGCGACGTGCTGATTCCGCGAGACGACAAGACGGTGCTCTTCACGCCCGCGGGAATGAATCAGTTCAAGAATCAGTTTCTGGGCATCGGTCCATTGGAGTACACTCGGGCCACGACGTGCCAGAAGTGTCTGCGAACCGGCGACATTTCGAACGTCGGCGTCACGGCGTATCACCACACGTTCTTCGAGATGCTGGGCAACTTTTCGTTTGGCGACTACTTCAAGAAGGAAGCGATCCACTGGGCGTGGGAGTTTCTGACACAGAAGAAGTGGCTGGGCCTTGACCCGGAGCGGCTGTCGGTGACGGTCTATCTCGACGACGATGAGGCCTTCGGAATTTGGCACGACGAAGTGAAAGTCCCCGCCGCGCGGGTCACGCGCTGCGACGAGGCGGAAAACTTCTGGCCGGCATCGGCTCCGTCGCAAGGACCCGACGGCGTGTGCGGGCCGTGCAGCGAGATTTATTACCTGCCGTCCGGTGCGACGAATCCGGTCGAGATTTGGAACCTCGTCTTCACGCAATTCAATCGCATCGGGCCTCCGCCGAACAACTTGCAACCGCTGCCCAAGAAAAACATCGATACCGGTATGGGCCTGGAGCGTACTGCGTCCACGTTGCAAGGCGTGCTGAGCAACTTCGAGATCGACATTTTGAAACCGTTGTGCGGCGCGGCGGGCGAAGCCGTCGGCGTGAAGTACGCTTTCGCCGCTCCGCAGGGTCGAGCCTTGCGACGCATTGCCGATCATGTGCGAGCCTGCACGTTCGCCATTCACGAAGGGGCGCTGCCCGGCAGCGAAAAGGAAAACTACATCGTCCGCTTGCTGCTGAGACGCGCGGCTCTCGAAGGGTACTTGCTGGGCAAGCACGATCCGTTCTTGCACACGTTGGTGCCGGCGGTTGTGAGGGCGATGAAGGCCGGGTACCCGGAGATCGCGCAAACGGTCGAGTCGGTCGCCAACGTCATCCGCGAGGAAGAGCAGCAATTCCTCACGATCGTCGATCGCGGCATGCCGAAATTCCAAAAGCTGGCCGAGAGAGCCAAATCCAGCGGCGGCGTGATCTCTGGCGAGGCGGCGTTCGACTTGCATCAAACCGACGGATTCTTGATCGAGCTGACCGAATCGCTCGCGACGCAAAGCGGCCTGACAGTCGATCGCGCTCGCTTCGAGGAATGCCAGAAGCAACACGAGAAGAAAAGCGGCCGCGGCGCCTTCGCGAATTCGGTGATGGCCACCGGGCCGATTGATTCGCTCCGCAAGAAAGACGGGACGAAGTTTCTCGGTTACGAGGCAACTCAAGCGACCAGCGAGATCGTCGGCATTATCTTCAACCAGCAGCTTGTGGAGAGCTTCGCGTCGGTCGGACACGCCGAGCCGATCGGCATCGCGTTGGATCGGACTCCGTTTTACGGCGAGTCGGGCGGACAAGTCGGCGACGTCGGCGTGCTGTCGGCTGACGGCATCGAGTTCGAAGTCACGGACACTCAGAAAGACGGCGACTTGTGGCTGCACATCGGCACGCTCAAGAAAGGCAAGCTGACGGTCGGACAAACCGTGACCGCGACCGTTAATGCCGAACGTCGCGGGGGCATTCGCCGTGCTCACTCAGCCACCCACATTCTGCATCACGCGCTGCGGCAAACGCTCGGCCCGCAGGCGACGCAACGCGGCTCGAAGGTGGACCGCGATGTGTGTCGTTTTGACTTCACCCACACTCAGCCTGTCAGCGATGCCGAGTTAACAGCCATCGAAACCGAGATCAACTCCCGTATCGCCGAAGGAGCCTCCGTCACAACGAATCTGATGCCGATCGCCGGCGCGAAGGCTCTCGGTGCGATGGCGCTGTTCGGCGAGAAATATCCCGACAACGTCCGCGTCGTGAAGATGGGTGACTGGAGCATCGAACTCTGCGGCGGCACGCACCTCGCGAACACGGGGCAAGTCGGCTTCTGCAAAGTCGTGGCCGAGGAGCCAGTCGCCAAGGGAGTCCGGCGCATCTCGGCTGTCACCGGGCAGAAGGCGTTGGAGCGTACGCGGCAAGCGGAATCGCTCATCAAAGAACTGTGCGGGCTTTTGAAGTCCCCAGCCGACGAACTGCCGAAGCGGCTCACCGCGCTACAAGACGAGCTGCGCGACATGAAACGCGAACTGGCCAAACACGCCAGCCAAGCCGC
>CAYWOO010000117.1:0-5185 GCA_964458665.1 uncultured Dehalococcoidia bacterium
GCGCCACCATTTCACGTACGTGTCGCCGAGCGTCAGCTTGCCGAACCGCCCGGCCGTGATCGCCTCTTTGAGCGCGATGTTCGCGGGACTGAACCGCGACGGCATGATCGTGCAAATCTTCACGCGGTTCTTGGCCGCCGCATTGATGATCGCGTCGCAGCGTGCCAGCGTGATCTCCAACGGCTTTTCGACGACGACGTGCTTGCCCGCGTGACACGCAGCGACGGCGGGGTCTCGATGCGAGCCGCTAGGGGTGCAAATTGTGATGACATCGACCTCGGGGTTGTTAAGCATCTCGGCCAGGACGGTGTGTTGCCGACATCTGTTCGCCGCCGCGAACCGCTCGGCAGATGAGGCGAACGTGTCGTAGCAGGCGACGATGCGAGCGTTTTTGATGTGCTCAATCGCCTTCGCGTGGAAATTTGCGATCATCCCGCAACCGACGATGCCGAAACCGAATTTCTTCGCCATGAAGTCATCTCCTGATTGTCATGAATAAAAAAGACCCGGACCACTCGTGGCCCGGGCCTTTCACGTGTCAGCACCGTCGAGACTGACCCAGGGTGCGCGGAGAAGCGCCGCGACCCTGGGCTTCGATGTTTAACGCCTTCGGCGTAAGCCGCAGAGAAACACGAACCTTCAGACGCACCTGGAATTCAGTCGTGTCAGGAAGTTTTAAAATCCTGCTGAGAAGCTACTCCGTCTTCTCTTCAGACTTCTTCGCGGCATCCTCTTCGGTAGCCTTCTTGTCATCAGTCTTCTTGTCATCGTCGGCTTTCGTCTGCTCGTCGGCCTTCTTCGTGGCAGCAGCTTCTTCGTCGGCTTTCTTCCTAGCGGCGGCTTCTTCGTCGGCTTTCTTCTTGGCAGCAGCCTCTTCGTCGGCCTTCTTCTTGGCAGCGGCTTCTTCGTCGGCCTTCTTCTTGGCTTCCGCAGCGGCCTTATCGGCAGCGGCTTTCTCTTCCGCGGCTTCCGCGGCCTTCTTCGCCTCGGCGGCCTCATTCTCCCGGAGGGCTTTCGTGTCAGCTTCGACCTTGAGCAACTCTCTGACGCGTCGGAGTGTTCGCTGTTTCCTCTCACCGTCGGCGTTCGTCTCGTCGGCAGCCTTGGCTTCTTCTTGCGCCTTTGTCTTCGCGCCGTCTTCGGCTGGCGGTGGCGGAGCGGCGGTTTCCTCATAGGGCTTCTGCGGGTCGGCCGCAGCCGGGGCGGGAGCTATCACGGTCGCTTGAACTGGTGTGCAACACGCCACCTGTGGAGCACAGCATTTCGGTTTCGTGTGGCAGCAGGTGGGCTTCGGCTTGCAGCACTTTACCTTGACCGGTTTGCACTTGACCGGTTTGCAGCAGTCTTTGGCATTAGCTTGAGCGGCTGGCAACATCAAGCCGGCTCCGGCGAGCAGGGACCAGATCAATCGCTTCATTCGATCTCTCCTTCAAGGTTTTTCAATGCGGACGAGTCAGTCGGCACGGCGATAACGGCCTTACTCGCCGTCGCCCCGAAACAGGTCTATTTTGCGAGCCATTCGCGCGCCCCGCAAGTGACCGCCGCAAGTTTCGTCCCACTACTGCGACTCCCGAACGCATCGTGACGGTAGGTAAAGCCATGCCGGAGCCGAAGCCGCGAACAGGTTGCCCGAAAGTAACAGCGGCGACGGGGAAGTTGAGTGACCTGGAAACTCGGATTCGCCAGGTTACTGAAGCTTGGCGAAGAATTCATCCTCCGTGAGTACGGGCACGCCCAATTCTTGAGCCTTTGCCAACTTGCTACCCGCGTTCTCGCCCGCCACGACGAACGAGGTCTTCTTTGAGACGCTCTCTGACGGCTTGCCGCCGTGATCGTGAATCAGTTCCTTGATCTGGTCGCGACTGAACTTCGTCAGCGTGCCAGTCACGACAATCGTTTGGCCTTCCAGTTTTCGCGGCCCCGTTTCGGCAGGCCGTTGGGGAATCGGCTCGCCGAAGTGCAGGCCGCAATCTCGCAGTTCGCTCACCAGCCGCTCGCCAATCTCGGAATGGAAGTACGAATAAATCGACTTGGCGATCACTTCGCCAATCTCTTCGACAGTCGCCAGAGATTCCTCGGTTTGCCGCCTGATCTCGTCGAGCGAGCCGAAGCGATCGGCCAGAATCTGAGCGGTGCGTGTGCCCACATGCCGAATGTTCAATCCAACCAGCAGCCGCCACAGCGACCGCGATTTTGAGTCTTCGATGCCCTTCAACAAACTGTCCGCCGACTTCTCGCCCATGCGTTCGAGCGCCAGCAGTTCGTCACGCCGGTCGCGCAGCCGATAAACGTCGGGCAGCGATTTCACGAGGCCCCTGTCGGTCAGTTGTTCGACCAATTTGCCGCCGAGACCTTCGATATCCATCACCCTGCGAGACGCGAAAAACCGCAGCCACTCGCGCAGTTGCGCCGGGCATGCCGGATTCGGACAGCGGATGTAAACGCCCCCTTCGTCCTGTACCGCCTCAGTGCCACAGACCGGGCAGCGAGTCGGAAACTCGAACGGCTGTTCGCTGCCGTCGCGACGATGTTCTTCGACACGCACGACGTGCGGGATGATCTTGCCCGCTTTTTCGACGACCACCCAATCGCCGATGTGCAACCCCAGCCGTTCGATCTCGTCGCGATTGTGCAGACTCGCGCGCGAGACCGTCGTGCCGGCAATCTCGACAGACGCGAGATGCGCCACCGGAGTCAACGCTCCGGTTTTTCCAACTTGGACTTCGATCTCTTCCAGCCGGGTCGTGGCTTCGTACTTCTCCCACTTGTACGCCACGACCCAGCGCGGCGCTTTGCTCGTACGACCCAACTGCTCGCGTTGCTCCAACGAGTTGACTTTAATGACCAAGCCGTCGACCTCGAAGTCCAGCGAGTGCAATTCATCCATCAATTCGTGAGCGTACTCCAACGTCACGTCCATGTTCGGCAGCGTGGTGACGCGCGGCGTCGTGGGGATGCCCCAGCGGCGAATCGCGTCCAGGAACTCGCTATGGGTTTGATAGGTCGTTCCTTCGCTGTCGCCGACGCTGTGAGCGAAAAACCGCAGCCGTCGCGAAGCACACAATTTCGGATCGAGCAGTTTGAGCGCCCCGGCCGAAGCGTTCCGCGGGTTCGCGAATGGCTCTTCACCGGCGGCGATCTGTTCGGCACGAATGTGAGCGAAGTCCGAGTTCGCGATGTACACCTCGCCCCGCACCTCGATGACCGGCGGCACGTCGTCGCCAACCAGCCGCAGCGGCACTCCACGCAGCGTTCGCGCGTTCTCGGTGACGTCGTCTCCCTTGCGGCCATCGCCGCGAGTGACCGCTCGCGCCAAAACGCCACGCTCATAAATCAACGCCAGCGACACGCCGTCGATCTTGAACTCGATGCAATACTCCGGCTGAGTTCCCACCCCCAAGAGCTTACGCACGTCGGCGTCGAACTTGCGAACGCCCTCTTCGTCGTACACATTTTCGATCGACAGCATCGGCACTCGATGCTCGACCTGCTCGAAACCCGCGATCGGTTCGCCGCCGACCTTGTGCGTCGGACTGTCGGGCGCATCCAGCTCTGGGTGGTCGCGTTCGACCTGCTCCAGCCGTTTGATCAGCCGGTCGTACTCCAGGTCCGAAATCTCCGGCCAAGCCTCGACGTAATACAGCCGATTGTGCCGCCAGATTTCCGATCGCAAGCGTTCGACTTCGGCGTTCAACGATTCCGACATGCGCGACCTCTGCCGCATTACAATGAATATGTCACGAACGGATTCTCGCACGGGTTGCCGAACGCGACGTGCAGGCAACGCTGCTCTGGCTCGGCAATGATCGCGGCGACCGTCTTGCCAGAATTCGGAAGCATCGAGTTGCCAAAACCGGAATGCGAATGCCGGCAGATGCTGACGGGATGCCCGGAGTGATCGCTGAGAAACATCCGCACGTCCGCCAACGTGACCGTCCCGAACTTGCCGGCGATAAGTTCTCGCATCCGATTCAGTCGCGGCCAAGAATCGGGCAAGCTCTGCGAAAAGTTGCTCTCGCAAGCGTGAGCCCCGCAAAGAAAATGGTTCGAGTGAACCAAAAATCCGTTGTCACCGTCATCGGGAATGAACGGCCCCTCGCTGGTCAGTTCGACATCCAAGATCGCGCCCGCGCCGTCAGCCAACATGTAGTTGCCGTTGGAGCAAACTGGCAACTCGCGCATCAGTTGCAGCACATCCGCGACGCAACGCTGTTCCAGGATCAGCCGCTTCAGCGGGTAGTGCGACAGTGCGAATTTCCAAATCGGGCCGCCGCCGAGAGCATTCGCGAAGTGCGAGACGCCGTATTCGTTGATCCCGTGGTAGCCGAGCATTCCGCCGAACGTCCACATCAGCAGTTTGGGTTTGCCGAGAGGTTGCAATCGCAGCACGTACCCGAACTGCTCCAGCTCCGGGGGATTGTCGCTTGTCTGACCGACGATCGTTGAACCTGTTGCTGTACCGCGCGGCCCGATCGCAAACGTCGTGCAAGCTCCATCAGTAACCTGAGCCAACTCGCCGCGCAACTGAGCGACCAGCGCATCGGCCAACGTCAGTTTGGCTCCTTCCGCGAGTCCAGCCACCTCTTCTAAAAGGTCGGGGCAGAACTTCTCGAACAGCGATTGAAACCGCATCGTTCGCTGTCGCAGTTGCTCGCGAGACAATTTCAGCGACGCGGCCAAGTCATCGAGATAGCCGGTAATTCGCTCGCCCGCTTGTTCGCCGTGTTGCCGACCCAACTCGCGCGGTAGACCTGCGGCTTCGAAGAACGGATATTGCTGAGACATACTACCTCCTCGGTGAGACGGAGCAGTATAAAGTCATTCCGCCCATATCGCTCGGCCGCGATGGTGTGGCGGACAAACAGGCAGTGGTACTGAACGGCGAGCGGGGGATGTCAATCCCCCGAGTTTTCCGTGAACATTCTCGGGGGATTCACATCCCCCGCTCGCCAAACGGTACCACGAACGACAATGTCTGGAGATGAACGTGATGCTCATGTGTCGCTCTTCGCGCGTGAAGCGTGTCGCTGTGATGGTGGTTATCGCGGCGATGATGTTCGCATCAGCGCCGCCATTGTGGGCTTGGAACGATGCCGGGCACATGCTCATTGCTCGCATCGCGTGGTTGCGGTTGTCGCCTGAGCAGCGTGTCAAAGTTTGCGACCTGTTGAAGAAACACCCGCAT
>CAYWOO010000118.1:0-12702 GCA_964458665.1 uncultured Dehalococcoidia bacterium
GCGAACAGCGCGAGCTCTAGGCGGTTCGATACGCCGACCTTGTCGTAGATGCTCGTTAGGTGATGCTTGACCGTTTGCTCACTGATGCCCAACTGCAGAGCGATGTCCTTGTTCGCGAAGCCGCGAGCCACGACCTCCACGATCTCGACTTCTCGTGGTGTGAGATTGTACGGCGAGGCCGGCGTTTCGCGCTCCTGGAGGTAGCCGGCAAGGTCGGTGACGCCTTCGCGTCCGAGCCAGTAACGCCCCTCCATCACGCCCCTGATGCCTCGGAACAACAGCTGGCTCGGCGAGCCTTTCATGACCACCCCGCAGGCGCCCAGTTGGAGCGCGCGACCGATCTCTCTTCGATCGGAGGATGCGGTCAGCAAGAGCACGCGAACGCCAGGCAGGCTCGCCACCTGACGCAAGACCTCGAGGCCTGGGATCCCGGGCATCGCCAGGTCCAGCAACAGAACGTCGGGGCTTGCCTTGCGCACGAGGTCGATGGCCTCTGCCCCGTCTGCCGCCTCTCCCACGACCTCGAATCCGGGCTCGGCTTCGAGCAGCTTGCGGACGCCCTCACGCAGAATCCTATGGTCATCGGCAATGGCGATCCGGACGGGCTTTGCGCCCAGGGGCGCTGCCCGGCCGCGCGGGACCGGGCGCCGGACGCGGCGCTTCACCGCTGCCATGAACCGTCGAGGGCGAGAGCGGACATGTGTTGTAACGCGCGACTGCCATGAGTGACCTGGCTCAAGCCAAGACAACGTACGCAGGATTCGTCCTCGAAGCAAGCGACGTGGCGACGTGGGCGCACTCGCTGCACTCGCCAGAGGCAACCGTGACTTGGCGTCAATCGCGGCGCCGGCGAAGGCCGGCGCGCCCCGGCGAGGGACGTCGCCCCGTGACCCGTACTGGACCGCTCAACCGGCACCAACGTGCCGATGCAATGGCACTATGGTTCGTGGCGACCGGCACCTGCGGCGGAGCACCTTCTGGCGATTGTGCCGGCGAGTGCCAGGGTTTCCAATGCACATCCACAGACATGCGACAAACATGCGGCAGGCAGGCCCCTTGTCCAAGATCAAGGTGAAGGAACTCCTTCCCGGGCGTGCGCGACGGTTCGACCTGCGGGTGCCGTTTCGCTTCCGCGTCCAAGGGGACGATCGCTGGCGGAAAGGTCACATCGAGAACATCAGTCGATCGGGGGTGCTGTTCCGCTCGCGGGATACCCTGGGACCGCGCACGCGGCTCGAGATGTGTTTTGAGCTGCCTGCGGTTGTCGCGGGCGGGGTCGTGTCTTGCCGGGGCATGGTGGTGCGCGTCCTGCCGTTGCGTCCCGGCCGAGTGAAGTCGCTTGCCGCCACGATTTCGTCGTTCCGGCTGGCGCCGAGTTTGGCCGTGGGTGGGCTCTTGTGGCAAGAAATGACGGCCGGTTCTTGATGGTTCCGAGGCGGTATTGATCGTTTTGGCTCGGGCAGTTCGCTGCTGCCGGGAGCGGAGGATCAGGCGATGGAGATTTCACAAGACACCAGAGGCATAGTCCTTGCGGGCGACTATTGCTGGACCGAGTCGGCGTTCGAGCGGCTTGCTCCTCGTGCCCTCTTGCCGGTCGCCGAACTGCCTCTCATCAGCTATGTTCTCGAGTGGCTGCGCGAAGGCGGCATCGAAGCTGCTACGGTCTGCTCGAACGGCGCCTCGAGCCAGGTCCGCACGGTGCTCGGGAACGGCGCTGACCGTGGGCTGGCCCTAGACTACTACGAGGACAGCACGCCTCGCGGCGCGGCGGGATGCGCACGCGACGCAGGGCTTCGCAGCGCCGCCGCGAGGTTCCTGGTCGCCGATGGCACCACGATCCCCGCGGTCGATCTCCGGGCGCTTCTCGAGCAGCACCGTGTCACCGGGGCGGCAGTGACGGTCGTCGGGCATCTGGACGGAAACAACGCCAACCAGAGCGCTCCACGGCTGCTGACGCCCGCGGGTATCTACGTGTTCGAGCGTCGGGTCCTGGAACAGGTCCCCGAGGCGAGTTTCCAGGACATCAAGGAGAGCTTGATCCCGCGCCTGCACCGCCAGGGCGAGAAGGTCCTGATGCATCTCGGAACGGGCGTGTGCCCGCGGATCCTCGACGCAGGAACCTATCTCGCGGTGAACGAGTGGATGATCGCACGAGCGGTCAAAGCGCCGCGGCCCGGCTATCGGCAGGTCGGCGAGGCGCTCGTTCACGAGACAGCCCAAGTCCACCCGACAGCCCGGCTCGTGGGGCCGGTCCTGATCGGGCGGGGCGTGAGCGTAGGCGCCGGCGCGACTCTGGTCGGCCCTGTTACGGTCGGAGCGCTCTCCTCGATTGCGGGCCCGGCGCTGCTATCGCGCTCGGTTCTGTGGACGGGTTGTGTGGTCGGCGAAGGCGCAGTCATCGACCGTTGTCTCCTCGCTGACGATGCCGTTGTGGACGAGGAAGCGAGCCTCTTCGGGGTGCTGCGAACCGGCGAGACCCCTGGCATCCGCAGGGCCAAGCCCGACTTGCGCGTCGACGTCCCAGAGATGGTCACAGCCAAGGCTTACCAGGTTTGAGCTGACCGCCGAGTCGCGGCCATGGACCAGAGGCGACAGTTGTTAGACCAATGAGAATCACGCCGGTAGTGATCGACTCGCGACCCGCCTTCGTGCCCGGCGACTCCGCAGGCTCTCTGCTGCAGATGCCGCTGGGCCGACGCACTGTGCTGGCCCATGTCTTCGAGCGGATGTCGCGCGTGACGGGCCACGCCCCTGGCGTACTCGCGAGCTTCTCTTGCGGCCCGGAGTACGAAACGGCGATGCGGCAGGCCGAGCCCGGCATCGCGTGGATCGTCGACGAGGCCGGTTTCCTCGATAAGCTGCCGGGCTTCGAGGCGTCGGACTTCCTGCTACTGATCAATCCCCGCCGTTTCCCGGCCGATGGTTTCGATCTGACGTCATTCTGCTCCAATCTGGAACGCGACCCCCGGACTGCGCAGCATCTCGTGGCGGTCGAGTCCACGGCCATCGGCACCAAGGAGTGTCTCCAAGTCGCGGCCGACGGCGGCGTTCGGCGGGTTCAACGCTACTACCCCTCGGTCACTTGGCCCTTCACGTCCGGCGTCGCCGCGACGTTGCTGCCTGTAGCGGCGACGCTGATGGGAGAAGACCTGCCCTTCGCTTCTTTGTTGGCCCTGCGCGCGGCGTTGGCGCTTCGGGGCACGCCCAGCCGGGACAGGGCCCTCGACCGAGGGACCTACGACCTCTCGGACGAGCGCGGCCTGCTGGGGCTGAACGAGCACTACATCCTGAACGAGCTGGGTGTCCGAAGCGCCGACCGATCCGCGGCTGCGGCGCGCCGTACGGTGGACTCGGGCGCGCGGATCCTTGGCCCGGTGATAGTACAGGCAGACGCGGTCGTCGACCGGACAGCCACAGTGATTGGCCCCGCCGTGATCGGATCTGGCGCCGTCATCGGACCCGGGGCGGTGGTGGCACAGTGCGTCGTCGCGGCCGGCGCCTTGATCGAGCCCGACGCCGAACGGCGCCATCGAGTGCTCGTCGGGCGTGTCTCCTCCCGCAGCCCGGAGCCAAGACTCGATTCGGTGCCCCTGCCTTTCTCGGTTCCGGAGGCCGGCTACATGCCATCGACGGCGCTCCAAGAGGACACGCCCCCGCCTTCGAGATACGCGCGCTTCAAGCCGGTCGCTGAGAGCGTCCTGGCGTTCTTGCTCCTCGTCCTGCTCTCCCCGTTGCTGGCCTTGTTGGCGCTACTCATCAAGCTCGATTCCAAGGGGCCCGTCCTTTACGGCGACAAGCGGGAGGGCAAGGGTGGAAGGCCTTTCCGGTGCTGGAAGTTTCGCAGCATGAGCGAAGGCTCGCACGCTCTGCAGACGACGCTGGCGGCACGCAACCAGATGGACGGACCTCAGTTCAAGATCGAGAACGATCCGCGAGTGACCCGGGCCGGGCGCTTCCTTCGGCCCACCAGCCTGGACGAGCTGCCGCAACTGATCAATGTGCTTTGCGGTGAGATGAGCTTCGTTGGGCCGCGGCCTTCCCCGTTTCGAGAGAACCAGATGTGCATTCCCTGGCGTGAGGCTCGACTCTCGGTGCGGCCGGGCGTCTCCGGTCTTTGGCAGGTCTGCCGCCACGACCGGATGCAAGGCGACTTCCATCAGTGGATCTACTACGATCTTCGGTACGTCAGACAGATGTCATTGCTGGTCGACGTCAAGATCGCCATCGCCACGGTGCTTACCGGCGGCGGCAAGGGGCACGTGCCCATCTCGTGGATCATTCCCGCGCCCAAGACGGCCGCACAAGGCGAGCGCCGGGGCTGGCTCTGGCCCGCACGGCTGATGCTCGCGAGGGTCGGCGGAAACAACCCGTCACCGGGCGGGAAACAGAGGGACGCGTGAGCCTGCTTGGTGAGGTGTCGAGTCCCGGCCCGTGCACCGCAAAGATCGTTGACGACGATTTCAAGAGCCCCGTCGTCGGCGGATGACCTTTCCGGAAGCTGAGCCGCTAGACGCCGCAACCATGGTCGAGCGTCTGCGCGCGCTCGCGCTGCGAGCGCTGGCTCGAATGTACGACCCCGGTCCGGGCCTATTCGTGCACTGCCTGCGCCGCAGCTCGGGTCGAATCGCCGCGGAGGGACACTCGCGTCGCTATAGCGC
The DNA here is from genome assembly GCA_964458665.1 of uncultured Dehalococcoidia bacterium. Taxonomy (GTDB): domain Bacteria; phylum Chloroflexota; class Dehalococcoidia; order DSTF01; family JACRBR01; genus JANXYW01. Next base: position 4,659 of record CAYWOO010000118.1, read on the forward strand.
AATAGCGCTTCTCGGTCTGGCGAGCGAACCCGCAGCGAACGCCGAGACAGTGCTCGGCGGCAGCCAACTGTCGGGACTCGCCGCGCGGCTGCTCTCCGACGTCGAGCGAGTCTCGAACCTGGGCGACGTCGCGCTCACGCTGTGGGCCACGCGAGCCTCGGGGCACCCGGAATGGCCGCGTGCGCTGGCGCGCTTGCGCGAACTCCGACCAGAGGCAGGCAGGCAGGCCTGCGTCGAACTGGCGTGGGCTCTTTCGGCCCTGAGCGCGGGCCCGAAGGACATCCCTGGCGGGCTGAGCGAGGCGGTGGCCGAGCGCCTGCTGTCCGCCTTTCACCCGGTGTCCGAGCTCTTCCCACACGTCCTCGGCGATGGCGGTGCTCGTTCCCACGTATCGTGCTTTGCCGACCTCGTGTATCCGATTCAGGCCCTCTCTCTGTATGCGCGCGCCACGGGCGATTCCGCGGCTGGATCGGTGGCGCGCCGCTGTGCGGAAAGGGTCCGCAGCCTGCAGGGTCCTTCGGGCCAATGGTGGTGGCACTACGATCTCCGAACCGGTCGCGTGGTCGAGCCCTACCCGGTCTACGCCATCCACCAGGACGCGATGGGGCCGATGGCGTTGTTCGATTGTTCGTCTGCGACCGGGGCCGACTTCGATGGCGCCGTACTCGCCGGGCTGCGCTGGCTCTTCGCAGCGCCGGAGCTGCGAGGCGGCTCGCTGCTCGACGAGTCGGCCGACCTCGTGTGGCGCAAGGTCGGGCGCCGCGAGCCACGCAAGTTGGCGCGCGCGCTCCAAGCCGGCGCAAGCCGGCTCCACCCCAGGCTCCGCGTCCCAGGTCTGGACGTCCTGTTGCCGCCCCAAGCCATCGACTTCGAAGACCGGCCCTATCACCTCGGCTGGCTGCTTCATGCGTGGACGCCAGAGCGAGCGGCGCGCTGGGGCCGCACTTGACCGTGGCGCCGCCGGCGACCTCGCAGCAGTCGCCGCTCTTTGGGATACCGCTCGCGCCCCAGACGATGGCAGAGGTGCTCGCAAGCGTCGAGTCCGCGATCCGTGAACGTCGTCGCCTGCTGATCGGTGTCGTGAACGCCGCGAAGATCGTCAACATGCGGCGCGACCCCGAGCTTCGGGCCGCCGTGCTGTCGAGCGATCTGATACTCGCTGATGGAATGTCGGTCGTCTGGGCCAGCAGGCTGCTCGGGCGCCGGTTGCCCGAGCGCATTGCCGGCATCGATCTGATGCACGAGATGTTGCGCCGCGGGGAGCAGCAGGGCTGGCGTGTCTATGCCCTGGGCGCAACCGAGGCCGTGCTGAACCGCGCGATCGCGCGGATGCGCGCCGATCATCCCGCGCTCCAGCTCGCGGGACACCACCACGGTTACTTCGCTTCGACCGAGGAGGAGGAAGCCTTGGCGCGCTCGATCCGCGCCGCGCGCCCCGACATTCTGTTGGTCGCCATGACTTCGCCCAAGAAAGAGCGCTTCCTGGCTCGTTGGATCGACACGCTTGACGTGCCCGTTTGTCATGGAGTGGGCGGCTCGTTCGACGTCTTGGCGGGGGACGTAGCGCGTGCTCCGGAGGCCTGGCAGCGCCTGGGCCTCGAATGGCTCTACCGGGTGAAACAGGAGCCGGGGCGGCTGTGGCGGCGCTATCTGGTCACCAACACGCTTTTCTGCGGCCTGGTGCTGGCGGAACTGCTGCGCGCCTCGGTCGGATCTCGGTCGCCTGGTTCTGACGAGCGGGCCGCGTGAGCACATCTGACAACCCTGACGTGACAAGTTCGTTGCTGCGTCTTCGTAGCGTCGTCTTGGCGTGCCACAGGCCGGCGGGATAGATCTACCCGCGCCGCAGAGTAGACTCTTGCTCGTGGGAGTGGACGGCGGTGGGCAACTCTCGAGGCCCTGGACCATAGCCGAGGCGCTCCGTTTGCTCGGGTGGCTCGGGCTGATCACGGCCTGCCTGATCCTTTCTGAGCCCGTCGCAGCGAATCTATTCGCGCGAGACGGAGAGGAGTTGGCGCCCCGCGTGAGATCGGCGCTCGAACAGATCCGCCTCGTAACGGGCGCCGCGGGCATGGTCTTGTTGGCGGCCGGCCTGCATGTCCAGCGATGGAAGGAAAGGGAACTGCCCCTTCGCCGCGGGCACATCGCGATGGCCTTCGTCGCCACGGCGCTCTGCGTCGCCGCCGCCGAGGGTGCCGCGCGGGTTCGCGAATGGAGTCTCTGGGGCTCGGGCTTCGCGACGCCTCTCCCCTTCTCCGCCATCCGTCGGCCCGCGGCGCTCTACCACCGGCCCGGCGCTTACGCCCTTCAAACAGGTAACGATTACCGGCCCGAGCTGACGGGGATTGCTTTCATTACCGTGAACCGCTTCGGACTCCGAGGCTCGCTGCCGGTCGTTCCCAAGCCGGCCGGTCGCATTCGCATCGTCTGCCTCGGCGGATCGAGCACGTTTGGGTTCGTGAGTGACGGAGCCGACTGGCCCGCTCGTCTGCATGGCCTGCTGGCGACGCATGGCGACATCGAGGTCCTCAACGCAGGACGCCCGGGGTCGACCACGTGGAGTGACTTCCGCTACCTCCGCGACCGGTTGGTGCTACTGGACCCCGACGTGGTGATCTTCTACGAGGGCTTCAACGACATGTGGCGCGGCGTCAGGCGCCACTCTGGCGAGCAGAAGGACTACGGCCTCGTGGACGAACACCTCCCCGCGGGCCCCGAGACCCTCGACTTGGGAGCGCCCCGTCCGTGGCCGCTTCGCATTTCCTTCGCCGCATACTACCTCGGTCGTTGGCTGGACTCTCGCCTCGACGCGCCCGCAGAGCTCCCGGCCCCTCCCCGTCTGGCGCCGGGGGCCTTCCGTTTCGACCCCGCCGTGGTGTCCGTTTACGAGCTGAACCTCTCGGCGATGGTCCGGTTCTGCCGGGCTCGAGGCGTTCTGCCCGTGCTCGCGACCTTCGCCGGCTGTGACGACGCCAGCCGACCCGCGGGCGAGCGCCGACTCCGCCTCAAGTACGTCCTGGAGCAGGTACCGCCCCTCGACGCCGACACGGCCCAGGAGGGGATGGACCTCTACCGCGACGTGACCCGCAAGGTGGCGCGGAGCGAGGGCGCGCCCCTGGTCGACGTGGCGACGCTCATGACGAAGGACACCTCGTTCTACGCAGACACCATCCACCTCACGCCCGAGGGCGAGGACCGGCTCGCCCGCCTGCTCGCGGGGCCGATCCGGGCGATACTGGGCAGCCGGGCGTCGGGAGCCGGCTCGGACTAGTGTTGTTCCAACTCAAATAGCCTGGGCTTGTCCCTGGAGATCAAAGCCATCTTCACGCGCTCAACCACCTCCGGGCCATCAGGGAGGCATGAGTGAGCACTGTGCGATCCCCTTGGCGTTGGGACGAGGGCCACGGTGTCGCGGCCGTCCCCGTCAGCGAGCCGGGCTGGGACGACCTGGCGTTCCGAGCCCAGGCGCTTCCTTTCGGCGGCGCCCTCTGGACCCGTTGTTTCTGGCGGGCGTTCGGCGGCTCGGGCAAACGGCTCGTCCTTCACAGGCTCTCTCTCGGCGACCGGCTGGCGGCTGTCTGCCCCTTGAGCCGTGGTCCCGGGCCTCTGGGGGCCTGGTTCCCGGTCATGAACGGCCACTCGCCCCACTGGACGTGCGCTGTCGATGCGACCCTCCCCGGCGTTGGGAGCGAACTCCTCGAGCACCTGCTCGCGTCCGCGCCCGTCCTCGATCTGGGCTTCCTGCCGCGAGAGGGGGTCCTTTGTCGGGCGCTGCTGGATGCCGCGCGAGAGCTAGGTCTCGATGTGTCTTTGGACCCCGCCGGCAGCGAGTCGATCGTCGATCTCATGCGCCCAGGACCGCGCCTCGAGCGTCACATGCAGAAATACCGCCAGCTCGAGAAGCTGGGGGCCGTGGAGTTTGAGGAGGTTCGGGGCGGCCCCGGTTTGGCGGCTGTGCTCGAGGAGTGCTACGCCCTCGAAGCGGCGGGCTGGAAGGGATTCGAAGGCCGTCCCATCCGCTCGCGACGCGATACTGTCCTCTTCTACTCGGAGCTGACCCGGGAGGCGGCTGACAGGGCCAGGCTGGCGCTCTACACCCTGCGGTTGAATCGCCGCCTCGTGGCCTTCGAGCTGTGCTTGAAGGGATGCCGACGCATCGACGCGCTGAAGATCAGCTATGCTCCCGATCTGGGCCGCCATTCGCCCGGCAACGTGCTCCGTGCCCTCGCTATGAAGAAGGTCATGGCCGAGGGCGACGCGGAGACATACCACCTCGGTCGCTCCTCCGAGTGGAAGGCGCGATGGGCCACCCGCGAGGAGCCGCTGTGTCGGCTTCGAATCTACCGCAAGGACGCATTGGGGCGGGCCGCGTACCGCGCCGGCCCGTGGCTGCGGCGGCGGCTCAGGGACCAACCCGCGCTGAACGCCGTCGTCCGGACGGCTCAGGCGGTCTCGCAGGGCGCAGTTGGGAGAGCATCGTTCAGTGCCCGCGGGCTCCGCTCCCTGTGGCGGCGACTTCGCCCGGGCTCGCGGTAGCACGACACATGCTCTGTTCGAGAATCACGACGCCTGGGGAGCCATCTCGGGCGGCCACGAAGGGTCAGCAGCATCTAACGTCAGCGTCTTCGTCTCTCTCCAAGAGAATGTCCCGATGGGGATAGCGGAGGCACCGGCGCCAGGCATTACGGTCGACCGGCCGAGCCGGGACACCTGCGAGACGGGCCAATTCGATGGGATCTGACCTCCCCGCCCAGCCGGAATCGGGACTCGAGGAACGCGATCCGACTGGCCGTTCGCGGATGGCCTGGAATGTCCTGGCCAGCTGGGTGGGGCATACCGTCTTCATCGTCGCCGGCTTCATCATGCCGCGTTTCATCGACCGAAGGATCGGCCAGGAGGCCCTCGGCGTATGGGATTTCGCCTGGTCATTGGTGGGTTATTTCGGCCTGGTGGAGCTGGGCGTCGGGTCTTCGGTGGGCCGCTACGTCGCCAAGCACCGTGCATCCCAGGAGACAGAGGCTCTGAACCAGGCGGTCTCCAACGCGCTCGTGCTCCAGTCCGTCGCCGCCGGCTTGGTCCTGATACTGACCGCTGGGTTCTCGATGGTCCTACCCTGGCTCTTCGGCTCGCGGCTCGGCGATCGTGCGGCCGACGCCCAAGCAGTCGTCGCCTTCCTCGGTGTGAGCCTCGCGCTGCAGTTGGCCTTCGATGTCTTCAACGGCGTCATCACGGGCTGCCATCGCTGGGACCTGCACAACGCGATCAACGCAGGCTTCTACGCGCTGATCGCGACAGCGATGATCGTCGCGGTTGCCCGCGGCGGCGGTCTCCGGTCCCTCGCGATCGTCAACTGCGTGGGCGTTGCGGTCACCGAGGTCGCGCGCCGTGCCGTCGCCCACAGGGTCTGTCCCGAGTTGCGCATCCGCTTTCGGGACGTCGACCGGAGCGGCCTGCGGCGTCTGATCGGGTTTGGCGCCAAGACTTCGCTCGATGGGCTCGGGGCGCAGCTGCTTTCTCAAGGCAACAGCATCGTGATCGCGAGCTTGCTCGGACCGGCCTCGCTCGCCGTGTACTCGCGCTCGGTCGCGTTGGTGCGTCACGTGGAGAACCTCGTGAACAAGTTCGCCCACGTCCTGACACCCACGGCAAGCTCTCTCCAGGCCCAAGGGCAGAACGAGAAGCTGCGCTCGTTGCTCGTGGAGTCCGGCCGAATCGGCAGCTGTCTGACCTTTCCGATGGCTCTTGGGCTGGCGATCCAGGGGACGCCGCTGCTGCGGCTCTGGATGGGGCCTCGCTACGAGCATGGCGTGGTGCTGGCGATTCTCGCGCTGGGCTCCTGCCTGGCCATAAGCCAGCGGCCGGCGATGACGATCCTCACCGGTCTGAACCTGCACGGCCGCATGGGCGTCGCCAACCTCGTCCTTGCCCTTCTGGGGCTGGTTTTCAGCGCAGCGGCTTTGGGTGTTTGGGGTTGGGGCTTGCCGGGCGCCGCGCTGGGCCTGGTGCTGCCGCGCCTAGTAGGTCGAGGCCTGCTGATCCCCGCCTTCGCGTGCCGGCGCCTGGGGGTCCCGCTGGCTTTGTACACTTACCGGGTTGCAGTGGCTCCCGCCGTATACGTGCTTCCCTTCGCGCTCGCGCTGGCAGTCGTACGTGTCCTGCTCGGGGAGCAACCGCTCGCCGCGCTCGTCTGCTCGACCGTGGCCGGTGGCCTGGCGCTCGCGCCTGTCTATTGGTTCCGCGTCTTGTCACCGGATCAGCGCCGGTCGGTGGGGGCGATCACGGCCCGCTACCTTGGCACGCGGCCGCTGCCGCCGACCATTTGACCGATGCGCGGCCACGCCGACGTCGTTCTGCGACGGGCGCCCTACCCGTATCGCGCCCTGCTGGCGATCTGCAGCGACCTCGACGAGACGCCTGACCGGGAAGTCTATTGGGAAACAGCGCGGTTCCTCAATACGACCGGCGCGACATCGATGGGCGCCGGTGTCGGCCTGGAGGTCGGGAACAGCATCTACTTCGACATGCCTCCGCATCAGTTCTCGTACTGGAACACCGACGACCTCGGCCGCGACCAAGTGCGAGCTCTCATCCGGAGCGGCCACATCGATTGCTTTCACTCGTTTGGAGACCTGGCGACGACCCGAGCGCACGCTGGGCGCGCGCTGGATGAGTTGTCGCGCCACGGCCTATCGCTGGCCGTGTGGATTGACCACGCGTCCGCGCCGACCAACTTCGGGGCCGACATCATGAACGGCGCCGGCGACCTGCCTGGGTCGCCGGCCTACCACGCTGACCTCACCTGCGGCTCCGGCGTACGCTACGTCTGGCGCGGCCGCGTCACGAGCGTCATCGGCCAGGATGTTCCGCGTCGCCTGGCGGGCATCTGGAACGCTGGCCATCGGCTGGCCTCGGCGCGTACTCTGGCAAAAGAGGCGGCCAAGGGATGGCTCGCGGCGGCCGGCAGCGAGAAGTACGCGATCCATCGGCAGAACGCCCTGCTGCGCTCCGTGAAGCTGCGCGATGGTCAGGCGGTTCTGGAGTTCCTCCGCAGCAACCCGCATTGGCGCGCTGTCGACCAAGGGGCGCATGCCGCCGGACTGGCCGAGGTGTTGTGCCCCGAGGTTCTCGACCATCTCGTGACCCGAGAGGCCGCGACCATCCTCTACACGCATCTCGGGAAGGTCCGCGAGCGGCGCGAGCCGCTCCCCCCGGCTACGCGCGCGGCGCTCGCGCAGCTCGCCGAACGACAGCGCGCGGGCGAGATCCTGGTCACCACCACGCGGCGGCTCCTCGACTATTGCCTGACGCTGCGGCGACTCACGTTCGAGCTCCGCCCGGCGGATGGAGGCCTGCAGATCCAGCTTCCGGCCGACCTTGCCGCGGTCCACGGCGTGACGTTCTACGTACCCGACGCCGCGCGCGCGCGCGTCTTCCTCGGGGAGCGGGAGGCGCCTGGCTTGAGTCGCAATCCGCCGGACCACACGGGCCGGCCGAGCGTTTCTTTGCCGTGGCCCCGGCTGGAATTCCCGGATCCATGAGGGCTGAGGCGAGGGTTTCCCGAGCGGGCGTCCAGGGATAACAGGCGTGGCGCACCGGTGGGCTGTGCGTCCTCACGAGAGTGACTCAGCTCGGTTCAGCCTTGCTCCAGAGCGCCAGCTCCCGAGCCACCCGCGCGCCAGCGCACCCGTCCCACAGTGGGATCGACTGCGCCTTGCGCCACTCGCCGCGCAGCACCTCGTCGAACGCAGCCTGGATCCGGGCGGGATCGTTCCCGACCAGCCGGCTCGTCCCGAGCTCCACCGTGATCGGCCGTTCCGTGTTCTCCCGCAACGTCAGGCACGGCACACCGAGCACGCTGCTCTCCTCCTGGACGCCGCCGGAGTCCGTCAGAACGACGGCGGCGCCCGCCAACAACGACAGCGTGTCCAGATAAGGCAGCGGCGGCAGGCAGCGAAGCCGGGAATTGCCCGAGGCGAGCTTGTCCCCGATACCGACGCGTCTCGCCATCGCGAGGGTCCTTGGATGCACGGGAAAGACCAATGTC
>CAYWOO010000119.1:0-3124 GCA_964458665.1 uncultured Dehalococcoidia bacterium
CGCTCGGGGCCGAGCGGAATGTCCATGCCCGCGAACGCCAGCGGATTGGGCGAAAAGAATCCGCGTAGGCCTTGCGCCATGGTCATGAAGTTCGCAGCGGCCGCGCCCAAGAACGGCAGCTGGGACATGAAGTCGGAGACCAGGCCCCGATCCATGCGGCGCCAGAACTCCCGCAAGCGGACGACACGGTTTTCGGGCGTGTTGCCGGCGATAAGCGCGGCGTTGATCGCGCCAATCGAGGTACCGATCACCCAATCGGGCTCCAGCCCCGCCTCGTGCATCGCCTGATAGACACCCGCTTGATAAGCCCCCAACGCGCCACCGCCCTGCAAGACGAGTACGATCTGTCCATGCACGCGCGGGTCGCGCGACGACGATTCCCCGTTCTTCCCATTCTTGCCATTGAGCGGCGTGGCCGAGGGACGCGGCGCCTTGCGCGGAGCTACACTCATGTCGTCTACCTCGATTTGTCTTGGGTCGGCGCAAAGGCCGTTCGCGGTCAAGCGGAACGGTAACGAGTACGAGCAAAGAACGCGTCTGGTTACAGCGTGTTATGGGTTGGCCTGCTTGCGCATGCTTGACGCTGCGAAATGGGCGATGAGAGCAGCGGCCGTAAGCGCCAGGAGTATGCCCATGATGTGCCACGATGTCGGAGCACCTGTCGCCTCCGCGAGCGTCTCGGCCACATACGCCGCCATCATGAACGCGCTGGAGAATGTGCCTGCAACCGCAATGGCTGCCATCGAACTCCCGCGCCGCATCGGTCCCACGGTCACATAGAGACCAAGCAGGCCCAAAGCGGCTGACGCGCCGCCAATCAGCTTCATCAATGCAAGATAGAGCGGACGCATGCCCTCCAGCGCAGGCGATGGCGCCGCGGCTGCGTGAAACGGCAAAAAGTCACGCACGCTCGCGTACAGCACCCCAAACATGACCAGGAAGATGCCCAAGGCGACAAAGAGCCCGATGCTGATCCAGCGCAATGTGTCTCGCATATTCTATGACTTTCCTTGGCTTCCTGATTTCAAACGCGGCTCGGCTCAATGCGCGGTCCAACCACCATCCATTGGGAGTGCTGTTCCGGTGATTTGCGCGGCCGCATCGGTGCACAAAAACGCCGCGAGCGCCCCCAATTGCGCGGTGGTGACGAATTGTTTGGTGGCCTGTGCGGCAAGCAGCACGTCGCGCACCACCGCTTCCTCGCTGATGCCTCTGGCGCGCGCGGTGTCGGGGATTTGCTTCTCGACCAGCGGGGTCAGCACATAGCCGGGGCAGATGGCGTTGCACGTCACGCCGTGCTCTGCGCCTTCGAGCGCGATGGTCTTGGTCAGGCCGAGAGCACCGTGCTTTGCGGCCACGTAAGCGGACTTGAACGGCGACGCCACCAGCGCGTGCGCGGACGCCACGTTGATGATGCGTCCCCACTTGCGGGATTTCATCTCAGCGAACGTCTCCCGCACGAGGTGGAATGCGCTCGAAAGATTGATGGCGATGATGGCATCCCATTTGGCGACGGGAAAGTCTTCGATCGGCGACACATGCTGTATGCCAGCATTGTTGATGACGATGTCCACACCACCGAAGAGTGATTTTGCGGACGCGGCGAGCGCAGCGATCTCATCTGGTTTCGACATGTCTGCGCCGTGATAGGCGATCTCGACATCATGCTCCGCCGCCAGTCGAGATCGAAGGGTTTCGATTTCGCTCTTGTCGCCGAACCCGTTGAGCATGACCTTAGCGCCGGCCGAACTGAGGGCTTCGGCGATACCGAGACCGATGCCGCTGGTTGAGCCCGTGACGATGGCGCGTTTGCCTTCAAGAGTTCGCATGCGTAGCCCTTTCGCGAGGAAGTGATGCGCCGAGCGCCGCGCCCAGCATTAAAGCGGCCGTGGCAGCGACGACGCAGCCGATCCAGCCAAAGTTTGTGAACACGAGGCCGAGCAGGTGAGCGCCCGCCAGGCCGCCGAGATAATAAAAAGCTAGGTAGAGTCCGCTTGCAGAGGCCCTGTCCGTTCGGGCGGCGCGATTGACGAATCCCGTCGCCGCAGCCTGAGCGAAGAACGTGCCTGCGCCTACAAGCGCAAGACCTGCGAGCACGATCGGCAACTGGGCCGATAGAGTGAGCACGAGGCCAAGCCCCGCCGCGAGCAGGGCCAGCATGATGGTGCGGCCGGCGCCCCAGCGCCGCGCGGCCTCCCCGGCAAAAGGCGTCGTCAGCAACGCCAAAAGAAAAACGAGATAGACAAATCCGAGCGCCGTTATGGGCAACGAAAAAGGCGCTCGCACTAGGGTGAAGTTCACGTAGGAAAAAGCGCCGATGAAAGCGAACAGTATGAGAAAGCCTATGCCAAAGCTGATGCGAAGGTCGCGATTGGAAAGATGCGCGCGAAGTGCATTGAGCGGCGATTGCTGCGGAAGCATCAACGCGGGATTTGGCGGGGCGCTCGATATCGTTACCGCGACGAGCACCGCTCCCGCCAAATTCAATGCGGCAAACACAAAGAAATTGACCTCGAGACCGAAGCCATCGACGATACCCGCCGCAATCATCCGCCCGACAAGATTACTTGCGACATTGCCGGTGACATAAGCCGCGAATGCCGCCGGCGATGCGCTGGCCGTGCAGCGCTCGCCCAAATGCGCCAGCGTTAGCGTGAAGGCCGCCGACATGCACAGGCCCTGCGCTATACGTAGGAGGGTGAATGTTGTGAGGTCAGGCGCGAAGGCCAGCAATGCCGTAGGTAGAGCCAGAACGGCCAAGCTCGCGATGATGCCCAAGCGACGAGGAATGCGCGCGTTGAAGAGCGCCACGATAAGCCCCGACGCGGCCATGCCGATGGTCGAGGCGTTCACGGCAGCGCCGATTTCGGCGGGTGTTGCATCGTAACGAAGTGCGAGCGCCGGCAAAATGGCCTGCGTCGCGAAAAGGTCAACGACGGTGAGGAAAGCCGTTAAGCCGATGACAAAGAGATTGAACCAGGCGCCCGGCAGAATCGATCGTGCCTTCGGCGATATCGTTGCTGTGGGGGCCGAATGCATGTCGCGACTGTCCAAAATGAATTTCCGGAGACGCCACAGCGCCTCCGGAAATCAGTGCTGGCGAATACGGCCGAGCGGGCCGGTG
>CAYWOO010000120.1:0-4707 GCA_964458665.1 uncultured Dehalococcoidia bacterium
TGGAGTACGCCGAGCGACAGGCCCAACGAATCGAAGACGGGGCCGTACCACTGCGCGTCGCGCTTGGCCAGATAGTCGTTGACGGTGATCAGGTGCGCGCCCTTGCCTTCGAGCGCGTTGAGGTACAGCGGCAGCGTCGCCGTCAGCGTCTTGCCTTCGCCCGTCTTCAGCTCCGAGATCTTCCCCTGATGCAGCACCAGCGCCCCGATGAGCTGGACGTCGTACGGGCGCTGGCCCACCCGGCGTTTCGCTGCTTCCCGGACGGCCGCAAACGCCTCCGGCAGCAGGTCGTCGACGGTCTCGCCTTCCTGATAGCGCTGGCGGAACTCATCCGTCTTCGCGCGCAACTCCTCGTCGGTGAGCGCCTCGAAGTCGGGCTCCAGCGCGTTGATCTGCTCCACCAGGGGCAGATAGCGCTTCACCTCGCGCTCGTTGTCGCCAAAAATCTTGCTGAACAGCTTCATGGATAGCCTTCGCGATTCATCCGTATGCGCCTTCCAGTGTAGCGAACGGCCCGGGGGTAGGTTTTAGGTTCCAGGTTTCAGGTTCTAGGCTTTCCCTACCTTGGGCTGAGGCGTTGTCGGAGCGTTGTCAGCATTCGCCCGATCTCGCTGATGAGGCTCTCCGCGTTTTCCGTTCGCGCCGATGTGAGATAACTCAGACGCAAGGACAGCAGGACGTACGTCTCGGTCTCTGCCAGGGAGCCTTGGGCGATCGCCAGGAAATTGCCGTAGTCCTTTCTCGTGGAGCGAGCTCGTCCTTCCGCGATGTTGGCTGGCACGGACACCGCGGATCTCGTCATTTGCCCGATCATCCGAAAGTTTTCCGAGGCTGGGAGCTTTTTCACGAGGGCGTACACCTCTGACGACCAGATCCATTGCCTTCTGCCACACCACGAGGTCTTTGTGAGACTGTGCCGCCGCCACGATGACCTCCCGTAGAATTGCGGGGCAACCTGCGGATACGCCTAAAACCTAGAACCTAGCGCCCATAACCTACCACCCATCCGCTAGAACCACCGGCGCCAACGGAAGTAGCCGAACAGCGCGGCCATCGTCAGCACCATGCTCGCGATCATTCCGGCGAATCCTGGCGCCCAGTCGTACTCCGGAAACGTGCTGTCGAAGTTCGTGCCGTAGATGCTGGCGATCAGCGTCAGTGGCAGGAAGACGACCGTGACGATGGCGCGCGCCTTCATCACTTCGTTGATGCGATTGTTGACGGACGACAGGTACGTGCTGAGCGCGCTGTCGCCCAGGTCGCGGATCGTGTCGATCATCTCTTCGACGCGCACAGTGTGGTCGTAGATGTCGCGGAAGTACATGATCGCGTGCGGCTTCACCAGGTTCGGGTATTCGTTGCGCGAGAAGCGATTCATCACATCGCGCTGCGGCAGGATGGAGCGCTTCAGGCGTTGAGCGTTGCGTTTGAGGAGCAACACTGCCTCCAGGGTCTCCCGCCGCGGGTTGTCCAGCACCTCCTCCTCGAGTTCCGCCACCTCCTCATCGAGCCGCTCGACGACGGGATGGAAGTCGTCCACGACGACATCGATGAGCGCGTGCGCCAGGAACGCCGCGCCGCGCTGCAGCACCAGCGAGTGCGCATCGGCGCGGCGGCAGACATCGTCCACAGCGTGCACGGGCGCGCGGTGCACGCTGACGACGTAGTTGGCGCCGATGTACAGGTTCAGCTCGCTGGTCGAAAGGGCGTGCGCACGCGCGTCGTAGTGGACGTCGTGCACGATTACGAACAGATACGAACCGTAGTCGTCGACCTTCGGCGGGTCGATCAGCGTGTTGTAGCAGTCGTCGATGGTCAGCGGATGGAAATCAAAGATATCGCGCAGGAGGCGTTCGCCGTCGTTGGGCCCGTCCGCGGACACATCCAGCCACAGCAGCGCGTGAGGCTCTGCCAGCGCCGCGCGGATCGCCTCGTCCGTGAGATCGGTGTGCAATGCTCCCGCGGGGTCGTAGCAGTACGAACGCAGTTCGGATGCAGCGGCAGCGTTGTCCGTTGCCACTTACTGAAAGAGTGCCCCAACGGACTGGCCGGTGTGGATGCGGGTGATCGCCTCGCCCAGCATTGGCGCGACGGTGAGCACAGTGATCTTTGGATGCTTCTTCTGATCCGGCAGGGGGATCGTGTCGGTGATCACCAACTCTTGAATCTCGCTGCCGCAGATCTTGTCGACGGCGTGGTCGGAGAGGATCGCGTGGACGCAGGCGGCGGTGACGCTCTTGGCGCCGCGCTGAAGGGCGAGGTTCGCCGCGGCGAGAATCGTGCCGCCGGTGAGGATCTCGTCGTCGGGGATGATCACGTGCTGGCCGGCGACGTCGCCGATGAGCGCCATGGACGCGATGCGCTCCTCGTTGCCCATGCGTTCCTTATCGACGACGGCCAGCGGCGCGCCGAGCAGGCGGGCCAGATCGCGCGCGCGCTTCGCGCCACCGACGTCGGTGGCGAGCACCGTGACCTCCGAGAGGTCGCGCTCCTTGAAGTAGCGCCCGAGGATGTAGAGGGCGGTGAGCTCGTCTACCGGGATGTTGAAGAAGCCCTGGATCTGGCCGGCGTGGAGATCGACGGTGAGGATGCGATCGGCGCCCGCCGTCTCGATGAGGTTTGCGAGGAGCCGCGCGGTGATCGGCACCCGCGGCTGATCCTTCTTGTCGCTGCGGCCGTAGCCGTAGAACGGCAGCACGGCCGTAATCCGCCCGGCCGATGCGCGCTTGAACGCATCGATCATGATCAGCAGCTCCATCACGCTGCGGCTGACCGGCGATGAGAGCGGTTGCACGATGAAGACGTCCTTGGACCGGACGTTCTCCATCACGCGGACGAAGATGTTCTCGTTCGAGAACTCGAACACTTCGCACTGGCCTAGCGGCATCTCGAGCGAGCCACAGATGGCGTTCGCCAGGGCCGGGTGGGCGTTGCCCGTAAAGATGCTCAGAGCCTGGTACTGGTACAAGGCGCCTCCGTGCCCTTCGGCCGCCGTCCCGTGGAACTGGCCGTGCCGCCGCAATATACCAAAGGAGTCGTCGTGGTTTGGGGGAGGCGCGTCCGCCCAAAGTGCCTGGTTGGAGGTTGAAGAGGGCGGATTGCGCCCGCCTTCCGTCTTGAGGCGATGGTGCGACAGCTGTCTTCCCGAGCGAAGCGAAGGATCTGGATCGTCCGAGGCAAGATGCTTCGCTTTGCCCAGCAAGACAGCCAGCGACTCGCATTACAGCGCTTTGCTCAGCTGGACGACGCCGGCCAGTGGCTATGGGACGCTGACGCTGCCGTCGATGAGGGTGACGATGTCGGGCTTTCTCACGGTGCCCTGCGGCGTGACGATAAACGAGCCTGTGCTGGCGCCGCCATCGGCAAGCGACCGCAGGTGCAACGGGGTCGTCCCCGAGCTAGCGCTTCGAAACGTGATCGTCGCGAGCGCGCCGTTGGTCGATTTCGTTCCGGCGTCGAAGACCGTGCAGCCCAGACCGACTCCGCCGTTGACGACGGGCAGTTTCACGCAGAGCATCTCTTCCAGCGCTTGAGCCAGCGCCGGTCCGGGCTTGATGATCACCGACGAAACGATCGACGGATCGAAGGTCACGAAGATGTTGAAGGCCACATACGGCTGTGTTACTCCGGAGAGCGTCACGTCGACGCTGAACTCGCCGCTCGCGTCCGCTACGGAGCCGACGGTGATGATCGCTCCCGACGCGACGCCCGGCGTGACCGGTACGGCTGTCGGCTCGACCGCGCTGCCGGTTGGTACGGGCGCCGCTGTCGGCGACACCGCGACGGGCGTGCCTTCGGAATTCGTCGCCGTGCCATCGGCATGTACGGTGATGTCCGGATTG
The DNA here is from genome assembly GCA_964458665.1 of uncultured Dehalococcoidia bacterium. Classification (GTDB taxonomy): domain Bacteria; phylum Chloroflexota; class Dehalococcoidia; order DSTF01; family JACRBR01; genus JANXYW01. The sequence continues at coordinate 3,843 of CAYWOO010000120.1, forward strand.
GGCGTGGCCAGCGTCGCTCCGGGCGTCGTGCCGGCAACCGCACTGCCCGTACCGGCGGGCGCGGTCGGCAGCACGATGAGTGTGCCCTGCGCGTTGGTCACCGTGCCATCGGCGTGGACGGTCACGTTTGGAATGGGCGTGGCCCGCGCCGCTCCCGGTGTCGTCCCGGCCTGGCAAGCGCTAATTTGTGCGCTCCGCTTTAACAAACTCGTAGGCTGAATTGAGTTCTGCCATCGCCTCATCGCTGCCACCGGCGTCGGGGTGTGCCCGCTTTGCTTTGATCCGGTACATGTCCTCAACGTCCTTCATCGAGGCATCGCGCCGCACGCCCAGAATTTCATATGGATCACGGCTGGACGTGTTCACTGACGATGCAGGCGCACCGAACGATCCGGAGCCGAGTTCCGGTCGCTCAAACTGTACTGGGGCTGCATCGTTGCCGGAGCCCCGCCGCATCACGAACATCCCGCCACCGACGGCGAGCAGCACCGCCACGACGGCGTTGCCGCCGATGATCAGCCACATCCCCATCGAGCTGTCGCCGCCTGTCGAAACGTTGATCTTCCCGTCCTCGCTCGTCGCCTCTATTTCGGTGCCATCTGGCTGGAGCACGCGCACGTGGCTCAGAGTCAGATCCGACGTGCCGGCTGCCTGCGGCTTGAACGTGACAGTTGCCAGTACGCCTGACCCATCCGCGCCTACTGGCTCCGGCCGCAGCGTGACGCACCTCAGCAGAATCGAGTCGCTGCTGACGGTCGGATCCTCGCAGTACACCTCCCGCCCGCTCGAACCCAGGAACTCGCCTTTCTGGACCGACACGGGCTTCAGTACGTTGGAATCGACGGTCAGCACGAACTGGAAGCTG
>CAYWOO010000121.1:0-23081 GCA_964458665.1 uncultured Dehalococcoidia bacterium
GAAGTCGACCCGATCTACGACGCCGCCGGCGTCACCGCCCGCATCAGCGCCAAGCTGATCCTCGATTTCCTCGGCGCGGTGTTCGTGAAGTAGCCTCGACTAACGGCAATCTCAAAGCAGCGGCCGCGCTATATCCGTATAATCATGCGGCATCGAGTCAATGCTGCGCTAAATCGCGTTGCTTTGAATTACTCAGACTCCGATCGCATTAGCTTCTTCGTCGAGCACGCTCGCGAAGCCGTGTCCAAGTCGGAGTGGATCGTCGCTCATGCCGCCCTGCAGCGTTTGACTGAATTGCGCGGCTCCGATCGCGACTGGGCGGGATTAGGTCATGTTCTGCGACAGATGGGCCGTCTCTCTGAAGCGGAGGAGCGTTTCAGTCGAGCCCTTGAGATCAACGCCGCAAACGCGACCGCAAAGGCTGGCCTCTTTGAAATACTGGCGAGCAAAGGTAGGGACGCAATACACTATGACCGAGATAGCGCTCACGCCATCCTAAGAAGGGCGCACCAACTTCAACCCGATAACCTCGAAATCCTAAGACTTGTCAGACGTACCGATCCCAGTCTGGGGGATGAGCGGCCCTACATAAGTCACTGCTGGTCGAACGAATGTAACCACTTTCCGATCGACTCGCGAGAAGACGAGCCGTGCACAAAAGGGTGCTGGCTTGGATCCGAGTCCTGTTTCGTATGTCGCGGATGCGGCGGGACGCGGTGTGACTTCCGAAGGAGTTACTGACGAGGCGATATCGCTAGATGTTTACACGCGAGCCGGCAGCGCGCAGACGCCGTTCGCCGAGAACCCGTGCGACTTGACGCCGAGCGCATGGTTGAAGCGGCTGCGATAGTTCTCCCAGGCGACCGTTGCCGTCAACTCCACCAGTTCCGCATCCGAGAACTGCGCGCGCAAACGCTCGAACAGCGCATCATCGACTGAGACGGGCGTGTGCGTCACCGCGACGGCGTAGTCGAGCACCAGCCGCTCCACATCAGAGAACTCGTTGCTCGTCTTGTAGTCATGCAGCTCCTGCACCTGCTCCTCGCGCACACCGGCCTCCAGGCTCTCCGCCGAGCCGATGTCGATGCAGAACGGACAGCCGACAAGCGTTGCCGTCTTGAGGTTCGCGAGCTGCTTCAGCGCGGGATCGAGCGCGGACGCCTTACGGACATCGCGCTCGAACGCGAGATACGCGGCCAGCACGTCGGGGCTGTGCGCCGTGATCGACACGGGATCGAGCATTTTCTTGTAGATTCGCTCGACACCGGCGTAGATCTTCTGTACGTGCTCCGGCGCTTCGTCTAAGGGGAGTCCTTCGATTCGCGGCATGGTGTCTCCTTCGGTTCCTGAGGCGAGGGCGCGTGATATGCCTTCTATGTGTTCGACGCGCATCGCGGGCGAAAGGTTACATCGAACGACGGATGTGCCTCAGCCGCAGGAGATTCTTCGCTTCGTTCAGAATGACACCGCGACAGAGTGACAGGCTGCAATTCGCGAGCCGTTACCCATCGATCCACCCCGGATCGCTGACTTCCAGCTTCGCGTGTACCGTGTCCCGCACGTGTGCGACGGCCAGTTCGCGGAACTCGCCGGCGTCGGCCTCCCCCGCGCGAATGCGCTCCGAAAACTCAGCGTTGCGTCCGCGCAGCGCCTCTTTCGTCGCCAGCAGCGTCGCCGGACGCGTCGCCGCGCCTAGCACGATGTCGAGGCCGCGCCACTCGGCGTCAATCTGCCGCTCCCCGTGCTGCAGCTTCCGCCGCACTATCTTGACTACGTTCGTCGCGACGCGCGCGTTGTACTTGCGCGCGCCATCGAGCGACGGCACAAGCTGCTCATCGAGTAGCAGCTCTACCGCGCGCAGCAGTTCATCGACGGTAGGACGGTCATGCATGCAGCACTCTCCTCACCAACGGCCAGCAGCTACCCCACCAGATTCAGCAATTCCCACTCCGTCTCCGCCGTGCGCCGACCGATGCTCGCCAGTTCCAGGCTGTTCGAGTGGCCATCGAGATACTGCCGCGCCTGGCCGATGCAGATGATCCCCCAGCGCAGGTTGCCGAAGACCTCCCACCAGCGCACACGCTCCGGGTCGACCCTCGCGCCGCCGGCCGCCGCGTACGCCGCGAACAGCTCCTCGCGCGTGCCGATGCCGCCGGCGGGCTTCTCCCCGCCGAAACGCCACGAGCGCACACACATCCACGCCAAATCCTCCGCCGGGTCGCCGACGTGCGCCAGCTCCCAGTCGAGGATCGCGCGCATACCATTCGGCCCGAACAGCACGTTCCCCATCCGAAAATCGCCGTGCACCAGGGTTCTCGTCTCGTTTTGCTGCTTGTTGCTAGCTGTTTGCTGTTTGCGAAGCCAGCGGAACGCCAGCTCGAACGCCGGGTGCGGTTCCGGCGCGATCGCCCGGAACAGCTGCTCGTGCCGATCGAGCTGTTGCTCCGCGACCGATGGCGTCGCTTCAACCGACGGCAGCTCGTCGAGTCCAGCCAGAGGCATCGCGTGGATCTTCGCCAGCACGGCGCCGAGCTGCGGCGTCAGCGCCACGCGCGCCTGCGCGTACGCATCGTCGCGCAGCAACCGCCGCGGCAGTGTTTCGCCCTCGATCCGCCGCACCAGGAAGAACTCGCCGCCCAGCGAATCGTCGCCCATGAACATGGGCTCGGGCGCGCCAGCGCCAGCGTCGTACGCTGCGCGCAGCAGTTTAAACTCGAAGGCGCGGCTCATTGCCGGCGGTTGACCGCGCACATCGCGCTGCAAGATCAGCGGCAGGGTCTCCGTCGTCCCCCCCTCTCCACTGGATGGAGAGGCGGCCGGGGGGTGAGGTTCCATCACGGCGTCCAGCGACCACGTCTCGCGCGACGCCCCGCCTGTCAGCCGCCGCAGCCCTTCGACGCGCACAGCCTTCGCGCCTGTCTCGCGCCGCAGGAACGCTTCGAGACCGGCCGAGATCTCTTTAGGCGTCACTCGTCGACCTGGTCGAGGTACTCCGACAGCCCGTATCCCACCGCGTCGCCGCAGCGGTACTCCGTCATGCCCTCGCCCACGTGCGTCGTCATGCCGTTGCGACGATTGCGCAGCGGGATGAAGCTCATCACCTTGCCGCTGACGTCGAGCTTCTCGCCGCTCGCCAGCGTCAGATGCGCGACGAGCTCCCTGTGAAACAACCCACCGTCGTCGAACTTCGTTTCGATATCGACCACGGCGATGCGCTCCAGCCGGTCGCCGCGCAGCACAACACCGCCCTGCGTGCGCTCCTCCGGTGTGCGCCAGATCGTCGACACCATCATCCCGAAGTCCGGCGCAAAGTTGATCGTCAGCCAGCGGTACGACCAGATCGCCTGCCAGTAACGCGGCCCCCACGAATGGTCGCGCAGGCCGAGACCGTCGATCACCAGCGGCGCCTCGCCCTCGACCTCCACCGTGCCGCGCACGATCATGTGCTGTTCGTAGTGCGCCTTGCCAAACTCCTGCTCGGGGTTCTCGATCTTGCGGCTGCCGCCACTGCTGCCGTACACAGGCCCGGCGCCCTCGTGGATCAGGTCGACCTTCACCTTCTTCCAGGGATTGTTCTTGAACGCCACGCGCGGGTCCGCCATCTGCGACGGATCCTTCAGATGCACCGCGCCACCCTCGTACAGCGTGCGGAGTTTCATCAGCGGCTCGATCACCTCGAACCGCATGCCGCCTGCATCCATCGCGTCGTTGTTCTCGATCATCGGGCGGTCGTACTGGAACAGCACGCTGCCGTCGGGCATGTACAGCGTCAGCGTCATCTCCGCCCGCCCCTCGTTCGCCCGGTTGCCCAGGCGCACAAAGCCGCCGCTCTTGCGCCCGCGGTCGAAAAAGTTGAAGTACATGCTCTCGTTGAAGTTCGGCTCCGGCCCCAACGTGTGCGTGTAGTCGTCCTGCCCCGTGATGTCCCCGAATATCGCAACCATGCTTCACCTCTAAGCTACGCGCGCGCTGCTCGATCGAGCGCGCCGACGATGTCGAGTGTACGCCAAGGACCGCCCCCGCGAAACCGCGCCGGCTCACGGCACGGGATCATCCGTGAGACCTCTCTCCATGGCCTCGCGGGGGGCGATCCGCGCGGCGAGCGCGAGGGCGACGAGCGATAGGGCGCCGCCTGCAACCGCGTCAATGATGAAGTGATTGGCCGTCGCCACAATCGCAAAGAGCATGAGCGCCGGAAGCACCAGCGCAACGACGTGGACGACGCGATTCGACACAGTCCGGAACACCGCGAGCCCGGCCAGCAAGTTCCATCCAAAGTGAAGGCTGGGGAACGCGGCGTACTGGTTCACGAGCGACGGCGGCTGTAGCACGCGATATGAGTTGGAGTACTGCGTGACGGTGTCTACAAACTGAAGTCCGGCCAATCGCGGTGGCGCGACCGGAAACAGCACGAAGACGAGCAGTCCGACGAACCCGGAGATGAAGAAGGCGTTTCGGAAGACGAGGTACGTACCGTGTCGATAGCGCATCAGCCAGAGCGCGACGGTGGCAATGACCGGCCAGTGGCCGTAGATGTAGATCCAGTTCACCAGAGTCACCAACAGATGGTGATCCGCAATGATGTTCTGTAACTCGGGCTCCCAGTAGAAGCCGCAGGCCTTCTCCAGACGAACAATCCCGCGCGCGTGGCCGATTGCCTCCGCCGCGCTGCTGGACATCAGCCCGCGCACGGCAAAGTAGCCGAGCGCACCCGCGATGCCAAGCGCGATCTCCGGCACGAGATGCAGCAGCGGCCGGCTCGCGTGGGCGAGATCCGCCTCGACCTGGGTGCGCTTGCCGCGCCTTGCCAGCGCTGATGCGCTTCGCACCGCCCCCACCTTCCAATGCGATGCCGCCTCACGGTGGCCGTCGCTCTCCTCCATCGTCGCAGACTGTTGGCCGGTGCGCACGAGGCATTCGGTACGTATCGGCGATGCTGAGTACCGGACGGACGCTAGGAGTTGGCGCCGCTTTGGCGCAACGTTCGGATCTGCGTCCTACTGAAGCGACGCAAACGGAGGCTCGCTTCAGTGCAAGGGCCGATCGGCGACGACGAGCGCTCCATCCGGCACTCAGCACCAGCACGTGCGGCGCGTATCGTCTACACGGAGGGCAAGTCGGAGCGCGGCGAGGCGAGTACGCGATGCAGCTTCTCACTACCGAAGGGTTGCTCCTTGCCGAAGCCGCCTTGGCGGACACCGCGGGTGGTGCGATCTTGCTCGATGTCACGAGACCTGGGCGCTTGCTCGCGTTCTACTTCGGCGAACAGCACCGTCACGTCATCTTGAGGGACGAAGGCGTGGAGACCTGCGGGCGTCTGCCCACCCGATGGCTCGATTCGACCCGCCAGTGGCTGGTGGAGCGGGAGGCGGGTCCGGCTGCGCAACAAGACAGGAGCGCCAATAGGCCGCGATTGACCCTGGTGGTCGGTTCGACACCTGCGCCGGCTTCCATCGACGGCCTCCCGAACCTCCACACGCGGACCGATCCCCGCAGCCCGCGCGCAGCCACCGGGTAGTGGTGCCGCGGGTATCCCGTTCGGCATCTGATTTGGCTCGCGGCGTGCGAACATCGCGAAATGGCCGCGAACGGTAGTAACGCCGACAGCAGGAGCCACCCCCGCGCCCGACCACACACGGCTGAAACACGCTAGCGTGTAGGATGGCCGAGACGCGGACGTCGGACGAAACACTGAAACTACGACCCACCCTGGGCTTTTGGCAGGTTACTGCCACGGGCGTCGGTATTGTCATCGGCGCCGGTATCTACGTGCTCGTCGGTGAAGCGGCCAAGGACGCCGGAAATGGCGTGTGGATCTCGTTTGGTGTCGCTGCTCTACTCAGCGCGCTCACCGCGATGACCTACGCCGAGTTGACGGGCATGTTCCCCTCGGCAGGCGCCGAGTACGAATACGGCCGCCACGCCTTCAACGAATTCTTCGGCTTCCTCGCTGGTTGGATGATGGTCGTCGCCTACATGGTCGCGGCGGCAGCCGTCTCCATCGGCTTCGCGCACTATCTACGGCACTTTATCGACATCGATGTGCGCGTCGGTGCAATTGGATTGCTCTTCGCGCTAACCCTCATCGTCATGGCGGGCATCCAGCGGTCGATCTGGCTGTCTATCGCCCTGGCCACGTTGCAGGTCGGCGGCCTGCTTCTCGTCATCGCCTCCGGCACCCCACATATCGGCAGCCGCTCCCTGGTCGAGGGAGCATCGGCAACGGGTGTCTTGTCCGGCGCCGCGCTGGTGTTCTTTGCCTTCATCGGCTTCGACGACATCGCCACGCTCTCCGAAGAGACACACGACGCCGCCAGGGTGATACCGCGCGCCTTGCTCGCCACGCTCCTTATCTCGGCCGTCCTCTACATGCTTGTCGGCCTGGCCGCGGTCAGCCTCATCGGTGGCGATGCGCTTGCGGCGTCGGACCGCCCGCTCGCCGCCGTCATCGAACATGATTGGGGAAACCGAGCCGCCGACATCATCGCGGGGCTCGCGCTCGCCGCGACCATCAACACCACGCTCCTCCTGCTCACAGCGTCGTCGCGCATCGTGTTCGGCATGGCCCGCCGCGGCGCGATGCCGCGCGTGCTCGCCCGTGTTGGCGGGCGCAGCCAGGCGCCCTACGTCGCCGCCATCGCCTCGTTCGCCATCGCGGCGACGATAGCGGCGATCGGCAATATCGGCCTCGTAGCCTCCGTCACCGATTTCTCCGTCTACGTCATCTTCCTCATGATGAACGCCTCGGTCATCGCCCTCCGCTTCCGCATGCCCGGTGCCAAACGTTCCATGCGCTCGCCGCTCAACGTCGGAAGAGTGCCGCTGTTGCCGCTCGCCGCAATCGCCACGATAGCGTTGATGCTCGTCTTTCTCGACCAGCAAGCTTGGATCCTGGGTACGTGCGCGATGCTTGCAGGCGGCGTCACCTGGCTGGCGACCGGGCGAGGCGCCGCCATAAGCCGGGAGGAAGCCTCGGAGCTATCCCGATCTCGGTCGCGGCGGTAGAAGGAACCTGGGGTCACCCGTCAGCCTGGCGTCGGCCTAACAGTCGGCGTTGCCCTCAAACACCATGCTGTAGTAGATGCGGCCGTCGCTGCCCAGCGTGACGCCGGAGCCGAAGCGGGTGTAGTGGCAGTTCATCATGTTCGCCAGGTGCTCCGAATCGCTCTTCCACGTCGCCACCGCGTGGTACGCGGTCTCCGTCCACTCCCAGTTGTTCGATTCGGTATTCTCGCCGGCCCACGCCCGCTCGATGCCCACCGCGTCCATCACGCAAATGATCGTGCAACCGTTGTCGAACTCGTGCCGTATTCGGTGGTTCGCAGCCATATCCTGACTGTGCAGCCGCGCGACGTTCGCCAGTTCCTGGCTCGCCTCCAGCGGCGGCAGCCCCGCCTCCGTGCGGAGAGCGTTGACATCCGCATACGTCTCGATCTCGGCGTTGAAGGCAAGCTGACAGCCACTGACGGCAATCGCCGCGATGATCAGCGAGAGCGTCGCGACAACTTGGATGAACCGGCGCCCGGGCAGCCTGATTAGAGTCAACCGGCCTGCTTCGTCCACGACGCCATGTCGAAGTAGTCGCGCCACGCGGCGACCTTGCCGTCACGCAGTTCGAAGATCCCCATCACCTCCAGGGCAACCGTCTTGTCGCCCATCAAGAACGTGTCGACGCGCTCTGTCAGCACGGTGTCGCCCTCGGCGACGATCCGCTTGATGTCGAACCTCACGCTCTTCGCCGGGCCAAGGATAAATCCCAGCAGCGCCTTAATCGCGTCCTTGCCCGCGGCCGGGGCCATCGGCACGTTGTGGTACACCGCGTCGTCCGTGAAAGCGTCCAGGATGCGCTGCTGGTCCATCGCCTCCCACGCCGCGCAGAAGTCACGCACGATCTGCTTCGCGTCTGCCATGTCTCCTCCTTCGCCGCTCGATCATACGCGGCCGCAGCTGCTTCGAACCAGCGTCACAGCGCCTTCGCCAGCGTCGCCCCTGCCCACACGGCCAGCATGCCCGCAACGACGCTACCGGTTATGTTCAGCATTGCCTGAGAAATCTCACCCGACTGCAGCAGCTCGTAGGTCTGCCATGTGAACGTCGAAAACGTGGTGAACCCGCCCAGAAAGCCCACGGCAACCAGGATCACGAGCGCGCTCGACCACGAGCGTTCGACGCTGAGCGTCAGGAACAACCCGATCAGGAAGGAGCCGAGGACGTTCACGAGAAAGGTGCCGGGTGTGCGCGCCCCGGTGGCGTTCGCCACCCAGATCCCCGCGTAGTAGCGCGAGATCGTGCCTAACGAGCCGCCCACAGCCAGGTACACGATGTTCATTGGTGCGCCATCGTATCAATGCCGGACCACGGAAGCGAGGCAGGTCGCCCGAAGGCTGACACCAGCTGGTGGCCCGGCTCCAGCTTCGGCATCAGCCGCCTCAGGCGCTCGCATTGCTGGCCGGGTAGCCGCGCGCCTATGATGGCGGGCTGGCGGAACTCCCCGAATCTGCGCACGAGGCCGATACTCCTTCAACGAGCAATGGGCGAGCGCCAGACCGCCAGATTCCCGTCGGCCAGCCGAAACAGCCCGCAGCCAGACCCGTTTGTAAACTTGACAGTCAATATGAGGATCACAGGACGCGCATGGCAGCCGAGGCGAATCTGATGGACGCCGGGACACGGTCGGGCTCACTGCGCCGCGCGGCGCTGATTGCGGTGGAAGCCGCGATCACGGTGGGCGCGCTGTTCGTCCTCTTCCGCGGCGTGGATGTACCCGAGACCGCACGCTCGTTCCGCCACGCCAACTACTGGCTGCTTGCCCCGGCGATCGCCTTACTCATCCTCGACCTCCAGTTCCGCGCCGTCCGCTGGCGCCTCCTGCTCTCGCCACACCCCGGCCTCCGCCACAGCAACCTCTTCGGCGCGACGAACGTCGGCTATCTCGTCAACGACGTGCTGCCCTTCCGCGCGGGCGAAGTGGCGCGAGTCTTCCTCATCGACGAGCTGGAGAACATCGGCAAGGTCCGGTCCGCCGCCAGCATCGCCGTCGAGCGTGGCATCGACGTCATCGCCATGGTCGCCCTCGTCATCGTGCTCTTCCCGTTCATCGATGAGCCCGGCTGGACGCACGGCCCGGCGCTCCTCATAGGCGGCGGCGCCCTCGCTGCATTCGCGCTGCTCATCGCGCTATCACACGTCAACGAGAGCGATCGTGCGTTCTGGAAGGCGTGGCTGCGCCGCGTGCCGCGCGTAGGCGCGCAGCTGGAACAGGCGTCGAACACGATGCTCATCGCGCTGCATCCGCTGCGCCGCATCGTGACGCTCGCGTCTGTGGTAGCGCTCACTGCGATCATCTGGGCGTGCGGCACCCTTAGCTTTCTCATGGTGATGCAGGCGTTCCATCTTGAGGTCGGATTCCCGGCGGCGGCCATCGTCATCGGTGCCACGACGCTCGGCATGGTGGTGCCGTCGTCGCCCGGCTACGTCGGCGTGTTCCACGCCATCGCCGTGAAGACGCTCACCGAGGTGTTCGGCGTCCCGAAGGAAAACGCGCTGACGTATGCATTCGCACAGCACGCCGTCATCTACTTCGTGCCGGCCGCCCTCGGCGCGGCGTTCCTCTGGAACCACCGCCTCATGTGGCACGACTTCGCCGCGTCGATCGGGCTGCGCGCTCGTCGCCCCGCCGCCGCCGCTGCGGGCGAGCGGCTGCCGGTGCCGGAGTCGATCGAATCATGAAGGTCGTCGCCGTAGTTCCCACGTATAACGAGCGCGACAACATTCGCCCGCTCATCGAAGCGCTGATCGCCGCGTCCGCGGAGATCCAGCACGACTTCGAGGTCCTCGTCGTCGACGACAACTCACCCGACGGCACGCAGGACGTCATCCGCGCGCTGCAACAGCGCTTTCCGAACGTGCGGCTCCTCAGCGGCACGAAAGAAGGCCTGGGCGTCGCCTACGCGCGCGGCCTCGAGCATGCGCTGACCGATCTGGCCGCGGATATCGTGCTGCACATGGACGCCGACTTCTCTCACAATCCGGCCGATCTGCCCCGCCTCATCGCCCAGATCGACGCCGGCTACGACCTCGTCGTCGGCTCACGCTACGTTCCGGGCGGACGGCTCTCGAAGGACTGGGGCATCACGCGCAAACTCATCTCGCGCGTCGCCAACTCCGGTATCCGCGTCATCGCCGGCATCGGCGCCATCCACGACTGCACCGGCGGCTTCCGCGCCTACCGAGCCAGCGTGCTCCGCCGGGTCGACCTGAAGCTCGCGCCGCGCGGCTACGCGGTACTGACCTACCTCGCCTACAACACGCTCATGGCGGGCGCGAAGGTGACCGAAGTACCCATCACGTTCGCCAATCGCGCCGAAGGTGACAGCAAGCTCCGTCTGTCGGACGCCATCGAGCTGTTCCTCAATGCCTGGTGGATCCGCTACGACCGCCGCGAACGCTTCTACCGGCGCGCCACCGGGGGCGTCTCCGGCATCACCGTCAACCTGGCGCTCGTCGCGGCGCTGCATTACGCGCTCGGCGTCGCGCCGCTGCCGGCGTCCGCGCTGGCAATCGAGGCATCGATCCTGTTCAGCTTCGGTTGGCGGGAGTCGTGGGGAATCGCCCTGGGCCGTCAGAGCACGCGCTTCGCCGAGCGCCTGGGCAAAACGCACATCCTCGCCGTGCCGTCGTTCGCGCTAACATTCGGCATATGCGCCTTGCTGACGCGGCGCGGCACGCCCATCGTGCCGGCACAGGCAGCGGGCATCGTGCCCGCCATGCTCTGGAACTACTTCGTAGGGGATCGGGCGCTCGATGTGTTGCGCCGAATGGGCCTGCTGCACGATATGAACCGTGAAGCCGAGAATGAATCACAGGAAGAAGTGCACGATGTCCGACCAATCTAAGCCGAAGAACACCAACGGCCACACACCGGCGCCGGTGGATCGCTATCTGAAGCGCTACCTTCAGCGGGCCCCCGCCGCTCTCGCGATCTGGCGCTCAATTGAGGCCCGGCACTTCGGATCCGTCCCCATGCCTCGGCCGATCCTGGATGTCGGATCCGGATTCGGCGAGTTCGGACGCGCGTTCTTCGACGAGCCCTGCGACGTCGGCCTGGACATCTCGCGGAAGGATCTCGACATCAGCCGCGACGCGAACATCTACCGCACGCTTGTGCAGGCCGATGCACGTCGCCTGCCGTTCGGCGACGCCGCCTTCAACACCGTGATGAGCGTCAGCGTGCTGGAACACATCCCCGACGTCCTGCCATTCTTTGCCGAGGCGCAGCGCGTGCTGAAGCCGGGCGGGACCTTAGTGTTCTCCGTCCCACTCGTCGATATGGACGCCTACATGGCGTTTCCACCGCTGGCGCGCAAGGTAGGGTTGGGCGCGGTGGCGGACCGGTATGTGAAGCGCGTGCACAAGACGTTCAAGCACATCAACCTGCACGAGCCCGACTGGTGGCTGTCCGCAGTACGCGAGGCCGGATTCGCCGTCGAGCAGGAGCGGCGCATCATCTCGCGCGCAGCCACTCGCGCATTCGATATCGGCCTTCCCACGGCGATGCTGTCGCATGTCGGACGGCTGACGCGCGGCCGGCGCGCGGTCTGGCACCCGGCTCCCGTCGTCAACGCCTGGGCCAGCGTGCTGCGCGGCCTCGTCGAGCGCGAGGAGCGCCCCGGCGACGGCAGCAACCTCTTCGTCGTGGCCCGGCGCTAACAAGTGCGGTGGCCCAGCACTAACAGGTACTGAAGCGCCCATAGAGTGGCACAGCCGTCCCCCGCTGTGGGGTCCCCAACTCGGTCGGGAACGCGGGCGTTCAGCACGCGTCCTGCGACGTCACGTAGGCCGCCGGGACGACCCAGCACCTAAGCACTACACTACGGCGGCGTAAAGACAATCGCCTGAAGTTCAGGGCTGCCCTGAGCAATCCTCTGGCGCTCCTCGAACTTGAAGCTGCTCAAGCGGTCGACCATCGACTTCACGGACGCCAGCGTCGGCGGATCCGGCACGGAAACGACAACGATGCACTCGAACGCGGCGAGATCGCTCGCCGGTATCGCGTCGGCGAACGAGCGCGTCGTCACGTCGCGATTCGACCAGCCGTATGTCGCGATCGCCGGATTGAGAAGCGGGCGTGGCTCGCGCATCACCGCAAGCACCTTCCGGACGTCCTTGCACGGCGGCGATACGATGCCGCCGATCGCCATGCGCTCCTCCGTCGTCGGCGTCACCTTGGGCGATTCTACGTAGAAGCGCTGCAGGTTCAGATACGCCATCGCGGGCGCCATCACAACGAACAACGCCAGAGCGATATGGCCCGGCGCAACACGTCCTCGCGTCAGCCCGGTCGAGACGGCGCGCACGGCCAGCGCCATGCCAAGGCCGACGAACAATGCGACGACCGGCAGCGCCAAGTGCAACCGGTCGTACCCCACGCGGTCGTAGGGCGAGAAAATGCCCGCAAACAGGATGTCGATGCCAAACCAGATCACAAGCAGCCGGTACGCTGGCTTGTGCACGTGGGCGAGCGCGAACGCCACGCCGGCTACAAGGAAGACGGCCGCTATCGGATCCAGAAGAGAGCCCGAAACGAAGTGGCCAGGGTTCGGGTTGAAGTTGAACCCCAGCAGCGAGCGCGGAATGTTCTCGAGAATACGCGTCTGGATCGTCTCGTTGGGCGAATCCGTGAACCCGAACACCGTGCGATCGCGCGCAACAGAAATCGCGTCCCATCGGTCCGTCGCGAAGAGCGGCAACCCGGTGATGAGCAACGCGCTCCCGAACGGCAGCAGCAGGCGCGGCTGCCAGGCCCGCCTCCCCAGCGTGAACAGAAAGATCACCAGCACAATTGGCGCCATCCGCGCCGTCGGAAAGGTGTAGAAGCCGATGCCACCCACGGCGCCCGCCGCGAACATCCACGGTGCGCTCGAACGGCGGATGCCAACTACGGATAGCGCCACACTCCAAACGAACGGCACCAGCGCGAACACGTTGTCGTAGACCGTGTGCGAGTACGACGTCAGGTAGTGTGACGTGGCGAAGACCAGCGTCGAAAACGCGGCGACCTGGCGGTCGAACAGTTCGCGGCCCAGCAGATACACGGCCGGGATCGCCGCCGCAAGCGCAATCGGCGTCGTCATGCGCCAGCCGTAGCTGTCGGCGCCAAAGATACGCATGACCAGCGCCTGGATCGCCGACGTGCCGATCGGCCGCTGCGAATACACGCCCACCTGACTGAAGATGTTCGCGCGCAGCGTGCCGTTCTCCATCGCCTTGGCGTAGTCGAAGAATGCGTACTCGTCGCCGATCGCGGAGTACTTCCAGCTATTCACGTCGCGGATATTGACCACCAGGAAGAACACCAGGGCGGCGATCACGACCGCCACTTCCCACCAGCGGATCTCGATGCCGAGACGCACCGATGACCGCCACCACAGCACAATGGACGCCAGCGCGAATGCCACGATGGAGAACCAGAACACCCAGACCAGCGACCCGCGGTAGTGATGATTGTAGAGGCGGAGGTTCAAGAAGATCCATGCCGCCGCCGCGATGATCACGATACGCGCCGCCAGCACGGCACGCCGGCGCGTAAACGGACGCTTCGACGTTGCCCCCTCCGGCGGCAGAAATGGTGCATCGAGTTGCACCTTGAACGTGGCGATAGCCAGCGCCACGCCACCAATCAGGAACAGAATGATCGCGAACAGCTCGGTGCGGGGATAGGTGTACACGTCGCCCAGATAGCTGGCCGGCGATTGGAGCCGGTGCAGCCGCACCTCGTAGTTCCGGCTCGTCGCCGCCTGCGCCGCAACAATCGTCAGAAACGCCAGCGCCGCCAGTACAAACCACGGCGAAGGCAACACACCGCCGAGGGCGCCGCCCACGCGGACAAGACGGCCGCGCGGCGGCGTAGGCTGCGCTTCGGCGAGTTCGGACATCGTGCGGGGGTGCCTCCTCGTCATGGCCGGACCCTGGCCGGTTCGCAGTATGGTAGCGGATTGCGTCCCCACGGTCAGAGGCGTGCGCTAGCTTCCACATCCACTGACCGCTCGCCTGTACGCGCAGCCTGGTTTCCGACCGATCATTGAGATGTCGATCAGTCATAAGACAATACCGCGAAGAAATGTAGGGTTTCATCAGGCGTAACCCTGACTCGCACCTGCCGTTACATCGTGGATCGCCAGCGTCGTGGGAAGGATGCACCCTATGGCCATGCCCCAGCCGTTCGAGGACGCGTACGAGCCGGCGGCCGCTCAGCGTGCGCCGGACGCCGCTCCCCGCATCTCCGTCGTCTTGCCGTGTCTCAACGAAGAGCAGACGGTCGCGACATGCGTGCGAAAAGCCCTCAACTGGATCGCACAAAGCCCCTACACCGGCGAAGTGATCGTCGTCGACAACGGGTCGACCGATCGCTCGGCGTGGTTGGCCGCATCCGCGGGCGCCCGCGTCGTCCACGAGTCGAGGCGCGGATACGGCGCAGCGCTCCGTCGCGGGTTCCAGGCCGCAGCAGGCGAATGGCTGGTGATGGGCGACTGCGACGACACCTACGACTTCGCCGATCTCGATCCACTGATCGAGCCGCTGGCCGCGGGCTACGACATGTCCGTCGGCAACCGCTTCGCCGGCGGCATCGCGCCGGGCGCTATGACCTGGAGCCACCGCTACATCGGCACGCCCGCAATATCGTTGTTGCTCAAGATGTTCAGCGGCCTGAAAGTCGGTGACAGCCAGTGCGGCCTTCGCGCGTTTACGCGCGACACGCTCGAGCGCCTCGATCTACGCACGGATGGCATGGAGTTGGCGTCGGAAATGATCCTCAAATCCGCGCGTCGGGGAATCTCGGTTGCCGATGTCCCGGTGCCGTACGGCGAACGGCTGGGCGAAGCAAAGCTCAACACCGTCCGCGACGGCTGGCGGCACCTGCGCTTCCTGTTGCTCGCGAGCCCCAACTACCTGTTCACCCTCCCCGGCGTCGCACTCACGCTGCTCGGTGTCGTCACGCTGGCCATGGCGCTCCCCGCCCACGGCATCGAGATCGGGTCGCGGACCTGGCAGCCGATTTTCGCCGGGGGCATCTTCCTCACGGTCGGCGTCAACGCTCTGTTGCTGGGCTTCGCGTCGCGTCTCTATACAACCGCCCGCGGCATCACCAACGAAGATGCGGTGCTGCGCTTCTATCGTCGATACCTGGGTCTCGAGGCATTCGTCGCCATCGGCGTCGCGCTCGTCGGCCTCGGCCTCGCCACCGACGTACTCATCGCCTTCGCGAAGTTCGAGGGCCTCAGCCGCCTCGATCTGGCGGCGATCGGCCAGGCACTCATCGTCGTCGGCGCAAACGTCGTACTGGTTGGCGCCCTCGCGAGCATGCTCGAAGGTGAGTAACCTCGCTCGCCCACCGTCCGCGCGCTTCGAGACGCGTCCACGGTCGGATCCACGCCCGTGGCCGGTTCGCAGCCGCTCAGCCCCCGCGCAGTGGACGGCGGGCGACCACATCCTCGTACACGCGCTCCACGGCCTCAGCCATCGCGTCCCACGACGATCGTCCGGCCCGCGCCATAGCAGCGATACGCATCGCAGCGAGCGCTGGCTCGTCGGCAAGCAGCGTCCGAATCGCCGCGGCGAACGCCACTGGCTTCGGCTCGACGACGACGCCCGTGATGCCGTCCTCAACGAGCGCCTGCGTGGCACTGAAGGCGGACGAGGCCACAATCGGGGGCACGCCGCAGGCCATCGCCTCCAGCGGCGCCAGCCCGAACCCCTCCGCCACAGAGGGCCACACGAACAGCCGTGCCTGCGTAATCGTTCGAAAGTAGTCGCGGTCGTCGTCGATGCGTCCGTGGAAGTGGACCCGATCGGCGACGCCGAGGTCGGCGGCCAGGCGCAAAAGCCGCGCGCGCTCCGGGCCGTCGCCGACGATGGAGCATGTGATCCGCGCGCCATCGACTTCCGCAACGGCCAGCGCGTGCAGTATCAGCTCGACGTTTTTCTGCGCGTTGAGCCGGCCCGCAAACACCACATCGACGGACTTGGGGACGTCGCCCACTCCGCGAATCAGATCGATATCCACGCCCGGTTCGATCACGGCCAGGGGCATGCGCGCCGGCCGCTGCGACGCCATGCGCTCAGCCGTTGTGCTGGAGATGGCGATATGCGCGTCGCCAACACGCGCGGCGGCGCGCTCTGCGAAGCGCGCGAGCCGGGACGAGGCGCCACCCCGATACGTCAGCCAATAGGCATCCCAGTACTCGAACCACGTGGCCACGAGCCGATCGCCGCGCAACCGCGACGCCAGCGAAGCGCTGAAGAGCGGCAGGAACGGCACGGATGCGCAGTCAACAATATCGAATCGCTCGCGAGCGAGTACCGGCAGCGCCCGCCCGGCAAACGCCGCTGCTTCCGCGATACGCCGTCGGCCGTCCGGCCCGTAGAACGCGGGCGGCCTGCCGGTCCCGTGATGCGTGATGCCTTCGATCACCGCGCGCGAGGGACCGCGCCAGTACTGCCACGACACCATGTGCACGTCGTGCCGGTGACGCAGCCGCCGCGCCAGTTCGAAGTAGCGGCGCTCCCCCCCACCCTTCGCGTACGGAAACAGCGCGTCGTAAACAAGCGCAATCTTCATCGCGGAAAGCCTATCGGGTGCCGGAGCCCGATTGTACTCGGGCATTCCCGCATAGGTAGGCGCGGTCCACGCCGCTACTATTCGGCCATCATGCGAAACGCCATTGCGACGATCGCGGAGTTTCCGCAGACCGCCACGTTCGAATCGGTGGCCGTAGCATGAGTGCGCCAGTCAGCCCCGTATCGCACATCCGCGAACATATCGAGCTCATCGAAGGCGATCTTGAGATCGTCCGCCGCGACATGCCCGGCACGAAACGCATACTCGATGTCGGCGCTGGGCCGGCTACGTTCGTACGTATGGCGCGGCGGGCTGGTTATGACGCACTCGCGCTCGATATTGAGCCGAGCGCGGGCGAGGTCTGGAGCGCGCGATGCATTCCTGGCGTACTCGCCGACGGTTTTCGCCTCCCCTTCCGCTGCGGCGCGTTCGATGTCGTGCGCATCAAGGAAGTGATCGAGCACGTCGAAGATCCGCGAAGGCTCCTGCTCGCGGCGAGATCAGCGCTCACGGACAACGGCTTCGTGATCGCGCACGTGCCATCGCCATATTCACAGTTCTACCCGGTGGCGAATTTCTGGGACGACTACACGCACGTCCGACCGTTGACGCGCATGGGCCTCGAGCGTCTCTTCGTCGATTCCGGCTACCGCGTCATGCAGATTCAAGGCTACGTCGCCGGCCGCAACACCGCCGAGCGGGTCATTGGCTCGGTGCTAGGCCGCTTCGCTCCACACAGCTACCGAATCGTCGCCGCCGTTGTGCGCTGATCCAGCATAGGAGGTTCTCGTGCGCGCAAAGGTCATGGCGTTTCTTTCCATCACGGGTTCGGCGCTGCACGATCGAGGGTTCCGCTTCGTCGCAGGACGCGCTGCCGACCACGCGAGTGCGGTTCCGTCAAGCGCTGACCGATGTTGAGTATGGACGCATTCAACGCTGTGCGACTGAGCCAGTGCGTTGCCCGTCTGCGCTTGGGTAACAGATTGAGGCACTGATGCGTTTTGCGGCCTTCGTTCTGTCGCTGTTTTCTGCGGGCCTCGTTTCGGCCTGCGTCTTGGCCTCCGACGACCCGAAACCGGATCCGAATCAATGAGCCTCACTCCTATCGCTGGCGCTCAGGCAGCAGGGCTCACGCCGTACTGGTTAGGATCTGTCGTCGAAACGGACAAAGGGCCGCTGCGCGCGGTCGAGGGCATATTCCGGAGGGCTATGCGGGTGTTGCAGCGCCTGGGATCCAAATTGCCTATTTCCACCCGGACAAATTCATTGCGCGGCTGGACATCCTGACCTTCCAGAAAGCAGACTGGGCGTCTGTGGGGCCGCGGGCCAGGGCCTTGGATACCCCCTCCGCAAAGAGGAAGACCGTTTCAGTGGCGGGCCACGACGCGGAACTGATCTCGGCGCCCGGCGGAACACGTCCGATTAACGGCTACCTGTTAATCGTCGAGGTCGGCGACGAGGTCGTGGTGGCGGAAACCAACTCGCTCGGCGGCGGCCCAAATGCTGCTCCTGGCGCAGTTGACCTGAATCCCCTGATCGACGAGCAGAAGTTCCTCGCCGTCATGCAGAGCCTCCGCCCATACCCGCAGTAGCGCCACATCGCGTAACCTGCGTGCGCGGACAGTGCACACCATCAGCGCCACCACCCGCTCGGAGATCGCCCACCACCACGCGTACGATTGCCTCATGCCCACGCCACACGCCCTCGCCCGCGGATCAACCAGCTCGACGCTCATCTGTGGGAATCTGCGCAATCTGTGGATAGATTCGCCAGCCCGTGCCTTTGATCGTTTCACCGAAATTCAATCAACAACAATCAAAGACTCACCGAAGAGAGGCCTTCGTGCTCTTCGTGGATCGTCCTTCCGAAACCGCATCAATCAAAGTTTCGCCCATACCGCAGCTTCAACTCAATCAGCCAATGAGCAAAACGCGAAAAACAGCACCTCAATCAACCGCCCGCTCCCGGAGCCCGGCAGTCCTGCGCTTTCGTGCCCCTTCGTGTCCTCCGTGGCAAACCCTCACGACCCAGCCCAAGCCAGCCACGGCATCACCCACCCGAACGCCGCCGCGAACACCAGCGCACCGACGATGCACCAGCGTCGCACCGCCGGCACCGCCAACGTCGGCATCACGATCACGGCCGTCAGCGCAACGACGATCAGCGTGTACGCGACGTTCGGGCTGCCGAGGCCGTTGTCGGGGCGGCGGTCGTTGAGCGCGAGCAGCAGCAAGCCGAGCAGCATGCCGATCATCGTCAGCACGAGCATCGCCGCGAAGTGCAGCACGACGGACAGCGCGACCACATTCGTGCCGTCCGGCGCGATGCGCTGCGCGAGCCCAGTGCGGTCGTTCGAGCGAACAAGCGTGATTGCGCCCAGCGGTGCGACGCCGATCGACAGCGCGAACCCGACGAGAAAGCCCGCGAAGACCTCCGCCACCTAGAGCTCCGTCATACGCAGCGCGCGCTCGCGGCCCAGCGCGTGCACCGGGCGCGCCTCGAACCCCAGCCCGGGCACGCGTCCGGCAAGTTCGTGCGCCAGGTCGGCGCCGCCGCCATAGAGAAGGAAGAACGACGGCCCCGCCCCGCACAGATGCGGCACATAGCCGTCCGCCCGCAGCGCCTCCATCGCCAGCTCGGTCTGCGGCTGCATCTTCGCCGTCACACGCTCGAACACGTTCGCCAGCTCGTCATCAACGATCATCCGCCCGGCCTCGACCGTCTCGCGCACGCCGATCGTGACATCGCCTTCCTGGAAGTCGTGCGGCGTCAGCGCGCCGAACATCGCCGCCGTCTTCTCGCCGCGCTCGTTCTGCGGCGGCGTCGCCAGCAGGATGCTCGGCGCAACGGCGTCCGCCAGCGCGTCTACAGAGTCGCCCCGCCCACTCACCATCGCCGTCCCCCCTACGACGAAAAACGGTGGGTCAGAACCCACTTCGCCGGCGATCTCAAGGAGATTCACCTCAGGCTGTCCGGCGTCCCACAGCACATTCAGCCCGCGCAGCACCGCCGCCGCATCGCTGCTTCCGCCACCGAGGCCCGCCGCCACAGGCACGTGCTTCTCCAGCACGATGTGTGCGCCGCGGCCGGCGAACCGCGGGCCCGCGCGATGTCGCAGCGCCACCGCCGCACGATACGCGAGATTCTCCTCCCGCGGCGCATCCGCCAGCATCCCCGCCTCGCCCGTAATCTCCAGCGTGATCGCGTCGGTGTCGGCGAGCGTCAGCATCACCACGTCGTGCAGATCGATCGTCTGCATCACGCTCCGCAGCTCGTGATACCCATCCGGCCGAAAGCGCAGCACCTCCAACGACCAGTTGATCTTCCCCGGCGCGATGACGCGCAGTCCCTCAGTCATGGGCGTCCTCCCTCTCCGCCGGGCGGAGAGGGCCGGGTTGAGGTCCCCACGTCTTCCCCAAAAGATCCTCTGTGCCCTCTGTGATCTCTGTGGTGAATTCGTCTCCCGCCTCCCGCTTCTCGCCTCCCGCGTCCATCGTCCCCGCCCACGCCCGCGTGATAGCCGCCCAATCATCCAGCGACAGCACCTGCGGCCGCAGCGTCGCATCGACGCCCGCCGCCGTCATCATGCCGTCGATGATCTCCTGCCTCACGTGCAGCCCGAACGACAGGCTGTTCCGCAATTGTTTGCGCGGGTTGCCGAACCCTGCCCGCACGATGCGAAAGAACGCATCGATCGGCACATCCACCTTCGGCGACGACGCCACATCGATTCGGACGACGGCCGAATCCACCTTCGGCGGCGGCGAAAACGCGCCCGGCGCCACCTTCATCACCATCTGCGTATCGCCGTAGACCTGCGTTGCCACGCTCATCAAACTCATCCGCCCCGGCTTCGCGCAGATCGCCTCCGCCACCTCAAGCTGCACCATCACCACCAACCGCCGAGGTCGCACTTCCCCCTCAAGAAACCGCCGCAACGCCGGCGCCGCGATATTGTACGGCAGGTTCGCCACCACGACGTAGGGCGGCGGCTCCCCTCTCCACTTCGTGGAGAGCGGCTGGGGGTGAGGTGTCCGTTCCGCCTCCAGGCCGTCATCATCGCGGATATGTTCCGCTCCAACACGAACAGATCCTCCATGTCTCTGTGCCTCTGTGGTGAACCGGCCTCCCCTTTGCGTCCTCTGCGGCTTTGCGGTGAATTCGTCCCCTCCAGCCCCAGCCAAAACCTCCGCCACCGAAAGATCCAGCACATCGCCCTCGACGATCGCCACGTGCGACGCCTCCGCAAATCGCGCGTGCAGTCCCGCAATCAGATCGCCGTCGACCTCCACCGCTACGGCCCGGCGCGCGCGCTCGGCCAGCACCGCGGTCAGCGCGCCGAGTCCGGGGCCCACTTCGAGCACGGTCTCGTCCGTCGCGATCTCCGCCGCGTCCGCAATGCGATTCAGGATGTTGGTGTCGGAGAGAAAGTGCTGCCCGAAGCGCTTCTTCGCCCGGACAGGCGGCCGCGCGCGGCTACGAGAGGATGTAGATGTCGAGCCACTGCGAGCGCCAGTCAACGTCAACTCCGTCCGGGAACCCCAGGTCGATGATATAGCCCTTCACCGCACCGCCCGTGTCCGCCGCGACCGCGTAGCCGTACCCCGGGATGAACATCCTCGTACCCAACGGGATCACGTTTGGGTCCACCGCAACGATACCGTACGTGACCAGCACGCCCGTCGCCGTGCGCCCGTACGCCTCGTCGCTGGCCGATCGGCCGCTGCTCGCCGGGTTGTACCAGGTCGCGTACACGCGCAGCGTTTTCGAAACGCTGCCGGCGTCCGCCGGCTGCGACTCGCTGGCGCCGGTGCGGGTCGGGTAGTAGATCAGCGTGTCGACCGGCTCCGGATCGAAACGCTCATCGATCAGATCGCGCCCGGCCTCCTCGCCGTTCACGTAGCTCACTTCGTAGCGGCGCACTCTCGCGCCGTCGTGTCCCTTCACGGTACGGACCTCGCCCGGTGGTAGGCTGGAATCCGATCGATACACCGTGCTGCTTTCGATGTATTCGATCTCCGTGTCGCTCGATGCGGAAAGCTGCACGACCCGCACCGACATCCCGGCGGTGATCAGCGTCGATGCCGACGGATCGACAAACGCCCCCGGCGGCAACACGATGCCCTCGCTATCCAACGCCTCGCCGACGCTGAGCGCCAGCGTGTACAGAACCTTGTGTCCGTTCGGCAGCGCAACTGTCACCGCACGCGCGTGGCGCAGCTCAATGCGCGCATCCGCGTCCAGCGGCGATTGCCCGTCAGGCGTCACCGCATCGCCCGGCCCCACCACCACGCCCGCCTCGCGCAATGCCTGCGCCACGGTCGGCCGGCTCGACGTCGATGGCACCTCGCGCCCGTTCTCGACGATCGTGAACGGCACCGCGCGCCGCACTTCGATGGCGATATCGCCGGCGATGGGCGCATCGCCTTCCAGCGCGCGCGATGCGAAGAGGTGGGGTGGGTCGACGGGCGCGTTCATCGAAACGAGCACGCCGTTCTGCAGCACGCTGTCGCGGCCGTTCACCGCGACATCAGCTTCGGACAGTAACTGGTCGATCGTCAGCGCGTGCGTGCGGAGCGTGTACGTCGCGCCGTCGGCCTCAAGCGTTACCGTCCGCGCCCGATCGACGCGCAGCACCGAGCCACCGGGGCCGGAGAGTGTCGTCACGCGGTCACCCGGGCGCAGATCCACACCGGCGCCGCTCAGCACGGCCGAGTCGTTCGACATTTTCGTCTCGACCACGACTTCGCGGCCGTCGGCCTGCACGTGCACCTTGCGCGGCTCTAGCAAGCCGTATCCGAACACGCTCACCGCCAGGATCGCCGCCAGCACCGCCAGATGCCGCCGCCGGCGGTGATCGAGCAGCAGGCTGTGCGCCCTAGCGTCATGCAGAAAGCGAATCAAGCCGTCGAAGCGACCCGACCCGGGCGTACCCGCCAATCTGCCCCCAGTGCTGCTCCCGCACGAGGCGGCGTCGCGTAGCCGTCACGCGCCCTCGGGAATCTCGAATCTAGACGTAAGACAGGCGCCCTCGCCTGTTGTGAGGAGTTACCGTTCGCGCGGATCGCCGCCATCGTTGGTGCGGCCTTTGTTCGAGCCGACGCCAGACTCGACTGATAATGCCGCGTTGCGCCTGGTCGTCAACACCCGCAAAGCGGCCCGCACGGACCGCCTATTAAGAAGAGGAAGAAGGTAGGTCGTGCACCCGCCGTCGATCAGGCCCTTCGGCTTAACGACGCTAGCTAGCTCCGGCCCGGTTGCCCTACGGCACCCGAAGCTAACTACTTACCGCTGCTTCCTTCCGGATCTGACGGGGTTCATAGCGCTTCGCCGCGTAGGACCAGGCCCTCAACGCTGCTCGGCGCAGCCAGTTCCCAGGTACACCAACCTCGGGCGGGAATTCAGCCCCGCTATAGCGGCTTGCGGGTACAGGGCACCGCTGGCTCCCCGCCTAGCACGACC
>CAYWOO010000122.1:0-22028 GCA_964458665.1 uncultured Dehalococcoidia bacterium
CGGGCGAGGTGCTGTTCAACTACCTGCGCCCGCAGATCGACAGCAACGATGCGATGGACGCGGGTGGCATGAAGTTCGAGATCGTGGAGCCGCTGGTCAAGCACCGCTCGACCTTCGAGGGGGGCGCCGTGTTTCTCACGAACCCCGCGCAGATGGCCAACCCAAGCGACGCGTTTCGCAACAACCCGAAGAAGCGCGTTTCGCTGGAGATCACGCACGAGGCAGTTGGCCCGGTCTACGGCAGCGCCGGTGGCCAACCGGATGCTGACAGCGAGGAGCGATCTTTCGCTCGGGCGCACTACGAGCAGCACATGCGCACGTACGGCACGATCACAATCGACGGGGAGACGTTGCAGATCGACGGGACGGGATTGCGCGACCACTCGTGGGGGCCGCGCTACTGGCAGGCGATCCATTCGTATCGCTGGCTGACGATCAACTTCGGGCCGGACTTCGGGATGATGGTCTCGACGGTCTGGCGCGACCCGGAGCACCGCACGCAGGCCGGGGTGGTGTATCGCGGCGAGAAGATGGATCAGATCGTCGCCGTCGACATCGACACGAAGTTCGAGGATAACGGGCTCTTCCACAAGAGCCTTGTCGCGCATCTGAAGCTCAACACCGGCGAGCAGCTCGATGTCACCGGCGACGTGATGGGCTTCATCCCGCTGCGGAACCGCCGCGACGGCATGACAACGCACGTCGGCGAAGGGATGACGGAGTTCCGCTGCGGCGATGCCGTGGGCTACGGGCTGTCGGAGTATTTGGATCAGGTTGTGGTTTAGGGGTTTCGCCACAGAGCCGCAGAGGGCGCAGAGGATTTGTTGAGGAGCAAGTGAGGGTGCGGCGGGCGGTGCGGGCACCTCACCCCGGCCTTCGGCCACCCCTCTCCACGACGTGGAGAGGGGATCGGATGGCGAGTGACGTTTGCAATGGGGTACTGGGTGTCGCGCACACACCGAGCGGCTGGATCGATTGGTTGGTGCCCGCAGCGGGCGCACAGCCGTGCACCCCTACCCGAGACTACGACCCGTGTTCTTCGACTCGCACCAATCGCCCCGGCGGCTCCCTGGCCTGAGGTGAACATCTTTGGCTGACGAGGAACTGGCCCGCGGGGTTGAGGCGTTTGTTGCACGGGCGACGGGCGCGAGCGCTGTGCGCGTTTCGGATCTGCGGCGGCTGACGGGTGGCGCTTCGCGGGAGACGTGGTCGCTGGATGCGACGGTCGAGCGCGCTGGCGCGGCGTCTGAGACGCTGGCGTTGATCCTGCAGCGCGATGTGCGCGGCGCGCCGAAGGAGCTGACTCGGCCGATGGAGTTCCAGCTCATGAAGGCGGCCTTCGATGAGGGCGTGGCCGCGCCGGAGCCTCTGTGGGTCGGAGACGAGTTGGTCGGCGCTGGAGAATCGTTCTTCGTCCGGCGCGTCGATGGGGAGACGCTGCCGCGGCGATTGCTGCGCGAGGATATGTATGCGCAGGCACGCGAGGTGTTGCCGGAGCAGCTCGGGCGGCTGCTGGCGCACATCCATGCGATCCCCGTCGAGAAGCATGGGCTGACGTCGCTGCCAGCGCCGCCAGACGGTGTGTCGCCGGCCGCGCACGAGGTCGAGCGCTACGAAAGCATCTTCCGGATGATCGCGCCGGAGCCGCATCCGGCGTTCGAGCTGGCGTTCCGCTGGCTGCGGCAGCATCCGGTGATCGCCGGTGCGAAGGCCGGTGCGCCGGCGATGACGCGCACGCTCGTGCACGGCGACTTCCGCATCGGCAACGTGCTGTTCGGGCCGGAGGGGCTGCGCGTGATGCTGGACTGGGAGCTGGCGCACATCGGCGACCCGATGGAGGATATGGGGTTCATCTGCGTGCGCTCGTGGCGCTTCGGCGGGTCGAAGCCAGTCGGCGGCGTCGGGGAGCGCGAGCCGTTCTTCGCGGCGTATGAGGCCGCTGGCGGCGGGAAGGTCGACCCGGAGCGGGTGCGCTTCTGGGAGGTGTTCGGCAACCTGCGCTGGGGCGTCATCTGCCTGAGCCAGGCGCGGACGTATCTCGACGGCGTCTCGAAGAGCGTGGAGCTCGCGAGCATCGGGCGACGAACCGCGGAGACGGAGTGGGAACTCCTGGAGTTGATTAGTTCGTAGTTTGTAGTGGGTAGTTCGGACGGCGACGGACGGAGCTAAAGCTGCGTCCCTACGGCCTCACTGAGAACTACTTACTGCAAGCTATGAACTGGAGCGGAGCGAGATGCACGACCGGCCGACTGTGGACGAACTGCTACGCGCGGTGGAGATGTTGCTTGACGAGCAGTTGGTGCCGACGCTGGACGGTAGCCGCAAGTACAACGCGCGCGTTGCCGCGAACGTCATTCGCATCGCGCGGCGGGAGCTGCAGCACGAAGAGACGCAGCTCGATGCGGAGTGGCGGGGGCTCGACATGCTGCTGGGGCCGGCCACGCGGCCGGCGACGCTGGCGACGACGAAGCAGGAGCTGATGGAGCGCAATCGCGAGCTATCGGAGCGCATCCGCGAAGGCGACGCCGATTCTGGTCGCTTCCGCGAGCTGACGCTCGCGCATGTACGCGACGTCGTGCACGCGAAGATGGAGGTTTCGAATCCAGAATGGTTGTTGGCCTGAGGGGAACCACGGACTACGCGGATTTCACGGATTCGGATCGCTCGCAAGGCGGTAGCACGCAGGTGGTCTCGGCGCAGGCGCTCTTCACGCTGCTCAGCATGAAGCACGCACGCGGCGAGGCCGAGGCTGAACGAGACGTTGCACTCCGTCTGTCCGGCCTCGCCTGACGCAGAGCCGAGGACGGCTATGTCACCACACTGCCACTCGTCTATTAGGTTGCTGAACCGAAAGCCCAACACTAGCGGCTCAGATCGAACGGCTGGCCATCGACGATGAAGCGACGGGGGACAGCGTTGCCGAAGCGATCGACCCTCACTTCCACGGCGACAACGTGGTCGCGGCCCGACGGGAGATCGTCGCCGGCGCCTTCCGGTACGAAGACCTGCTCGATGCCGTACGTCACGCTGATGCGGCGGTCGCCGCTCTGGCGGTAGAACGGAGTGTCAGCCTTGATGAGCACCGTGCCGTCGAAGGCGCGTTCGCGGCTGCCATGCAGGGCGACGGCGCCCCAGTACCCATCGTCGCCTCGTTGCAGTTCAACGTAGAACTCGCCGCCGTACTGATCGTCCCCGGACACCTGGTCGAGGTCGATGGTCGAGATGTCGTATTGAAGCCGCACGATGTCGACGCGCAGCAGGTCTCGCGGGTCTATGGGTGTTGTCTTCACCAGCACGGTCTCGCTCGTCCAGATCGTGTATTGCTTGAAGCCAATGATCGAGAGCAGGATGAGAAACTGGATGGCGACGACGATCGCCAGCTTCTTCGCGGGTGACAGACCGCCGATCATGATGCTGCTCCAGGAGCACCCGCATCGGATGCCATTGTGCGCAGAAGGCCTCGGCGCATGCGCTCCAGCGCGAAGGCCACTGCCAGCAGCAGGGCGCCGCCGATGATGAAGAACGCCGATCCTGCCAGCAGTGACCAGAAGACATCGACGTAGCGCGTCAGCAGGCCCAATGCGACGGCCAGCAATCCGGCGTTGATGTAGCGCTCGTCGCCGCGCAGGTAGCCGCGCGTGACGATTCCGGCCGCTATCGCGAAATACACGGCATTGAAGACGACCGCATACCCGGTCCAGCCGGGCCACGTCGAGACGACGGTGGCGAGTCCGAGGAGCGCGGCCTGGGCTATCACCTCGATGCGCCCTTCGAGGTCCCGTGGGCGCAGTAGCCACGTCGCACAGGCGAGCGCAAGCGCGAGCGTGAGCGATACGTAGACGACGGCCGGCGCTGCGTACGATTCGACGCCGGCGTCGATCATCGATGACCAGGGTTCGTCGAACGTGAACACGTAGACGAGTCCGAGCAGGACGAGGAGGCCGGAGAACACGTACGTCTCGGCGAAGTGCTCGAGGGCGGGGCGGAGACCGTGCAGCCTGCCGACGGCGTACATCGCGATGCCCAGCGCGGCGATGATGACCAGCACGGATTCCGTCTTCGGTGAGTCGGGGTAACGGGAGATCAATGTGGCGACCAGACCCATCGTGAAATTGGCCAAGGAGGCGAGCAGGATGATGCGGGAGCCGAGCAAGTAGGCGAGCGGCGCCGTGCCCAGCGCTGCCAGCAAGAACAGCGGCCCGGGGTTGTCCTCGACGGGCATGCTGTAGATCTGCATCAGCAGGAAGAGGCCGGCCTCGAAGAGCAGCGCGCCAAGGAGGATGAGCGCACTGCCGACGCGCTGCAGGTTGTAGCGGTAGATCAATGCGTATCCGAGTCCGTACGCCGTTGACATGCCGGCGAAGACTGCGCCGACGCGGAACCACGACGGCATCTCGTCCCAGTTGGCGGCGAACAGCAGCACGACGCCCGCGGCGAGCGTGACCGCGCCGACGACCGAAACGGCCGTGGCGAACCAGCCGAGCCGCAGGGCACGCACAGCCCGAACCGCGTCCGCACCGGCGCGCGCGAGGATGGCGCGGCCCTGGGCCTCGGAGACCAGTCCTTCGTGCTGCCATGCGGCTACGTCCCGGGCGAGGCGTTCTCGATACTGCTCGTCGTCCATGGGGCCAGTATCCCCGTTCCAGCGGCGTACCGGACGGGTCGAATGCACCATTGGCGGCTGCGGAATGGCCCCCCGAGCGAGGGAACCACGGATTACGCGGATTTCACGGATTGGGTTTGTTGACCGGACATGCAGGCCGACGACGCGCGAAATGACACTCGACCCGGAGAACGCGGCGTCCGTCAGGCAAACACCCCGCCCAGCACATCGAGCAGCAGCTTCGCGGCGATGCGCGGGGTGACGCCGGCTGCGTCGTAGATGGGGTCGACCTCCGTGAGGTCGAGGCCGATGATGTCGTACTGCCTGGCGACGAGCAGCAGCGCTTCCTTGAGCTGGTAGTAGGTGATGCCGCCGGGCTCCGGGTAGCCAGTGCCGGGGGCGGAGCCCGGGTCGAGCACGTCGATGTCGATCGTGACGTACGCCTTCTCGCGGGAGGCGCGTCCGCCTACGGCGGGCGCTCCGGTGTTCAATACTGCTAGCGCGGACGGTACGCCCTCGCGGACGATGCGCGCGGCCGGCACGATGATCACGCCATCGCGCTGGGCGGCCTCCCACGGCTCGAAGCGCTCGAGGACGCCGCGCAGGCCGATCTGCACGATCTGGTTGACATGCGGCAGTTCGCTCGAGCGGCGCATGTGGTTGTCGTGCGAGTAGCGGACGCCGTGCTTCTCGTCGGTGTAGTCCTGGTGCGCGTCGAACTGGATCAGCGTCAACGGCGTGTCGTTGAAGGCGCGGACGATGGGGAACGTGATCGCGTGGTCGCCGCCGACGAACACGGGCACGCGGCAGTTGCGGCGGACGAGGCGCGCCGCCTCGGTGATGATGTCGAAGTTCTCGAGCAGGTCGACGGTGCGCACATCAACGTCGCCGACGTCGGCCATTGAGACGCCAGCGAGGATGCAGACGCCGCTTTCGGCATCGATCCAGCCAGGCCATCCTTCGTCGGGCTCGTAGCGCGTCGATGCATCGCGGATCGCCGCGGGGCCGAAGCGCGCGCCGGGGCGGTCGTTCGTGCCGCCATCGAACGGCACACCGACGAAGCCGATGTCCGCGCTCCATGCGTCCATGTCTTCGACGACGGGCGCGCGGAAGAACGAAGCGAAGCCATGGCGCATCACACCCTCGGCGTGCGAAGGGCTCGCGGCGGTGCTGGGGCGGCGGAAGACGGTGGTCATGGGCCTCCTGTCACCTGCAAGAGTATCGGCGCGGGAAGCGCCGGTTCGAGCGGCGGGCAGGCTTGGAGCGGAGATTGTGCGTGGCCAACTCGCTGCTCAGCGGCCGAATGCGCGTTCGGTTCTATGGCGATATGGGTCTGCGCCGCAGGATCGCGCGGAGGGCGTTGAGCTGGGTCATTCCCCACCCCTCCTCGTAGCCGGCGTGCAGATCAGCCGCTTGTCCGCCGGTCTTTTCGAACCCGTGATGCAGCATTTCAACCACAGATCCCCCGGAACCGGGGGTGATTCGAATCGTGATTGAGGTTGGAGCCTGCCATCCTTGGTTTGGTATCCAGTCATTTTCGAACTCTAGCGCACGGCCGGGATCGAACGCCGTGACGCGGCCGCCGAATCGAACGCGACCGGATTCGCCCATGACCTCCATCTCGATCGCGCCGCCGACGAGAGGTTCATATTTCATGAGCCACATGCCCCTTGATGTTCCGGCCTCGGGCTCGCCAATTGTGGCACCCCACCACCGATTCATGTGGTCGAAATCAGCAAATTCTTTCCATATGCGGGACGGTTCCGCTTCGATGAAGATAGAACGTCTGACGACAAGGACGCTATCTGTTCCCAGCATGAACGCCTCCGAATCACTTCTCTACTATATAGCGATGGTTTGGCTCGGCGAAGATCGACAGCGACAGCGAAGGAACCCCTGAGCAGGCTTGAGATTCGAGCGGGGTCATGTCGACGGGGCTGCGGCTTCCAGCGCTTTGACGAGGGTGTCGCGCCAGGCTTCGCCGGCGAGGGCGAGGTCGATACGGAGTTGGGCGTGGCCGATAGTGACGCCGTCGGTGTGCTCTAGCTCGCGGCGCGCGCGAGCGGTGATCTGTACAGCGAAGTCGTAGCCATCGAGGGTGCGGACGGAGAGCACGTGCGCGCCTTCGGTACGTTCGTCGCGGGAGATCGAGGCGATGTGGGCGCGCTTTGCGAGCACGCGGATGTGCACGATGTAGAGGAGGTTGCGGACGGGAGTCGGTGGCGCGCCGAAGCGGTCGCTTAGCTCCTGTTCGAGGTCGGTGGCGGCGTTGAGCGCGTCGGCGGCGGCCATGCGCTGGTACATGGCGAGCCGGACATTGAGGTCGCCGATGTAACTCTCCGGGATGAACGCCGTTAGCGGCACATCGATCTGCACCGCGGGTTGCATCTTCGATGGCGGCGGCGGTTCGCCGCGCGCGAGGGCCTTCAGGCCTTCGACGGCGTCGGCGAGCAGCTTGACGTAGAGGTCGAAGCCGACCGTGCCGATCTGGCCGCTTTGTTCTGCGCCGAGCAGGTTGCCGGCGCCGCGGATCTCCAGATCGCGCAGAGCGATCTGGAAGCCCGCTCCCAGCTCCGTCGCCTCGAAGATCGTCTGTAACCGTTTCTGCGCGACTTCACTTAGCGAGCGGTGCTTTTCGTACAGCAGGTACGCGTACGCGCGCGCCGCGCCGCGCCCGACGCGCCCGCGGAGCTGGTAGAGCTGCGCCAAGCCAAAGCGGTCGGCGTTGTTGATGATGATCGTGTTGACGTTCGGAATGTCGAGTCCGGATTCGATGATCGTGGTGCAGACGAGGACGTCGGCATTGCCTTCGGTGAAGTCGAGCATGACTTTTTCGAGTCGATCCTCGTGCATCTGCCCGTGGCCGATGAGGATCTCCGCTTCGGGCACGATGTCGCGTAGCTGGCGCGCCAACAGCTCGATGTTGTGGACGCGGTTGTGGACGAAATAGACCTGGCCGCCGCGCTCCATCTCGCGCGTGATCGCCTCGCGGACGAGGTGATCGTCGAATTCGGTCACGTACGTCTTGATCGGCAGGCGCTCCTCGGGAGGCGTCTCAATCGTCGACATATCGCGGATGCCGGTGAGCGCCATGTTCAGCGTGCGCGGGATCGGTGTCGCCGTCAACGTCAGCACATCGACCTCGCTCCGCATCTGCTTCAGCCGCTCCTTGTGCGTCACACCGAAGCGCTGCTCCTCATCGATGATGATCAGTCCGAGGTTCTTGAACGCGACGTCCTTTTGCAAGAGCCTGTGGGTTCCGATGACGATGTCGACGCTGCCGGCTACCGCCGCGGCAACGACATCGCGCTGCTCGCGGTCGCTGCGGAAGCGCGAGAGCATCTCGATTTTCACGGGAAAGCCGGAGAGCCGCTGGCGGAACGTGTTGTAGTGCTGCTGGGCGAGCACGGTCGTCGGGACGAGGACGGCGACCTGCGTGCCATCGGTGACGGCCTTGAATGCCGCACGCACGGCGACCTCCGTCTTGCCGTAGCCGACATCGCCGCAGACGAGCCGGTCCATCGGCCGGGTGTCTTCCATGTCGTGCTTCACGTCGCGGACGGCGCTGGCCTGGTCCGCTGTTTCAACGTACGGGAACGACGCCTCGAGTTCTGTCTGCCACGCCGCATCGGGCGAGAATGCGTGTCCCTCCGCGACCTCGCGGGAGGCGTAGAGCTTCAGCAGCTCCGTCGCGAGCTCCTGGACGGCGCGGCGCACGCGTGCCTTCGCGCGCGACCATTCCTGTGAACCGAGCCGCGTCAGCGACGGCCGATGCTCGCTGGGGCCAACGTAGCGGCTGACGCGGTCTACCTGCTCCGTTGGCACGTAGAGGCGGTCGCCGTCGGCGTACTGCAGTTCCAAGAACTCGTGCTCGTTGCCACCGACGTCTTTGCGGACGAGGCCGGCGAAGCGCGCGATGCCGTGCTCGATGTGGACGACGTATTCGCCGGCGGTGAGGTCGGCGAGGAAGGTGTCCCGCGCCGCGCCCTTTCGCGGGGGTGCGCGGCGCTGCTTGCTGAAGCCGAAGACCTCGGCGTCGGTGAGGAGCGTGAGCCCCGCACCATCTTCGCCGACGGACCAGCCGTGGGGCAACGAGCCGTGGATGATCGTG
The DNA here is from genome assembly GCA_964458665.1 of uncultured Dehalococcoidia bacterium. Taxonomy (GTDB): domain Bacteria; phylum Chloroflexota; class Dehalococcoidia; order DSTF01; family JACRBR01; genus JANXYW01. Next base: position 8,715 of record CAYWOO010000122.1, read on the forward strand.
AGCGCGCCGCGACCGAGCTGCGGCGCTTCGATGGTGTCGGCGACGCGGCCAAACACGTCGTGGTCTTCTAGGAGTTGCGCAAGGCGCTTCGACTGCGTCGAGACGACGACCACCTGCTGGCCGCCGCGCAGAGTCTGCGTGAGCTCTTCCGCCAGGACGCGCAGGCGCCCGCCGTACGCTGCCGTCGGCCCGAACGGCAACCGCACGGCGGCGTCCGCGCCGGTCGCCTCGTGCTCGCCTGTGGCCCAACGCGAGAGGCTGAGGCGATGCGGTTGCGCCTCGATTGCGGCATGCAGCTCGGGCCAGGCGACGTGCGGATCCGGCATGCCGTGAGGCAGTTCGCCGCGCAGCTCGAGTTCGCGGCGCGCCTCGCGCGCTTGTTCGTCGCGTTCTTGCTGCACCGCTGCCACGTCCGCCGGCTCGTCGATGACGATGCGAGTTCCCTCGGGAAGGTGATCCAGCAAGGAGCCGGCGGTGAGGAACGGAGCGTAGAACTCGTCGCCTAGGAACGTGTCACCGCCGCGCAATGCAGCGATGTCCGCATCGAAGCGCTCGCGTACTTCGCCGCGCATGCCGGTGACCTGCATCTGCTCGGCGAGATGAGTCATCCGCGCGTGATCGAGCACCATCTCGCGTGCGGGGCCGATGCGCACGACGTCTCGCATGCCGCTCGAACGCTGCGTTGCCGGGTCGAAGGCGCGGATGCTCTCGACATCGTCGCCGAACAGCTCGATGCGCAACGGCAGTTCTTCTGACGGCGGCCATACGTCGACGATGCCACCACGTCGCGACCCCTCGCCGGGTGCGCTGACCTGCGGCTCGATGCGATAGCCGCCTGCATCGAGTGCGCGCAACAGATCGTCCTGCCTGGTTTGAGTGCCGCGCGCGAGCACGACGGTTGCGCGCGCCAGTTCGTCGGGTTTCAGGGTCTGCTGGGCGATCGCGGCGGCGCAGGCGACGACGATGGGGCTGGTGATTGGTGACTGGTGATTGGTGACCGGGGTTGCGGATGCCAGCGCATCGAGGACAGCCAGGCGGCGCTGCACATCGTCGGGATCGGGTGTGAGGCGCTCGTAGGGCAACGCATCACGCTCCGGAAAGAGCAGCACGCGGCCCGCGTGATCGCCCAACCACGCTTGCAGCTCGTCGACGAGGGCTTCCGCTTGTTGGGGCTTCGCGGTGATGATGAGTATCGGCTGCGATGCGTCGCGTGCGAGTGCTGCCAGCACAGCTGCTTTCGCACCGTCGCTGACGCCGAGCATCAACGCGCCGTCGGCGGACATGCGGCTGCGGAGCCGGTCGAGCCCAACCGCCCGGTCGATTACCGGCAGCAGCGCCGAAAGATCCATCCGCCTCGATTCCCCGCGCGGCGCGGATAGCACGAACAGGGCCTGATCGCGGGATCAGCCCCCTTTCGGTGGTAGTGTAGCAGGAGGTACCGGTCGGCCTACGGCCGAATGAGTCGTGCGACGAGGGCTGCGGCAGCGTACACCGTGATCGACACGGCCGCGACGACTGTCGCTACCATCGCGATGGTCTGCCACGGCAGGCCGGTCGAGCCGCAGCCGCAGGTCGCGTTCTTGAACCAGGCGGAGGCGGCCAGCAGCGAGGTGATCACGACGATGGCAGCGAGCCCGAGGCGGATGCGGGCGAGCGCGACGCTACTCATCGCGGTTGTAACGGTTCATCGCTGCCTCGACGCCCTCCGCCAGCGCGCACTCGATTGCCTCGACGGCGCGGTCGACGCCGGCGTCGAGGAGGCGGCGCTCTTCGGGGAGGGGGTCGCCGAGGACCCAGGCGGCGACGTGCTCGGGGTCGCGCGTGGGTTCGCCGCGATTGTTGGGGCGGCCGATGCCGATGCGGACGCGCGGAAAGGCGTCGGTGCGTGTCTTGGCAATAATGTCGGCGACGCCCTTCTGGCCGCCGCCGCTGCCGTCGGGACGGATGCGCACCTTGCCCGTGGGCAGGTCCAAGTGATCGCAGACGACCAGCATCTCACGCGCGTGGTCCAGCTTGAGTTTCGAGATCAACGCCATGACGGCGCGGCCGCTGTCGTTGTTGTAGGTGCGCGTCCTGGCGATGGCGATGCGGCGGCCACCGATGTCGCCTTCGGCGAGGGCGTACGTGCCGGTCTTGGTCGTGAAGTCGAGTCCGTGCTCTCTCGCGAGGCGCGTGACGGCCCAGAAGCCGACGTTGCGGCGATTGCCGGCGTACTCCTTGCCCGGATTGCCGAGTGCGAAGACGAGGCGGACGTCGTATGGGCGATCTTCGCCGAGGGGACGTTCGCCAGCACCGAAGATGCGCTTGAGGATGCCGGTCACGCGTCCGCCCGGGGCTCACGCGGCTTGCGTGCGCGAAACGGGATGACTGGCGCGGGGGTATCGGTGGCCTCGGAGATCGTGGGCACGCGTTTGGTCCGCGGCGCCGGCATCGTGATGACGTTCGCGAGCAGATCGTCGATCGCTTCGCTGGTCCAAGCGGTTGCGTCGTCCTCGAAGACGCGGAGGAAGCGCAGATCCTGCTGGAACTGATCGAGCGAGTCGGCAGGCGGCTCGTGCGCCCGCAGGCGCTTCAGCGCTTTCGCGAGGCGGGCGATGCTGGGCGCGCGTGCGGGCGGCCGCTGCTTCGGATCGTTTGGTACGAGACGCACTTCAAGCTCGATGAGCGCGTCGGCGCCGCGTGGGAGGGCAAGTTCGTGGCGCAGGACGCCGATATAGACCGCGATCAGTTCAGGCTCGTCCATCGGCGCATGATATCAGGCAGGTCTTCCTCGCTAGAGCTGCGCGAAGCGTTGAGTTTGGTTCTGCGACGCCTCTCGGGCACTGGAGCCGCACGCGGCGGGATGCGGTGGAACCCAGCGTGTACTCCGTCGGTCCGGCTGTCTCCTGCGGCGACTCTTCGATCGCCGGACGCACAGCCGGGGACGGCTATGCCACAACGCCTTGCGGCGCTGCCCGACGCGGGCTGAACGCCCGCGCTCCAGACGTGGATGAGGAGCCTTTCGGCGGGCGGTTATCCGGCGGCTGTGGCTGATGAGTCGGGGGCGTGCTTCGCTCGTGAGCGCTCGACGATCGCGGGCAGCGTCGCCAGCACCTGGTCGATGTCGGCGGCGGTGGTTTCGTGGCCGATGCTCAGGCGCAACGTGGATATCGCGCCCTCGAGCGGCACGCCCATGGCGAGGAGCACGTGGGACGGCTCGATGGTGGTTGCGCCGCATGCGGCGCCGGCGCTGCAGGCGATGCCGGCGTCGTCGAGATCGGCGAGGAGGTCGCGGGCGTCGGCGCCGTCGAAGCTGATGCTGACGTTGTTCGCGAGTCGCTGCTCCGGGTGGCCGTTGAGCGTGCTGAGCGGGATGGCGCGCAGGATGCCGTCGCGCAGTTGTCGCGCGATTCCGGAGATACGATCGCGGTCGGCATCGTGTGATTCTTGCGTGAGACGCAGCGCCTCGGCCATGCCGACGATGCCGGCGACGTTCTCGGTGCCGGCGCGGCGCTGGCGCTCCTGGCCGCCGCCGTTTTGCTGCGCGAGGAACGGCACGCCGCGGCGGATGTAGAGGACGCCGACGCCCTTCGGCCCGCGGAACTTGTGCGCGGCGAGGCTGAGCATGTCGATGTTGTGGCTGGCGAAGTTCATCTGGAGCGAGTTCGGCGCTTGGACGGCGTCGGTGTGGAAGGGGACGCGCTTCTTGAGCGACGCGGACCGCTCGCGGACGGCCGCTGCGATCTCGAACACGGGCTCGATCGTGCCGACTTCGTTGTTCGCCGTCATGATGCTGACGAGCACGGTCTGGTTCGTCATGGCACGTGCGACGTCATCGGGGGCGACGAAGCCGAAGCGGTCGACGGGTAGATAGGTGACGTCGAAGCCGAAGCGTTCCAGGTACTGGCAGGCGTGCAGCACGGCGTGATGCTCGATCTGCGACGTGACGATGTGGTTGCCAGCGCGCGCCTTCTTCTGTTGGAGCGCAACGCCCTTGATGGCGGTGTTGATCGACTCGGTACCGGCGCCGGTGAACACGATCTCCGTCGCTCTCGCGCCGAGGATCGATGCGACGGTCTTGCGCGACTGGACGACTGCATCGTTCGCCCGTTTCGCCAGCCGGTATGTCGCGGACGGGTTGCCGAAGGAGCCGGTGAGGTATGGCATCATCGCCTCGAGCGCGAGAGGATGCAGGGGCGTCGTAGCGGCGTGGTCGAGGTAAATCAGGCGTTCCATAGGGCGATCTGAGCGTAGCCGGAGCGGTGGAAGAAGTAAAGCGCGATTTGGGAACCGCAGATTTCGCAGATGGCGCAGATTATTGGTGTGAGGCAACGGACTCACAGCCGGGGACGGCTGTGCCACTCTTGGGGGCCACACGTGCGGCATGCGATGGACTACGGGACGCTAGTTGCCCGAATCGCCGGTTCCGGCAGCGCCGCCGAGGCCCGCCAACGCGCCGAAGTCGCTGAGGCCGAACGGCATCGGCGCGCTGCGGGACGGTTTGCCGAGGAGGACGGTGCGTATGGCTCGCGGTAGCGCCGGCAGCAGCTCGCTGGCTAGCATGCCGCGGTCGCCCAGTTCCTCGCCGATCTCCTCTGCCGCGAGGCCGTGGAGGTAGACGCCGCACGCCGCGGCCTCAAACGGCGCCATGCCCTGCGCGAGCAGGCCCGTGATCGCGCCTGCCAGCACGTCGCCCGTGCCGGCGCTGGCGAGCAGCGGGTTCGCGTACGGGCTGATCGCTGCGCGGCCGTCGGGCGCGGCGACGATGGTGTGGGAGCCTTTCAGCACGACGACCTGTCGCCACGTCGCTGCCGCCTGTACTGCGATGTTCAAGCGATCGTCCTGCACATCGGCGACGGTGCATCCGAGCAGGCGCGCCATCTCGCCGGGGTGCGGCGTCAGGATCGCGGGCGTGGAGATGCGGTCTGGCCATCCGTCGGTGCTCGCGAGCGCGTTGAGCGCATCTGCATCGATCACGCAGGCGCGGACGCTTGCGGGAACGGCAGCGACGATGCGGGCGACGGCTTCGCGCACGCCGTCGCTCTGGCTGAGGCCGGGGCCGATGAGCAGGGTGTCGTAGGACGTGAGGGCATCGATGATCTGATCGACTGCACGATCGGAGAGGGTTGCGGAGTCGTCGTCGAACGGGAGCCAGGTCGCCTCCGGGATCGCCGACGCGAGCATCGCCTGGATGCTCGACGGACAGGCGATCGTGACGAGTCCGGCACCCGTGCGATAGCACGCCTCCGCGGCGAGGCGCGCCGCGCCGACGTAGTTCGTCGATCCTGCGACCACAAGCACGCGGCCGAACGTGCCTTTGTTGGCCGCCCTCGGGCGCTTCGGGAGCCGCTCGCGCACCCACGCGGTGTTGAGTAGATCGAGCGGTACGGCCGCGACGGCGTCCTTCGGCAAACCGATATCGACCACCTGGATGTGGCCCGCGTAGTCCGATCCTGGCAGCGTGTACAGACCGACTTTGGCCAGTCCGAACGTCACGGTCATGTCGGCGGTGACGGCGAGCGGATCGGCGCGGCCGGAGCCGGCGTCGACGCCGGTCGGCAAATCGACGGCGATGATCTTCGGTGGAACGGGCCGCTGCATCGCAGAGTTGAGCCGGCGCAGTACTTCGGCGAGCGCGCCTTCGATGGGGCGGCTGTGTCCGGTGCCGAGCAGCGAGTCGAGCACCATCTCGGCGCCGTCGAGCGCTTGCTGTAGAAACGCGTGGTCCGCATCTTCGCTCACGACGCATGGCGCTGCGCCGGCGGCTGTCATCAGATCAACGTTCTTGTCGTTCGTGCGCGGTGTCAGCATGTAGGCGACAACGTCCGCGCCCCATTCGGCGAGATGGCGGGCCGCGACGAGTCCGTCGCCGCCGTTGTTGCCGGGGCCGACGAGCACGAGGATTCGCCGTCCCTCGACGACGCCGAGGTTCAGCCACGCCTCCTGCGCGACGGCGAGGCCTGCCTGCTCCATCAGCTCGTCCAGGGGCGTGCCGGCGGCCACGGCGGCTGCTTCGAGCGTGCGCATCTGCGCTGCCGTCACGAGCTTCATAGCCGGCCCTGGTCGCGCAGCCAGTCGACGAGGTAGGCACGGTGCTCGTCGCGGTTCAGGGGCGCCGCGTCGGCCATGCCGACGACGGCGGCGATCGCGAGGTCGCCCTCGTGGGTGAGGCTGATGTCGACGCCGCGGAGGCCGATCGTTTCGCCACGCTTCTTCGCTTCGCCGTGAAGGTAGACGAGCGGTTTGCCGCGGCGATTCGGCAGCACTTCGATTTCTCGCCAGGCGAGGCCGCGGGCGCCGGTGCCCAGCGCCTTCATGACGGCTTCCTTCGCGGCGAATCGCGCTGCCAGCTCGTGTACGCGGCCTCGGCAGAAGGCGACTTCTTCGGGCGTGAAGATGCGGCTGAGGAAGCGTTCGGGGTGCCGCCGGAGTACCTTGGCGACGCGCGAAATCACGATCACATCGATGCCAACTGCCATCTCCATGTGTCGATTGTACGAGCGGGATCGGCCTGTGGCACGCGACGGCCTGGCGCGTTGGAGCGACAACAGGCTGCCGATACAATGGGATGCCACCGACATCATCAATGGAGCAGCCATGACCGCGACGATCATCGACGGCAACGCCATCGCGCAGCAGGTCCTCGACGAGGTGCGCGCCGACGTCGGGCGGCTTCGTGCCGCCGGTACGGAGCCCGGACTTGCTGTCGTGCTCGTTGGGGACGATCCGGGATCGGTGTCGTATGTGCGCGGCAAGGCGCGCGACGCCGCCGCGGTCGGTATGCGTTCCGAGACGATACGGGTATCGGCGGATGTCTCGCAGGAGGCGCTGCTTGGGATGGTTGCAGATTTGAACGCAGATTCGCGCTGGCACGGGGTGATTGTCCAGCTGCCGCTGCCGCCGCAGATCGACGAGACGATGGCCACATCTGCTGTTTCGCCAGGGAAGGACGTGGATGGCCTGCACCCGATCAATGTGGGGAAGCTCTTCCGTGGCGAGCCGGGATTTGTCTCTTGCACGCCGGCGGGGGTGATCCAGATGCTGCTTCGCACGGGCCACGACCCGGCGGGCAAGCATGTGGTGCTGTGTGGCCGTTCGAACCTGGTCGGCAAGCCGCTCGCCGGGCTGCTGATGCAGAAGCGCGTAGGGGGCAACGCGACGGTCACGGTCTGTCACACCGCCACGCCCGACATCAGCGTCCACACCCGGCAGGCCGACATTCTGATCGCCGTCATGGGTCGGCCGCGCGCGATCACGGCTGAGATGGTTCGCGACGGGGCCGTCGTCATCGACGTGGGAGTTAATGCGATTCCCGATGCGACGAAGAAGAAGGGGACACGGCTAGTCGGCGACGTCGACTATGACGGGGTGGCGGAGAAGGCGTCGGCGATTACGCCGGTTCCTGGTGGTGTAGGCCCGATGACGCGGGCGATGCTGCTTCACAATACGGTGGTGGCGGCTTCGGGCGGGCCGAAGGCGGGCTGAGGGCTACTTCTCACGCTCGGTCGCTGGACCTCGCAACGCGATGCCAGTCGGGCGGTCGGCTGTACAGTGTCGGTCCGGCTGTCTCCTCGGCGACTCTTCGCTCGCCGGACTCACAGCCGAGGGCGGCTGTGCCACATTGACTTGCCCGGCGCCGGTGGTTTGAGGTCGCCCTGACATGTATTTGTCGCCGGCCAACGAAAAAGCCGGCCCCTCCTGGTGCCGGCTTCCTCTGTCCTCTGCCTTGGATAACCCCTACCGATGTTCTGCTGGGAAGGGCGGTCGGCCAAACCGCCCCCGGAGTCTTTTCTTCGTCTGCCGGACCCCCGCCTTGTTGCCACCAAAGCATCCGGCGCTTCAGAATCGACTCCTTCCCGGGACCCCACTCCTTTCGGATCCGCCGCTCCTCTTCTCGCCTTCGGCGAGGCTCCTCCGCACATCCGCCGAGGAGCGGCTCTCGATTTTCCGAATCTCGTAACGTTATGGTTCTCTAGCCTCTTGCGAACCGATGAAAACTAATGCATGATGCCTGAGAGCTGATTGCCATAACACGTGTACCACTTCGTGAAATCAAGCACATGAACAGTGAACCGTGATTTGTTAACCCTGATTGCGTATGCCTGATTACTTATACATGCATTGTAGTTCGTGAAATCGACCTGTCAAGTACCTTTACCATCGAATTTTGAACTTTTTTCGGAGTAGCTTCGGGCAGTTTGTTCCAGGGAAGGATGGGCTGAGCGGATGAAGCAGCAACTAGAACAACGGTGGGGCTTCCTGACGCACCACGCGCTGGTGTTGATCTACGTTGTGCGGCACAGCGGCGCCACCGTGCGCGAGATCTCTGCCGGCGTTGGCGTCACCGAGCGGGCGACGCTGGAAATTCTGCGCTTGCTCAGCGAAGACGGCATCGTTGAGCGCCATCGCGAAGGGCGCCGCAACACCTATTCGGTCGACTTCGATGCGCTGGCTGCGTATCGGCGCGAGGGTACCGTCTCGCTTACGCCGCGCGAGTTCGTGGACGGGCTGATCAAGACACTACTCGCGATCACGGACTATCGCGGCGAGGGCGGGCCGCGGCGTGATGCGCCGGATTCGGGCGCGTTGGATCCGAAGATCGGCACATGGGGCTTCTTTACGAATCACGCGCTGATGCTGCTGTCGATCGTCATGGAGCCAGACAATACAGTCCGGGAGATGGCGCTGAACGTTGGCGTGACGGAGCGTGCCGTGGTGGCGATCCTGAACCAGCTCGAAGATGAACGCATCGTGACGCGTCAGAAGCAGGGCCGGCGGAACAGCTATCTGGTCGACTTCAAGGCTTTGCACGCCTTTCCACGCTGGTCGCCGGGCGAGTGGCCGCTGCCGCCGCAGCTGGTCGATGTCGCCGTGTCCGGGCTGGAAACGCTGGCGCGACGCAGCGGCGGCATGAGTGCGGCCAGCTAGCGGTTGGCTCGGCCCGAATCCGGGCAGTCCGCTCGTACGGCGAGGGCATTCTGCGGAATGCCCCTACATGGCGTATCAGTTTGGAGGAGTGGCTGAGCCGCGCTGAGCCCCAAGGCCCCGCCGCCGACTGCTATCCGACGCCGGCGTGCTGGGGTTCGCGCTCCGCGTCAAGCGGATCGGCCTCGCTGTCGGCCATCTGGTTGCGTTCGTAGTAGAGGCGAATGAGTGCGTCGGCGAGCTTCTTGGAGTCGTGGCGGTAGCGGTTCTCCTCGGCGATGACGTCCGCCTTGACCACACGCGCACGCTCGAGGGTGGCGCCGTCGATCCGCACGGGCTCCGAATGCCACTCCTCGGGCAGGACGGCTTCTGTGTTGCTGTTGGCCAGCACGAAGTCGAACGGATTGCTGCCCTTCAGGTGCTGCTGCAGCGCGTGGTAATGGTCGCTGACGCTGAACGCGTCCGTCTCTCCGTGCTGGGTGGCGACGTTGCACACGTACACCTTGAGGGCGGGTGACACGTCGATAGCACGGCGGATGCCTTCGACGAGGAGGTTGGGCAGTACGCTCGTCATGAGGCTGCCAGGGCCGCAGATGATGAGATCGGCCTGAAGGATGGCGCGTATCGCGTCCGGGTTCGCCTTTATCTCCGGCGGATCGAGGTAGATCTCCTTCACGTGGCCGCGTTCCGTTATGGCGGATTCACCACGGACGATCGAGCCATCGGCAGTGCGTGCACAGAGGGTTAGCGCCGATAGCGTCGCGGGGAGGATCTGCCCGCGCACGGCGAGGACACGGCTCGTCTCGCGCACGGCCTCCTCGAAGTTGCCGGCGACTTCCGTCATTGCGGCGATAAAGAGGTTGCCGAACGCGTGACCTTCGAGTCCTTCGCCTTCTGAGAATCGGTACTCGAACAGCCGCGACATCAGCGGCTCGGCATCGGCGAGCGCCGCGATGTTCTTGCGGATGTCGCCGGGCGGCAGGACGCCCAGTTCGCGCTGGAGGCGGCCGGAGCTGCCACCATCGTCGGCGATTGAGACAATCGCGGTGATGTTGCCGGTGTACTCCTTCAGGCCGCGGAGAAGGGTCGAGAGGCCGGTGCCGCCGCCGATCACGACGATCTTCGGCCCGCGGCGCAGGTAGCGGTGGTTGTAGATGATGTCGACGATGCTCTCGTTTCGCTCCGGCTTGATGAAGGCCGAGAGGAGCGATTGGTTCAGCTTCCAGATCGCGAATCCGATGATGCCGAGGCTGGCTACCAGGAACAGCGCACCACGCACGTATCGGGGCACGAACTGCAAGGTTGCGTAGTAGACCCAGGCCGGGAAGGTGTAGACGCCATACGCCTGGCGCAGGAAGTAACCGAAGCCGAGGCCCATGATGGCGACGCCGATCAGGAGCAGCAGGAGCCACCGCTTGATGTGCATCCCGAAGTAGAACCACTTGATGAAGGAAGGATCTTTGATCAGCTGGCGCATATCGCCTGCCAGTCTAGCACGGTGCGGTGGAAAGGGAATAGCCTAATGAGCAATTCTTAGCCCTTCGCTTCCAGTTTCGCTATCAGAATTCCCGTCAGCGTTTCCGGGTTCGCGCGGCCGCGCGTCGCACGCATCGCCTGCCCGACGAGGAATTTCACGGCCTCCTGCTTCCCTGCGCGGAAGTCCTCGACAGCTTTCGGGTTCGCATCCAGCACACTGTCTACGATGCCTCCGATCTCGTCGGATCCACTGATCTGCTCCAGTCCGAGATCACTGATGATCGCGGCGGGCGCCTTGCCGGTCGCGAACATCTCCTCGAATACCGTTTTGGCGATTTTTCCCGAGATCGTGCCCTGCTCGATGAGGTTGATCATACCATAGAGATCGGCTGGATTTACCTTCGCATCGGCGATGTCCAGCGACGACGCATTGAGCAGCCGAACGAAGTCGCCGACCATCCAATTCGCAATCTGGTGTGCGACACGCAGTCGTGTGGGTTCATCCTTTTGGCGAGCGGGCGCAACTGCCTGTTCGAAGTAGTCGGCTTTCGCCCGCGTCTCCGTGAGCAGATTCGCTTCATACGCGCCGATACCGTAGTCGCGTTCGAACCGCGCGAGCTTTGCGTCGGGCAGCTCCGGCAGTTTCGTGCGGACGGCATCGACGTACGCGGCGTCGAGCGTGACAGGCGGCAGGTCCGGCTCGGGGAAGTAGCGGTAGTCGTGGGCTTCTTCCTTCGAGCGCTGGCTGACGGTGCTGCCGCCGTCTGCCTCGACCCAGCCACGCGTCTCCTGCGGTATGCGATGGCCGGCGTCGAGCTCGCTGGTCTGGCGCACGACTTCCGAGTGAAGTGCGTTGTACACCGCCCGGAAGCTGTTCATGTTCTTCACTTCGACCTTCGAGCCGAGTTCCGTCGCCCCGATGGGGCGCAAGGAAATGTTGGCGTCGCAGCGGAAGTTGCCCTCTTCCATATTGGCCTTGCTGACGCCGATGTAGCGCAGAATCCGCTGCAGCTTCACCAGGTAGGCGCGCGCCTCCTCTGGCGAACGGAGATCGGGTTCGCCGACGATCTCCATCAGCGGCACGCCGGAGCGGTTCATATCGATCAGCGAGTACGTCTCGCCGTTGCTGTCGGACTTGTGGGTGAGGCGCGCCGTGTCCTCTTCGAGGTGGCAGCGCGTGACGCCAATGCGGCGCGGTTCTTCGCCCTCGACCTGAATCTCCAGCCAGCCGTTCTGCGACAGCGGCAGGTCGAACTGCGAGATCTGGTAGCCCTTGAGCAGATCCGGGTAGGGGTAGTTCTTGCGGTCGAACTTCGAGAACGATGGGATCTCGCAGTTGAGCGCCAGCGCCGCCATCACGGTGAACTCGACTGCCTTGCGGTTGATGACGGGCAGCACGCCCGGAAGCGCCATGCAGACCGGGCATACGTGGGTGTTGGGCGCGTCATCGGCGTAGGCGGCGCGGCAGCCGCAGAACATCTTCCGCTCCGTCAGGAGCTGAACATGTACCTCGAGGCCGATGACGGTTTCGTAGCGGGTGGCAGGGGTCGTGGTCATAAGCAGTATTGGTTGCCCGAGCGCAGTGTATCAGGGGCGCGATCACGCGACAACGCGCAGTAGGCGGGGGCCAGGGCTCCGTCAATCGGAACCTACTGCTCCCTTTGATGGCAGAGCGACCGGAGCAGGCTCGGTAACTCCTCCACGAGTTGCGATCGAGCGACGACGGCGTCGGCACCCGCCCCTCGCGCGGAGCGCAGCGTGGCGGGCTCGGTGTGGCGGCCGAACGCCAGCACGTTCGCGCCGGCCGCCTTCGCGAAGCGGACGGTGGAGGGCGCATCGATGCCGGCGGCATGGAGGTCGATGACGACGACGTCCGGGTGTGCCGCGATGGCGAGGTTCGCCGCGGATGCGCTGTCGGCGATGCGCGTGTCGAGGCCGAGCGCTTCGGCGGCTGCGCGGATGCGCGACTGGAACATCAGATCGACGACGATGATCGCGACGGTGGCGCTCACATTTGCATCATACCGCCGTGCGGTGGCGGTCGTGCCAGGGCGGTGGAGCCATACTGACGGGAGTTCCCGCCTGATCCTATGCGACCCTCGTGAGGGCCGCATAGCGGCGGCCTAGCCTCTCATCAGGTGGAGGCCGGCCGGAAACGGAAGGCGGCTCCACGTGGAGCCGCCTTCCAAACGCGAGAGGATTCGACGGCTAGTTACAGTTCGTGCCCACCTGCGCCAGCACGACGAGCACGTCGCCGAGCGTGACGACACCGTTCGGCGGACCCGAGTGCCAGGGCTCCCCCGGCACGATGCTCGGTGCGCGGTCGTATTCGCGTCCGTCCACGACGCCGTTGTTGTTCAGGTCGCTCCCGTACTTCGCGCCGTTGGCATTCGCCGCATTGGGATTCGCGGCGGCGGTTCCGACGTAGGCCAGATCCGCCAGCACGTCGCTCAGGCTGACCAGCTTGTTGCGTACGCCGGTGGTGTTACTGGGCACCAACGCCGGCGCCGGCACGTCGAAGAAGTCCCACGGATTGAGCGGATCGCGCTGACCACCCAACGTGGGAACCAACCCGAGCTCGTTGGCATCAGTGCACCCGTCGCCGTCGGTATCGACGGGGCCTGCCGGAGTTGGCGTGCTCGTCGGTGTGCTGGTGGCGGTCGGGGTGTCTGTTGGAGTCGGCGTCGCGGTCGGGGTATCGGTGGGCGTCGGCGTATTCGTCGGCGTCTCGGTCGGGGTATCGGTGGGCGTCGGTGTGTTCGTCGGCGGCACCGGTGTATTCGTCGGCGTCTCGGTCGGCGTATTGGTCACTGTCGGCGTATTGGTCGGCGTATTGGTCGGCGTATTGGTCACTGTCGGCGTGATCGTCGGCGTCGGCGTCGCGCACGGGGGGGCCGGGGCTGCGCTCGCCAGCGCGGCGATCTCGGCGCCGGA
>CAYWOO010000123.1:0-3090 GCA_964458665.1 uncultured Dehalococcoidia bacterium
GCCCGGACCGCCTGCAGCGCTCCCGACGGCAGCGTGTAGGTCGCCGAGAGCACCGAAGAGCCCCCCACGCTCGGCGCCAACGTCGCGATCAGCGTCCAACTGGGGCTGTTAGCGTTCGCCGCGCTGTACAGGTCCAGCCGATCCGAGCTGAAATCGCTATACGCCCAGACCGTCGCGTCGACCCTCAGCGTCTTGCCCGCCGCCAGGTTCGTGCCGTCCACCGTCGACACCTTGATCCTGTCGTTCGACTCGTCGGAGTGGAAGACCCCCGATGTGCCGTCGGCGCACGAACCATTGATGGTGTTCGGTTGGTTGACCTCGGGACCCAGCGTACGGCGGCCGGTCAGCAGCGTGGCGGAGTCGCAAGACCTACCCAGCGCGGTGCACTTGGGCGCTCTCAGTACCGAGTCGTAGACGGCAATCACGTCGCCACCGCCCCCCGCCGGGTTGACCGTGAGCAAGAGCGTCGCGGTACGCGTGGTCGACCCCGATGTGCCCGAGACGGTCACCGGGAACGTCCCGGCCGCCGCGCCGGAGGAGGCCGTCAGCGTCAGCGTGGAGGGGATGTTGCCGTTGGCCGGTGGAGTCGCGGGGTTCGGCAGGAACGAGGCCGTGACGCCGCTCGGCAGGCCAGAGGCGCTCAAGCTCACGGCGGAGCCGAAGCCGTTCAGGCTCGTGACGCTGGTGGTCGTGGTGCCGCCGGCGCCCTGAGTCACGCTGACCGAGCCGGGTAAAACTGAGATGCCGAAATCAGGCTGCGGCGGGGTCGTGACAGAGAGCGTGAGCGGCGTGCTGTGGACGACCGAGCCGGACGTCCCGGTGACCGTGACCGTGAAGCTGCCGATCGCGGCCGTGGAAGATGCGCTCAAGGTCAACGTCGACGAAGCGCTGCCGTTCGCGGGCGGCGTCACCGGGGTCGTCAAGAACGAAGCCGTGACGCCGCTCGGCAAGCCGGAGGCGCTGAGATCCACCGCCGAGCTGAAACTGTTCTGGCTGCCGATGCTCACAGTCGTGTTGCCGCTGGCTCCCTGGCCGAGGCTCACCGAAACCGGGGAGACCGAGATGCTGAAGTCCGGCGTTCCGACGCCGACGGCGAACATGAGATCGTCGTGGTCGTCGTACGAGCCGGTGCCGCAAGGGCTCGCGCTGCCCTGATAGCGGAAGCGCCCGCGGACCGCTTGCAGCGCTCCCGACGGCAGCGTGTAGGTCGCCGAGAGCACCGAAGAGCCCCCCACGCTCGGCGCCAACGTCGCGATCAGCGTCCAACTGGGGCTGTTGGCGTTCGCCGCGCTATACAGGTCCAGGCGATCCGAGCTGAAGTCGCTATACGCCCAGACCGTCGCGTCGACCCTCAGCGTCTTCCCCGCCGCCAGGTTCGTGCCGTCGATCGTCGACACCTTGATCCTGTCGTTCGACTCGTCGGTGTGGAAGACCCCCGATGTGCCGTCGGCACACGAGCCGTTGATGGTGTTCGGTTGGTTGACCTCGGGGCCCAGGGTACGGCGGCCGGTCAGCAGCGTGGCGGAGTCGCAAGACCGGCCCAGCCCTGCGCACTTGGGCGCTCTCAGTACCGAGTCGTAGACGGCTATCACGTCGCCACCGCCCCCCGCCGGGTTGACCGTGAGCGAGAGCGTCGCGGTACGCGTGGTCGACCCCGACGTGCCCGAAACGGTCACCGGGAACGTGCCCGTCGCGGCGCCGGAGGAGGCCGTCAGCGTCAGCGTGGAGGGGATGTTGCCGTTGGCCGGTGGAGTCGCGGGGTTCGGCAGGAACGAGGCCGTGACGCCGCTCGGCAGGCCGGAGGCGCTCAAGCCCACGGCGGAGCCGAAGCCGTTCAGGCTCGTGACGGTGGTGGTCGTGGTGCCGCCGGCGCCCTGAGTCACGCTGACCGAGCCGGGCGACACCGAGATGCCGAAATCAGGCACGCTTCCCTTCAAGATCGTGAAGTAGTCGGCGACGGCGCCAGTCTCCCGCAGGAAAACGGCATCCAGGCGGTTGCCGGTCACGTCGATGACCATCGAGCCGAGCTGAGCGAACGCGATGTACATGGCCGGGTGATTCAGGCTCGCGGCCGCCACGGACCCCGAGCTGCCTGCGACCGCATAGACGGCTCCTTCGTTGGGCGAAGGACCGGCGCTGCCTTTCGCGTAGGCCCCTGTCCCGTCAGCACGGCCGCTCCCGGCGTCCTTCTTCATGGCAGCGGTCAGCGTATTGGACGACCCATAGTGCCCGTCGAGCAGGAAACTGCGCTCGTAGGAGTGGCTGTGCCCCGCAAGCACCAGGTCGACGCCGTAGGACTCGAGGATCGGCAGGGCGTTCTGCCGCATCTCGATGAGCTCTAGGTCGACGTCGGAGTTGTGAGAGCCCTTGCTGTAGGGGGGGTGATGGAAGAAAGCGATGATCCAGTCCTGGGTCGTCGACGCCAGGTCCTGCGCCAGCCAGGTCAGCATCGGGCCTGTCGCGCCGCGGCTGACCGTCATCGAGTCGAGACAGATGAAGTGGATGTTGCCGTGGTCGAAGGAGTAGTAGTCTTCGGTGCCCGAGGCGAGCCCGCCCGCCTCTCCCGCTGTGGGAAGCGTGAACATCTGGTGATACGGAAGGTTCGAGACCGGCCCCGGAGACCCAGCCGAGTCGTGGTTGCCGATCGTCGGCCACAGCACGCTCTGCTTCAGGAACCTGGGATACATGTTGAAGACAGCGGCCTGGTACTCGGCGTCGGTGCCGTTCTCATACGCGTTGTCGCCCAGCATCAGCCACAGGTCGGTATGACGGGTGCCGTTGTAGGCATCGTAGGCGTTGCGCACCGCCTCGGCGTTGGCATCGGCCTCTCCGGAGTCACCCAGAACCCAGATTCGGGTCGGCGCTTGCGTCGACGTGAGCGGTGGCGTCCAGAAGAACTGGTCGGCGCCACTCGCCAGCGCTCCCGTGGAGCTGCCGACCGAGTAGTAGTACTTGGTGGCGGGCTGCAAGCCGGTGAGCTTGATCTCGTGCTCGGTGCGGAGCGTGCTCTCATCGACGTTCGTGCCGAGCACGTCGGGGGTGAAACCGTAGCTCACGCGGCTGTCCGAGGCCGCGCTCGTGCGCCAGCGC
>CAYWOO010000124.1:0-15678 GCA_964458665.1 uncultured Dehalococcoidia bacterium
AACCGCGTCGCCAGGGTCGGTCACCGTCGTGGGCGACGCGGTCTTGACGATCGTGATCGCCGGAGCGGGTGTGATCGTCACCGTCGCCGGGTCGGTATCGCTCACTGCGGGACCAGTCGGCGGGGTGCCCGTCGCGGTCGCGGTGTTCGCGACCGAGCCGGCATCGACGTCGGCCTGGGTCACCGCGTAGGTCGCCGTGCACGTCATCGACGCACCGATCGCGAGTGTCGTGCCCGGGCACGAGACGCTCGACAGTCCGGCTAGCGGATCGGTCACTGCGACACCGGTGAGCGACGTGTCGCCCGAGTTGGTGACATCGAACGAGTAGGTGACGACCTCACCGGCATCGGTGACGGTCGTAGGAGATGCGGTCTTCACAAGGGTGATCTCGGGCACGGGGTCGACGGCAGTGATGGTCAACACGTCGAGACCGTGATCGGCGTTGTAGTGGAAGCTGCTGCCCGAGAAGTCGTAGACGACAGCGTCGACCGTGGCGACACCCGCAGACAGGATCTGGACCGTGTAGACCGTCGAGATCGGATCGCCGCCCATCTTGTTGTTGTTCGTGCACGAGCCTGGCAGCCCGTTGATCCAAATGCATGCGTTGGCGTAGAGCGTGTCGGTGGCACCGCCGACGGCGTAGAGCGTTTGGGTCGCCACGATGCGGAAGATCACGTTGGGGAAGTTGATGAACGCCTCGAGCTGCTCGTAGCCGTTTGTCGCCGTCTCGGCATTCAACGTGAAGTCGTAGGTCTGGCCGACCACGACCAGCGTCGGGCCGAGAATCGAGTTGACCGAGTTGCGGGCCTGGGATACCAGATGTTCGACGTAGATCTCGCGCCCAGCGGTCGTGGAGACGGGGAGCAGCCCATCAGCGGTGGCGGTGATCTGGTAGTCGCGCGTCTTGTCATAGCTGGCCGCGACACGCGTGATCGCCACTGCGTAGTAGGCATCGGTGCAGGCGCCGGCCGCCAGGCTCCCCAACGCGATCGCGGTTGCTCCGCTCGACCCGATATAGGCCGAGTTGGTCGCTTCGGTGAAGGCGAACGACGAGGCCACGTTTGTGGCCGTCACGTCACCGGTGTTGCAGACTCGGGCACCGACGGGGAACGTGTTCGGCCCGACCGTTACCTTGTTCGAGTCGAGCCCCACGACGTTCCAGGTGATCATGTTGATCGTGAGGCTCGCAGCAGCCTCGGCTGGATCCGGCGTGGGCACCGCCCAGATCAGGATCGACGCCAGTAGACAGATGAACGACGCGGTACGCCGGTTCCGGCAAGTCATGAGCTTCTATCGGGAGCGGACTCGCTGTACTAAAGGGAGCCGTGAGGGGAATCGGCGGCGGACTAGCGCCCGACTGCGACTGGCGCCGATCACCGGAAAGGGACGAGAATTCCGACGCCCGCAAGCCTCTACCTCAACTAGATGGTTGGGGTGCTCGACGTGGGCTGACCGTGTCGAACGTCGTCAAGACCGCCCTTTGCTCCCCCCTGTTCACGGTTGTGCTGTTAGCCGTGTGTTCCCTCGCCGTGTGGCCTTGTTGTAGTACGTCGAGCAGTCCGCCATTCACCCACGTTCGCTCGAAAGGCACGATCGACAACCCGTAACCGATCGCTCCGATGGCGAGCGCCGCGAGGACGAACTGTGCGGCTGGGGCCCCGTGGAGAAACAGCCCGGGGCGACGACACCCTCTCCGAGGGTGATCTGCGAAGGGTGTAGCTGTCGAGGCTGCCGGTGATGGCGTTGTCGATTCCCCAGCACACGCAGGTGGCCGCGACGAGAACTGCGCCGACCGCACGGCGGAGCAAGGGTGTTCACCATGTCATTTCGTCGCAACCATGATGGTCGTCGGGTTCGACCTGCAACGTGGCGTGAGTGATGCCGTGTCGGTCCGCGAGCAGCGCTCTGGCTTGGTCGAGCACGGCGTGCGAATCGGTTCCGGCCGCGACCATCAGGTGCGCGGTTGCCACTTCCATGTCCGATGTCAATGTCCACACGTGGAGGTCGTGGACATCGACGACACCGCCGATACCGGCCAACTCCGCCTGCACTGCGGCTAGATCGATTCGTGCTGGAGCGGCCTGTACCAACACGCGCAATGCCTCACGACCGAGCTTCCAAGCCCGCGGCAGGATGAACACACCGATCGCAGCGCCAATCACGGGGTCGACCCATGCCCAGCCGGTGATTCCCCACACGATCGCGGCGACGATCACGCCGACCGATCCGAGCATGTCGGACAGGACTTCGAGGTAGGCGCCTTCCAGGTTGAGACTCTCCCTCGACCCGGCGCGCAGCAGCATGAACGCGATGACGTTGACGACAAGACCGATGATCCCGACGATCAGCACAGGGGTCGACGCGACGTCCGGCGCGTCGCTGAGGCGGCTGATCGCCTCGTAGAGCACGTAGCCCGCAATGCCGAGCAGCAGCACCGCGTTGACCAGGGCCGCCAGGATTTCCAACCGATACAGGCCGAACGTTCGATGCGGATGGACCCGCGCCGTGGATGCCGCCTGGATCGCCGCGAGCGCCATGCCGAGCCCCAACGCGTCGGTCGCCATGTGACCAGCATCAGACAACAACGCGAGCGACCCCGTCGTGATGACCGCGGCGACCTGAACCACCAAGAACGCGACGATCAGGCCGAAGGAGATCAACAGCGGACGGACATGGCGGGCGCCGGCCCTCATCGCCGCGGCACCGTGATCGTGACCGTGTTCGCCGCTCATGACCGACCGTCCAGATCGGCATGGCCAGCTTCGACGGCCAGAGTGATCTCACCCAACAACTTCAGCGCTTGCGCCAGCTTGCGGTCGGTCAGGTCGTATCGCATCTGACGGCCTTCGCGTGTTGCCCGTACTAGACCGCAGCCGCGCAGGCAGGCGAGGTGGTTCGAGATGTTGGCACGGCTCTCACCCAGCTCATCGGCGAGCTCGGCCGGATAGGCCGAACCGTCGATGAGCCGAACCAGGATCTGTCGACGCACACCATCGGCCATCGCGGTGCCGACACGACCGAGCGTGTCGAGTTGGGCATCGAATCGGAGATCTGTGGCCACATGGCGATCATAGTTCAGCCACTGCTGTAATACAGCAGGTGCTGTATCTCTTCGGCTGGTCGCGTAACTCACGATGACCGCCAGGTTCTTCGGCGACGAGAACGACCAGCGCTTCGCGACATCCACGACGACGTCGTCTACTGCGGTGCCCCGGTTCTCGACCATGCCAGGGTGGCACTGATGCGATCAGTCAGCGCAACAGCGCCCGCACGGCGAGCACAGAGAATAGAACACCTACGATGAACGCCAGGGCGATGCCGTCGACGACGGGGCTGGCGAATCGGAGCCGTTCGTTCAACTTCGCACCCAAGGACAAGACACCACAGCCGAGCCCAACCGCGTCGCCGGATGCCGACATCGAACAGCGCGGCGACGCTGAGCACGCGAGTGATCAACGATTACATCGAACCTGCGCCTCGTTTGCAGGGTGACGTCAAAGTCATGGTGAACCGGAGTGGTCCACACCTGCAGCGCCAGAGATCTCGGCGCGCGATGATTTCCCAAAGCGATGTTCAACGGACAAAGGGGAGTCATGGCCGACATCAAGCAAGGGCGTTGGACCGCGGAGATCGAAGGCGACTTCGTCGTGTTCATCATCGGTGCCCGAGTCAACACGAAATGGAAGCTGTTCAAGTCGATCGGCGATCTCGGCGGGCGGCGCGGCATGAACCACATGCTGAAGTACCTCACGGAGCACCCCGAAAAGGGACTGCTGGGGTACCAGACGTTGGGACTCGCCAATGTGCAGTACTGGCGCTCGTTCGAGCAGCTCGAGGCGTTCGCCAAGGACAAGGACGATCCGCACCTCCAGCCCTGGCGCAACTTCTGGAAGCGTGTCGGCGACGGGCGCACCGGGATCTGGCACGAGACGTTCCTCGTCCGCGAAGGCGAGTTCGAGGCGATCTACGGCAACATGCCACCTCGCGGGCTGGGCAAGGCAAGCCGCCTGGTGCCGGTCGCCGAATCGGTCGGGGCCCGCCAGCGGCTGAAGGCTGCCGCACGAGGTGAGCGCTAGATGGTTAGTGCCGTTGTCCGGTCGGGCGGGTTCTTTGCCGACCGATGGTCGGATCGGCTCCACTGGTAGTAGGGGCCGTGGCGTCGGGGTAGGTCGGCCATCACCGACCTTCCCGCCCTGCTACGAGCACAACCCCTGCACCTCGACGTCGCCGGAGTCGCCATCCTCACCGCCACCGACCCCGCGGCAACCGAGATCGTCGGCCGTGACCGCGACGCCACCATCGTGTCGATCGCACCCCACCACCGCGTCGACAGCACAGAAGCCCGAGCGCTCTTCAAACGGATCCAGCTCGACGGCAAAGCCACGCTCGCCGACCTACGTGCTCGTCGTGTCATTCCTCCTCCTGCTGTTCGTGTCGTGGAGTTCGGTACGACGCGATCTGTACCCAGGTTCGGGTGCGGATCGCGTAGCTGGCCGGCCCCGCAGATCGGGCGCTGTGCTCGACCGACGCGTGCCGAGATCGCCGACCAGTCGATACTGGGCGACCCACACGATGCCCTGTCGCTGCGATCCGAGCCGTGGATTACGATCGGCACCTGGGGCCCAGAACAGGGAGGGCGACTGTGAACCACGCCATGACGATGCGGAGCGCCTACGAGCGGATCAGTGCCGGAGACATCGCCGGGTTCGGCGAGTTGGTCGCAGATGACTTCATCGAGCACGACGACGCGCCGGGTCTGTTGCCTCCCACCAAGGAGGGGACGCTCGAGTTCTTTCGAATCCTGCTGGCCGCATTTCCCGACATGCGGATGGACGTCGAGGATCTGATCGCCAGCGAGGACAAGACCGTGGCTCGAGTGAAGCTCACGGCAACGCACCAAGGCGAGTTCATGGGCGTGCCGCCGAAGGGTGTGCGTGTCGAGATACAGCTGATCGACATCATGAGGTTCGACGACGCGGGCCTCGTCTGCGAGCACTGGGGCGTCGCAGACATGCTGTCGCTCATGCAGCAGATCGGCGTCGTGCCTGCCGGCCCTGCCGCATAGTCAGCTCACCTGCTCGCGAACCACCATCAAGAGGGGCTGTGGGCAGAGTCGTTCGACTGACACGAGCGGGTGCGGACGAGCGTCGCAAGCGTGCATGGGGGATGATGGAGAGGGCGACATGGCCATCAAGGTGATCGTCGAGCTGCAGGCCAAACCTGGTCGGCGGGCCGAGCTCAGCAGTCTGCTCGAGCGAATCATCGCGAACGAGGGACCAAGCCAGCACGGCTTCCGTGGAAGCACGCGCTACGAGGTGCTCGAAAACCCCGACGTCCTGGGCGAGATCGCCGATTGGGAGTCGGCCGAGGCGCGCGACGTGCACATGCAGCAAGCCGCAGCAACGGGCGCCTATGCACCTCTAGTCGATCTGCTGGCTGCTCCGGCCCGCGCCACGGTCATCAGCCGCCTCCCGTAACCGAGCTCGGCGTCGCAACAGATCCAATCCAGGTTGGCGGAGCGGAGCAGAGGACGTGCTGAGCGGGTGGTCACGCCGACGGTTCGGTGAGCGCGGCGATCAGCTGTGTCGTCCGGTAGCGGTCGCCAGGGTTGCAGCGCGCGACTTGTTGTTCGACATCGTCGAGGTGGACGACGAACCGGTAGCGGTCGCGGACGACGGCGAGCCATCGGGCCGGTTCGACCGGTTGGGTGAGGAGGCCTATCTCTTCGTTGGGGAGCAGGCTGACGTCGACCTCGTCGACGATCACGTTCGGATCGAACGGTCCCATACCGAGTCCGTCGACAACGACGTCATGCCAGACCTTGAGTACGAGCAGCCGCCGAACGAGAGGCTCGTCGAGAACGCCTTGACCGAACCAGAAAAGGTCGTACAGGTCGCGCATCTTGCGGCGCCTACGCCACGCGGCGAGCTTCTCCGCGAGGGCCTCGCTCAACGCCGGCACCGGTACTTCGGGGACAGGGAACTCGTAGCCGCGGTGCACCGGCACCGGTACCGGTCCCCGACGTTCGGCCGGTAGCCACAGGGCCCGCGGCGAGATCTCAACTCGGGCAGGGACATCCGGTCGAGTGCTCGAAGCAACCAGTGCCTTTGGATCGATGAGATGCTTCTACCGATCCTTCTACCGGGTCTCGATCATCGCGACCCGACAAGGAGGAGCACCATGAAGGGCTACGTCGCCAAGAAGGGCAACCGGTTCTACGCCGTCATCTACGACGGGCTCGATCCCGTCACCGGACGCGAACGGCGAATCTGGCACCCCGCCGGCACCGACCGGGCCGACGCCGAGAACCTCGCGTCACGACTCGCCGCCGACGTCAACGGCCGCAACGACGACGTCCGGGCCCTCAGTTTCGGCGCCTACCTCACCACACGATGGCTGCCCGGCAAACGACTCGTCGTCGCCACCAGCACCTGGGACGGCTACCGCCGCAAGATCGACCGCCACATCCTCCCCACGCTCGGCCGGACACCGATTCGTCGTCTGCGGCCCGAGCACCTCGAATCGTTGTACGACCGCATGCTGCACCCCACCGACGGTCACAAGCCGCTCGCACCCAAGACCGTGCTCGAGGTACATCTCATCATCCGGGGTGCTCTCGCCGACGCGGTCCGTAAAGGGCTCGTGTCACGCAACGTCGCTCTCGTCGCCGACGCGCCACGGCTGGGTCTTCACCGCCGCTGACGGTGGACCGATCCACCCGCACGCCATCTCCCAGACATTCGAGCGCATCGTCGCCCGGGCCAACATTCCGACAATTCGTTTTCACAACGACCTTCGGGTTATGAGCACATTGGGCCAATTCCGTGGTAACCCACGCAGACATGCGGTTTCGTGCGATCGCCCAGGCCAGGAGCGGTTTTCGGGCAGCGCAGTTCTCCCCTCTGCTCCCCCTTGCTCCCCCCTGCGTACGGTTGTGCTGTTACCTCCGTGTTAACTCCGTCGGTGGCGAGGACCGACCGAAGCGCCCGTCCGGGAGCCCCTGGCGGAGGTGCTGCTGTCACGCTGCGGAGTGCTTGAGTTCACCGTGCTGGGCGACGGTGACGCCCAGCACGTTGGCGATGTCGCACAGGCGAGCGAGGCTCGCCGAGCGGTAGTCGTTGGCCTCGTAACGTTGGATCTGCTGCTCGGCCATCCCGAGCGCCTCCGCGAGCTGGCGCTGGGTCCATCCCCTCGAGATCCGGGCCTTCACGAGCACGGTCGAGAGCTCCTCCAATGACGGTGCGTCGAACGTCGACACCGCTCCCTGCCTCAGGAGGTCGAACTCGCCCAGTTCGGCACGCAGGTCGTCGGCTTGGGCTCGTAGGGCATCGAGCTCGAGTCGCTCCAACCGGGAGCGTTTGCCCGGGCGCGCCTCGATGTTGGTGGCGGCGGCCTCGAATCGCTCGAGATGTCCCTTGGTCGCTCGGTACTGCACTTCATTGGTGATCATGGTGAGGCTCCTTTCTGGAGGTCGATGACGACGATTCCCTTGCGGCCGGTGTCACGCTCGTTCTGGAAGAACTCGGCAAACGACAGACCCGACTGTGTCTCGATCACGTTCGGGAACAACTCGCCACCGAACCGTTCCTTCTGCGCTCGGCGACGCTCGGAGAGGTCCAAGAGCACCGGATCGAGCACGTCGAGATCGACGCCGTCGGTGTCCTAGCACGCGTCGAAGTCGCCGGGCTCGTCCTTGGCGGTCACAAAGCTCCCGTTCACCCACACCCGACGACACCCGGCGGTACTCAACATCTCGATCGCCTCGGCCAGTCCATCCAAGAGACGGCGACGACGCTCGGTCCATCCGAACCGGTCGAGAACCTCGTCCCATGACGCGACGTGCTCGCCCGGCGGAAGCCGGCCGGTCGTCGGATCGAACTCCGGAAGCACACCACAACACTATCATTGTGGTTCGAGTAGCACCGGTGCCACGTGTGCGTCTGCGCGCGATCGCGTGCACTGCCGATCGGTCACCCATTTGCGCCGGGGCCGTAGATTGCCGCCGTGGCACGACGACCACTCCCCGGCCGCCACCCCGGGAGCTCCTCGCCGATGGGGACCCGCAGCTGGGTGCTGGCGGCCTTGGTCTCCTCCACCTTGGAGACAGCGGTGCCGGTCGTGGCGCCCTTCTTCTCGGCGGGTCTCACGGGTCAGCCACCGAGGTGGCTCATCTCGACCTTGTGGAGACCTGCGGTCTGTGACGACCTGGTCTCGGAGTACCGGTCGGCACGGTTCGTCCAAAGCCCGGACGTCACGGCGTCGAGCATCTCGTCGCTCGCACCCGCCCGCAGGACCTGGCGCAGGTCGGTCCCGCGAGTAGCGAACAGACAGGTGTAGACGACACCCTCGGCTGAGACGCGAGCCCGGGTGCAATCACCACAGAACGGTTGGGTGACCGAGGCGATGACGCCCACCTCCCCGGTCCCGTCTCGGTAACGCCACCGTTGCGCCACTTCGCCCCGGTAGGAAGTGCCAACCGGCTCGATCCCGAACTCCCGGTCCAGCATCTCGACGATGTCCCGGGCCGGGACCACGTCGTCGAGTCGCCAGCCGTTGGTGGTGCCGACGTCCATGTACTCGATGAACCGGAGGATGTGCCCCGAGCCTTTGAAATGCCGGGCCATGTCGAGGATCGAGCCGTCGTTGACGCCGCGTTGCACCACCATGTTGATCTTGATGGGGGTGAGCCCGGCGTCGGAGGCGGCGGCGATCCCGTCAAGCACCCCCTGCACGCCGAAGCCGACGTCGTTCATGGCCATGAACACGGTGTCGTCCATCGAGTCGAGACTGACCGTGACCCGGCGGAGCCCGGCCGCCGCCAGGTCCCGGGCTTTGCGGCCCAGCAAGGCGCCGTTGGTGGTGAGCGTGAGGTCCTCGACATCGGGGATGAGGGCCAGACGGGCGACGAGGTCCTCGATCCCGTTGCGGAGCAGCGGCTCCCCCCCGGTGAGGCGCAGCTTGCGGACCCCGTGGCGTACGAAGGAGCGGGCCACCCGGTCGATCTCCTCGAAGCTGAGCAGCGCACCCCGGGCCAGGAACTCGTGCTCGCGGTTGAAGATCTCCTTGGGCATGCAGTATGTGCAACGGAAGTTGCACCGATCAGTGACCGAGATACGAAGGTCCCGGACGGGCCGACCCAACGTGTCCAACGGGCTCAATGGGCTGATCCTGAGTGCCACTGGCTGTGGCATGGCTAGGAGAAGGACTGTCCGCAGCCACAGGAGCGCTGGGCCTGGGGGTTCTCGATCTTGAAGCCGGCGCCCTGGAGGCCGTCGTTGTAGTCGAGGGTGGCCCCGGCGATGTGGGGGGCGCTGGCCGCGTCGACTCTCACCGTGGCCGTGCCGAAGATGGCCACGTGGTCCTCGGGGTCGGTGTCAGTGTCGAAGAACATCTCGTAGGACATCCCTGAGCACCCCCCGGCCTTGACGGCGACGCGTAGGGCGAGCTGGTCGTCGCCCTCCTGGGCGATCAGTTCGGCGACTTTGGCTGCGGCATTGTCGGTGAGGGTGATTACGGGTGTGGTCGTGAAGGCGGTGGTGCTCATCGCGAAAGGGCTCCTTGTCGTTGTTTCAATGTGTCGGATTCGATAGGTCGGATTCGATGTGTGGGGTCGAGGTAGTCGTCGTGGGCCTGTGCTGTGGCATGGGGGTCAGGTGACCGATGGATTTGAAAAACTGGCGGGCGGTGCAGGCGACCATCTCGACGAGCGGGATGGCTTCGGTGACGATGCGTTCGGCCAGGGCCGCGAACGCGTGGGCTGCCGGAGTGTGCGGAGCGGCGATCACGGCCGGCTCACCGGCGTCTCCCCCGGCGGCCACAGCCGGGTCGAGCGGGATCGATCCGAGCAGGGGCACGCCGAGCTGTTCGGCCAGCCGCTCGCCCCCGCCCGAGCCGAACACGGCATACCGGGTGCCGTCGGGAGCCACCGACGCGCTCATGTTCTCGATAACCCCCGCCACCCTCAGGTAGCCCTTGCGGGCCATGTCGGCCGCCCGGGCCGCCACCTGCTGGGCGGCCAGCGTCGGGGTGGTGACGATCACCATCTCGGTCCGGGGCATCATCCGGGCCAGGCCCATCTGGATGTCTGCGGTGCCCGGAGGCATGTCGATCAACAGGTAGTGCATGTCGCCCCAGAGCACGTCTTCGAGGAAGTGCTGCACAGCCCGGTTGAGCATGAAGCCGCGCCACATGATGGCCTCGTCCTCACCGGTCCCCTCGATCGAGCCCATCGACACCACCTTGAGCAGGCCCGGGCCAACGGGCTTCTCCAACGGGACGAACCGGGCTCGGCCGGCCTCGTCCTTCACCCCTTGGACCCGGCCCTCGACGCCCAGCATGCGCGGGATGGAGAACCCGCCGATGTCGGCGTCGAGCACACCGACCGTCAGGCCACGCAGCGCCAGCTGCGCGGCCAGGTTGGCCGTGATCGACGACTTGCCCACCCCGCCCTTGCCCGAGGCGATCGCAACGATCCGGGTGGTGGCCGGGATATCGGTGTGGAGCGCCTTGTCGCGCGCCTTGAACCGGGCCCGGGCCATGACGTTCTTCTTCTGTTCTGTGGTCATCTCCCCGAAGTGGACCCGCACCTCGGCGACACCGGGCAGGCCGGCCACGCGCAACTTGATGTCTTTCATGATCTGGGCTCGCAACGGGCAGCCGGCCGTGGTCAGGGCGATGGTGACGTCCACGTCGCCGCTGCGCGGGTCGACCTCGATGACCTGCACCATGCCCAGGTCGACGATGTTGTCGCCCAGCTCCGGGTCGATCACCCCGAGCAGGACGTTGCGCACGGCTTTCTCGGCCACAACGGTGGTGGACATCACGTTCTCCTCATCTACTTCTTGGCCTTCTCGTAGTACGGGTTGGTGCCCGCGGCGTGGTCGGTGACGTCGATCACTCGAGTGATCTCGGGGACCGACTCGCGGAGGGCCACTTCGATCCCCTGGCTCAAGGTCACCGCCGCCATCCCACATCCCGCGCAGCCTCCGCTCAAGCGGAGATAGGCAGCGTCGTCCTCCACCGCTACGAGGTCGGCGTGGCCGCCGTGGGCTGCAATGGATGGGTTGATCTGCTGCTCGAGGACCTGCACGATCCGCTGGGCCACGTCGCCGCTGAGGTCGACGGGGGGCCCGGCCATAGCCGGGCTGAGGTCGAGGATGCCCGGCGTTCCCGTGAGCAGCTGGGTCCGGATGGCGGCTCCGATCGCCGACTTCAGCTCGGACCACGAGGCGCTCGCCTCCTTGCCGACGGTGACCACGTTGTCGGCGACGAGCACGTGGGCGACACCGACAAGCGCGAAAAGCTGCTCGGCGAGGGGCGATCCCGCGGCCCGTTCCCTGTTCTTGAAGAAGAACGGCCCGCCAGAACGCACCGCCCTGCTCAGCGTGAACTTGCACGTGCCGGGGTCGGCCAGCGACGTCTCGGCGCGAATCGCGATGGTCGGATCGACGGGCAGGACCTCAGACATCTTCCACGACCTTGGCCGTGTCGCGCTCGCCCAGGACCCGCAGGTACTCGAATGAGTAGATCCCGGTGCTGTGGCCGTCGCTCCAGTTCACGGTGATGGCGTAGTTGCCGACACTGATGATCGTCCGTGGAGCTACGTCTGGTCGGACGCTCGCCGGGTCCAGGACCGGTCGGCCGCTCATCTCCTCGATGCACAGCGCGCAATGACAGGCGAGCCGCAGGTCGCGCACGTCGAAGTCGTCACGGTGGCCGTCCTCCCAGAGCACCGACAGCGTGCGCGCATCTCGCCGGTGGAAGCCGATCGGGGTGGTCCGAGAACCCGATGGGTGGGCGGCGGTCTCCACCCAGGCCGGCTCGCCCTCGTTGGTGTGCCACGTCCACGAGAACGGCCTCAGCGCGGTCGTCGGTAGCCCTTCGAGCCGGCCGACGAGCTCGGTGGCGATCGCCAGGTAGGTCTGGGCCGACACCGAGTGGGGCTTGTCGAGGAAGATCGGGTGGCCTTCGTCGCCGCCGGTGACGATGTCGGCGTCGAGGGGGAGCGACCCGAGGAACGGAACGCCGATCTGACGGCTCATCCGTTCGCCGCCGCCGCTACGGAACACGTCGGTGCCCTGCCCGCAGTGCGGGCAGGTGAACGTGCTCATGTTCTCGATGATGCCGAGGATCGGGACGTGCACCGTCTCGAACATCCGCAACCCTCGGCGGGCGATCTTGAGGCTCACGTCCTGGGGCGTCGTGACGATGACCACACCCGACAGGGGGAGGCTCTGGGCCAACGTCAGCTGGGTGTCGCCCGTCCCGGGCGGGAGGTCGAGGATCAGGTAGTCCAGCTCACCCCAGTCCACGCCGCCGACGAACATCTGCAGGTACTTGCTCACCATCGGGCCCCGCAGGATGGCCGGGTTGTCGTCACCGCGGAGCAGCCCCATCGACACCGCCTTGAGGCCGTGGCGGTCCGCGGGGACGATCCTGCCGTCGGGGGTCGCCTCGGGAGGCTGGTCGGTGGGCAGTCCCAGCATGCCCGGGATGCTGGGCCCGAGGACGTCGGCGTCGACGAGCCCCACCCGGCCGCCGACGTGGCGGAGCGCGAGCGCGAGATTCACGGCGACGGTCGACTTGCCGACGCCGCCCTTCCCGCTGCCCACCGCGACGATGTGCCGGATGCCGGGCAGCTTGTCCTGATCAGGCGAGGTCGTGCTGCTCATTGGCTGCGATCGCTTCCTCCTCGGGGTGCTCATCTCGCACCGGACTCATCCGTCCACCTCGATGAAGATGCACTCGCCGGGGCATTCCTCGGCCGACTCGATGGTCGCCTCTTCCTGGCCGGCGGGGACGTTGGCCATCCCCTCGGCACCCTCGGGGTTGCCCTTGGCGGCGGCGAAGACCTTGTCGCCGTCCTTGACGTAGGCCAGGCCGTCGTCGAGGAGGGTGAACACGTCGGGCGCGATCTCCTCGCACAGGCCGTCGCCCGTGCACAGATCCTGATCGATCCAGACCTTCATGGCGTTGTGTTCTCCTTCGGTTCGGTTCTCATCAAACGGACTGGGCGTCGCCCCGTCACAACATGCCGAGCTGCAGGCGGGCAGCGTCGGACATTCGGCTCGGGTCCCAGGGCGGGTCCCAGACCAGCTCGACGTCGACGTCGCTGACGCCGGGCACCGATCGCACCCTGGCGAGGGCGTCGTCTTTGAGCACGTCGCCCATCCCGCAGCCGGGGGCGGTCATGGACATCTTGATCTCGATCCGGTGGCCGCCGTCGGCGAGCGGCTGGGCGTCGCAGGCGTAGATCAGCCCGAGATCCACCACATTGACCGGGATCTCGGGGTCGAAGACGGTCTTGAGCTGCTCGATCACCTTCTGGAGCTCGAAGGGTCCGGAATCCGCGGGTCCTTCGTTGACCACGGCGCCGTCGAGGCCGAGCGCGGGGGCGTCCTGGGCGCCGATGCGGACGAGGTAACCCTGCTCGGTCTGGACGGTGAAGCTGCCGCCGAGGGCCTGGGTCACCACCACGCTCTCGCCTCGCCGGAGTGTCACCTTGTCCCCACCCGGGATCAAGGTTGCCTCGCAGTCCTGCTCGAGCGCGATCGGTATGTGTCGGTCTGGGCCCATGGTCACTTACTCCGTCGAGACCCGGGCGCCGTCGGCTTCGAGGGCGCTGCGCAGCGTGTGCCAGGCGAGGGAGGCGCACTTGACCCGCATCGGGAACTCCCAGACCCCGGAGAGCACGGCGAGCTTGCCCACCTCCTCCGGCTGCACGTTGGCGTTGGGGCCTTCGGTCAGCATGGCGTGCACCCGGTCGAACAGGTCGAGGGCCTCGTCTTGGCCCTTGCCCTTGAGCGCCGTGGTCATCAGAGACGCCGAGGCTTGGGAGATGGCGCATCCGGCGCCCTGGAACGCGATGTCGGCGATGCGGCCATCGGCGAGCTTCACGTAGAGCGTGAGCTGGTCGCCGCACAGCGGATTGAAACCCTCGGCTGTCCCGGTGGCGCCCTCGAGCTCACCGAAGTTCCGGGGCTGGCGGCCGTGATCCAGGATCACTTCCTGGTAGAGGTCTCCGAGGTCGCTCACCGGAAGGTCTCCGTGACCGTGCCGAGGCCGGCCACCAGCGCGTCGATGTCCTGGCGGGTGCTGTAGCAGGCCAGCGACGCGCGGGCGGTGGCGGCCACACCCAAGCGGGCGAGCAACGGCTGGGCGCAGTGATGGCCGGTGCGGATGGCGACGCCCTGGCGGTCGAGGATGGTGCCGATGTCGTGGGGGTGCACGCCGTCGAGGACGAAGGACAAGACGCTGGCCTTGGCCGGGGCCGTACCGATGAGGCGGAGGCCCGGGAGCGCAGACAGCGCCCGCATGGCGTAGGCCAAGACGTCGTGTTCGTGGGCGGCGAGCGCCACGCGTCCCAGGCCGCCCAGGAAGTCGATGGCCGCCCCCAGGCCCACCGCGCCGGCCAGGTTCGGGGTGCCCGCCTCGAACTTGTAGGGGATCGTGTTGTAGACGGTCTTTTCGAAGCTGACCGACGCGATCATGTCGCCGCCTCCCTGGTAGGGGGGCATCTCCTCGAGCATCTCGCTGCGACCCCAGAGCACACCGATGCCGGTGGGGCCGTACATCTTGTGGCCCGACAGCGCATAGAAGTCACAGCCCAGGGCTTGTACGTCGATGTCGAGGTGCGGGGCGGCCTGGGCGCCGTCGACCAGCACGCAAGCACCTTGGGCGTGGGCGATCTCGGTGATGCGCCGGATCGGGTTGACCGTGCCGAGCACGTTGGAGACGTGGGTGACGGCCACGAGCTTGGTCCTCGGCCCGACGAGGCGTTCGAACTCGTCGAGCAACAGCTCGCCGGCGTCGTTGACGGGCGCGACCCGAAGACGGGCGCCCCGCTCCGCACAGACCATCTGCCAGGGGACGATGTTGGAGTGGTGCTCCATCGCGGTGATGAGCACCTCGTCGTCCACGTCGAGATGGGTCCTGGCGTAGGTCTGGGCCACCAGGTTGATGGCCTCGGTGGTGCCGCGGGTGAAGACGATCTCGGAGGCGTGGGCGGCGTTGAGGAAGCCCTGGACCTTGGCTCGGGCGCCCTCGTAGGCCTCGGTTGCCCGCTCGGAGAGGTAGTGCACGCCCCGGTGCACATTCGCGTTGTCCCTTGAGTAGAACCCCGAGATCGCGTCGATCACGGCCTGGGGCTTCTGGCTGGTAGCGGCGCTGTCGAGGTAGACGAGGGGCTTGCCGTAGGGCGTCTCCCGGAGGATGGGGAACTCCTGGCGCACGCGTTCGACGTCGAGGCGAACAGGCTTGTGCGCGGCGTCCGCGGGGTGGAGGGGACCCGGGTCGAGAATGCCTGTCTGTACGGCGGTCATGTCCGCACCTCGTCGTCGCCCGTCGCGAGCCGGTGGGCGACGAGCTTGGCCACCTGGGAGCGGAGCGGCTCCGGGCGAAGTCGCTCCACCATCTCGTTCACGAACGCGTAGATGAGCAGGCCCCGCGCCGCCAGGTGGGGAACCCCACGGGAACGCAGGTAGAACACGGCGTCCTCGTCGAGTCGGCCCACCGTGGCGCCGTGGGTGCATTTCACGTCGTCGGCGAGGATCTCCAGCCGAGGCCGGGTGTCGACCTCGGCGTGGTCGGAGAGGAGCAGGTTCTTGTTCGTCTGGGCGGCGTCGCTACCGGCCGCGCCCGGGCGTACGACGACGCGCCCGTTGAACACGCCCTGGCCGT
>CAYWOO010000125.1:0-5329 GCA_964458665.1 uncultured Dehalococcoidia bacterium
ATCACGATGGCGCTCGCGCGAGGACCAGTTCGGGACCTTGGATTGTCGCGATAAGTCGAACGAGTTGAGGAAGGCTTTGGGGCCTCCGCCGGGCTGCGGCCCGGCGTCCCGCCCTATCGCTGGCCCCACGGCCAGCGCGACCGAGCCCCGCGTCTTGCCGGAGGCAAGCTCCGTCAAGAATCGCGGGTCTCGGCCCATTCGGGTGACGGTCGGTAGGCCGAAGGAGTGCGCTGTGACGCGCGACAATCAGGTGAGACTGTGAAGCGGCATGCTATTTGGACGCCGATCGGCGCGGCAAGCTATTGACTCAATGGACCTCTGAGGGGTCAAAAGTCTAAGCCGTTCCACAGCGCATCTCGTCCACTAGAGCAATTTCCCACCTGACGGAATCGGCGGGGATTCCCATTCGGCTCGAACAGTAATTCATGATGCGGGCTGGTGGAGGAGGCCAGCCCGCATGACCAAACCTCTGTCCAGCGATCTTCGCTCCCGTGCCGTGGAGGCAGTTGCCACCGGTATGAGCTGCCGGGCCGTGGCCGATCGGTTCAGGTTGGCGCCCTCGACGGTGGTGAAGTGGATGCGCCGTTGGCGCGAAACGGGAAGTTGCGCGCCGCGCCCACAAGGTGGCGACAAGCGCTCGGGACGGATCGAGGCTTACGCCGAGGAGATCCTGGCGCTGATCTCGGCCACGGTGGACATCACTGTGGCCGAGATCGCCGAGCACCTGGAACGCAAGCACGGGGAGCGTTTTGCGCAGAGCACGATCTGGCGTTGTCTCGATCGCCACGCCCAGACATTCAAAAAAAACCGCGCACGCCAGCGAGCAGGAGCGGGCGGACGTGGCGAGCGCAAGGCAGGCCTGGCGCACCGCGCAGCCTGATCTCGATCCGGCACGCCTTGTCTTCATCGACGAAACCGGCGCTTCGACCAAGATGGGCCGGCTGCACGGCCGCTCGCGTCGCCGCACGCGCTGCATCGCCAGCGTCCCGCATGGCCACTGGAAGACGACGACATTCGTTGGCGGGCTGAGGCAAAGCGGAATGACCGCGCCGATGGTCCTCGATGGCGCAATGGATGGCGCTGCGTTCCTGGCCTACGTCGAGCAGGTACTGGCGCCGACGCTGAAGCCCGGTGACATCGTCGTGATGGACAATCTGCCCGCGCACAAGCCCGAGCCGATCCGCAACGCCATCGAGCAGGTCGGTGCCGAGCTTCGCTACCTGCCGCCCTATTCCCCCGACCTCAACCCGATCGAGATGGCCTTCTCCAAGCTCAAGGCACTGCTGAAAAAAGCTGCCGCCCGCACCCTCGAGGACCTCTGGCGCGCGATCGCCGACGCCTTGCCGCTGCTCACCGCTGACGAATGCAGCAACTATCTCGCCGCTGCCGGATACGATGCCGTATGATCAGAATCTGCTCTAGCTTGCACTTGCGGGCAGGCCTCAGACCTTTCGCGTGATAACGTCGTGAAGCATCTCTTTGTCGAGCGACAGGTCGGCAACGACCCGCTTCGGGCGATCGTTCTCTCCTCGAGCTCCCGCAACCGCTTCATCTCTCTCGGCATGCCGGCGTACTTCTTCTTCCAGTTGAAATACGTCGCTTGGCTGATCCCTGTCTTCCGGCAAATGTTCGCCACCGGTGTGCCCTCCTCAAACGAGGGCGCTCAGTGAGCAGATCAATCGCCACGAGTGCACCACCACTCATTGGATCGCGCAAGAGCGTCACCTCTCAGTTTGCCGTGCTGATGGGGACCAAGCTACGAGAGGCTGTCATACCGTTTGTCAGAAAGCGGCCCAAAGTTGTCGATCGTCCCACCAACGCTGCAGTCACCCTCTGTCCTGATTCCCACGGCGGGCTCGCACCTCGGCGCGGTCGTAAGGACCTTAATCCCGAGCAAAGGGACCTAGGTCCCGTATCGGCCGGCGAAGCTTACCTCTATTCATAAACCAGAGCATCGGGGCAATTCCCTCGCGCTCAATCATTCCGCAGCGGCTTGGGTAGCGTCCGCAGGAGGAACCTATGGCACAGTTGATCAGGTCCGATCTCGAGTTCGTCCTTCAGCAGATCATGATCGCGGAGGCGCACGCCGCCGGCGCGGACCTTGCCAGCCTGCTGCCGAACGAGCTGGCCATGCTGGGGCTGCGAACGGTCGACGGGTCATTCAACAACTTGGTGCCAGGCCAGCAGTACTTCGGCGCGGCGGATCAGCCATTTCCGACGCTGCTGGATCCGTTCTTCCGGCCCGCCTACGACGTCCCGTTCACTACAGTGCTCGACTCGGAGCCACGCACGATCTCCAATCTGATCGTCGACCAGACCATCACCAACCCGGCCGCCGTCGAGGCGTTTGTCGCTGGTGGCTTCGGCGTCCTCGCCGACGGCACGCAGATCGACCCGGTAACCGGTTTGCCTTACGCCACCGGCACGCTGTTGGACTTGAGCAACATTGCCATCCCGGCGGGCGTCACCTTGGCCATCCCGAACACGGCGCCCGACGCGGGCCTGTCGGCCGGCTTCAACACCTGGTTCACCTTCTTCGGCCAGTTCTTCGATCACGGCCTCGACTTCATCCAGCGCACCACCGAGATGGTGATCATCCCGCTGGCGGCGGATGATCCGATCTTCATCGAGCACCCCGACGCACCGCCTGTCATGATCATCGAGCGTACGGTGAAGGACGCGAATGGCGCCGCGCTCAACCACACGACACCGTTCGTCGATCAGAACCAAACGTATACGTCTCACCCATCGCACCAGGTGTTCCTGCGTGAGTACGTGCTGAACGCCGCCGGTGATCCGGTCGCCACCGGAGAGCTGATCCAGGGCGCGAATGGCGGCATGGCCACCTGGGCCGATGTCAAGCTGCAGGCACTCACCATCCTGGGCATCGAGCTGACCGACGCCGACGTCGGCCGCGTGCCGCTGGTCTACACCGATCCCTACGGCAATATCATTCCGGGCACCGATGGCCTGCCGCAGCTGATCACCAGCGCGGGACCGCCGCCGGTTCTCAGCGAAGGCAATCTGACGACGCCGGTGCTGGCATCGACGGCCATCGCC
Source organism: uncultured Dehalococcoidia bacterium (assembly GCA_964458665.1). GTDB lineage: Bacteria > Chloroflexota > Dehalococcoidia > DSTF01 > JACRBR01 > JANXYW01. The sequence continues at coordinate 3,061 of CAYWOO010000125.1, forward strand.
ACCGGCCACGCGTTCATCATCGACATCGCGCACAACGCCAATCCGGCCGGGAAGGTGGCCGACGCAAACGACACGGTCGATCCGATCGATGTGCAGCTGGCGCCCGGCGAATACGACGACGAGCTGCTCGACTCGCACTTCATGGCCGGCGACGGCCGCGTCAACGAGAACATCGCGCTGACCACCGTCCACCACATTTTCCATTCCGAGCACAATCGGCAGGTCGACGAGATCAAGGCGACGGTGCTCGCCAGTGCCGATCCGACCTTCATTGCATCGTGGCTCGTCGCCGGCGCCGACCAGAGCGACGGGGTCCAGGCCCTCGAGTGGGACGGCGAGCGTCTGTTCCAGGCGGCGAAGTTCGCCACCGAGATGCAGTACCAGCACCTGGTGTTCGAGGAGTTCGCCCGCAAGGTCCAGCCGAACATCGACCTGTTCCTGATGTACGATGCGACGATCAACCCGGCGATCGTCGCCGAGTTCGCGCATACCGTCTATCGCTTCGGCCACTCGATGCTGACCGAGACGATCGGCCGGTTCGACCCCAACTTCGTGTCGAGCGAGATCGGCCTGGTCGAGGCCTTCCTCAACCCGCTACAGTTCGATCTGGACGGCACCCTCACCGCCGACGAAGCCGCCGGCGCGATCGTGCGTGGCACCACCCGTCAGCTCGGCAACGAGATCGACGAGTTCATCACCGAGGCGCTGCGCAACAACCTGCTCGGGCTGCCGCTCGACCTCGCCACCATCAATTTGGCGCGCGGTCGCGAGACCGGCATCCCGACGCTTAACGCGGCGCGTGCCGAGTTCTATCTCGGCACCAGTGATGCCCAGCTGAAGCCCTACACCTGCTGGGTCGACCTCGCCAACAACCTGAAGCACCCCGAGTCCATCATCAACTTCATTGCCGCCTACGGCACGCACGAGGCCATCACCAGCGCCCTCACGCTCGCCGACAAGCGCATCGCAGCTACGCTGCTGGTGTTGGGCGACGGCAACGATCTCGACGGTGTGACGATTGGCGCGAACACCTATACCGACCGCCTCGACTTCCTGAGCAGCACTGGCACGTGGGCGAATGGAGCCGCGGGCAAGACCACGGACTTCGACGGCGTCACCAACACCGGCCTGGGCAACGTCGACCTGTGGATCGGCGGCCTGGCGGAGCGGCAGATGCCGTTCGGCGGCCTGCTCGGCTCGACCTTCAACTTCGTCTTCGAGACCCAGCTGGAAGCGCTGCAGAACGGTGACCGGTTCTACTATCTCGGCCGCCTCGCCGGCCTCAACTTCCTCACCGAGATGGAGAACAACTCGTTCGCCAAGCTGATCATGGCGAACACCGATGCCACCCATCTGCCGGCCGACGTGTTCACGACACCGGCCTGGATTCTCGAGGTCGATCCGTCGAAGCAGTACACGGGCCTCGGGCTCGACGGCAAAGCTGATCCCGTCGGCGGCACCGCGCTGCTGCCGCTGGTCATTCGCGACAACCCGGCCACCACGGTAGGCGTCGATACCAATTACCTGCGCTACACCGGCGCCGACCACGTCGTGCTCGGCGGCACCGATCCGGGCAATTTGGCCAACCCGAGCGGCGACGACATCCTGATCGGCAGCGAGGGTGACGACACCTTCTGGGGCGATGGTGGCAACGACACCATCGAGGGCGGTGCCGGCAACGACCAGATCGAGGGCGGCGCCGGTGACGACATCATCACCGACAACATGGGCGACGACATCATCAAGGGCGGCGTCGGCAACGACGTCATCCACGGCGGCCAGGGCTTCAACCTGATCATCGGCGGCGACGGCAATGACTTCATCATCACCGGCGAGGACCAGTCGGAAACCTTCGGCGGTCAAGGCAACGACTTTATCCTGGGCTCCAAGACCAACCTGCCGTCACTCGGCAACGAGGGTGACGACTGGATCGAGATCGGCACCCAGGATGGCGCACCGGGCGACAATTTCAGCCTGGTCAATCTCGATGACGTCTTCGGCCACGATGTCATGATCGGCGGCGGCGGCTTCGACGAGATGCTCGGCGAAGGCGGCCACGATATCTTCGTCGGCTCCGAGGGCGAGGACCATTTCGACGGTGCCTCCGGCTTCGACTGGACCACCTACAAGAACGACGGGTTCGGCGTCACCGTCGACCTGCTGGTCAACGATTTCGTCGAACCGCCGACGACGCCGTCGAACGCCGGCATCCTCGATCGCTTCTCGTTCGTGGAAGGCCTGTCGGGTTCGGCGTTCGCCGACATCCTGC
>CAYWOO010000126.1:0-31938 GCA_964458665.1 uncultured Dehalococcoidia bacterium
TCTCCTCGAACGACGCCATGGTCGGATCGATGTGCAACGGGATCTCGACGGCGTCTTCGATCGCTTCCTGGGTCTTGAGGCCGCCGCCGGTGATGAAGGCGACGGTCAGTTCGTCGGGGGCGATCTTGCCTTCGAGCGCCAGCTTCTTGAGGCCGGCGATGACGACGCCGCCGGCGGTCTCGGCGAAGATACCCTCGCTCTCGGCGAGCAGCTTGATGCCGGCGACGATCTCGCCGTCGTCGGAGGCGACGCCGTGGCCGCCCGACTCCTCCATGACCTTGAGCGCGTAGTAGCCGTCGGCGGGGTTGCCGATGGCGAGCGACTTGGCGATCGTGTTCGGGCGCACGGGGCGAATGTTGGTCGTGCCGGCCTCGTATGCGGTGACGATGGGCGAGCAGCCGCGGGCCTGGGCGCCGGACATCTTCGTCTGCACGGAGTCGATGAGCCAGAGCTTCGCCAGCTCCTGCAGCCCCTTCCAGATCTTCACGTAGAGGGAGCCGGATGCCATCGGCGCGACGACGTGCTCGGGGGCGCGCCAGCCGAGCTGCTCGGCGACCTCGTAGCCCAGCGTCTTGGAGCCCTCGGCGTAGTACGGGCGCATGTTGATGTTGACGAAGGCCCACGGGTACTTGTCGGCCAGCTCCGAGCAGAGGCGGTTGACGTCGTCGTAGTTGCCATCGACGGCGACGAGCGTCGGGCCGTAGATAGCGGAGCCGACGATCTTGCCGCGCTCGAGATCGCTGGGGATGAAGACGTAGGCTTCGAGCCCGGCGCTGGCGGCGTGCGCGGCGACGCTGTTTGCGAGGTTGCCCGTCGAGGCACAGGCGAGCGTCGTGAAGCCGAACTCTTTCGCCTTCGTGGCGGCGACGGTGACGACCCGGTCTTTGAACGACCACGTCGGGTTGGCGCAGTCGTTCTTGATGTAGAGATTCTTGAGCCCGAGGTGCTCGCCGAGGTTCTTCGCGCGGACGAGCGGCGTGAATCCGGCATTGATATCGACGGCGAAGGCCGGGTCAGCCGGCAGGAAGTCGGCATAGCGCCAGACCGAGAGGGGGCCGCGCTCGATCGTCTCGCGGGTGATGTTGCGGTGCATCGCGTCGTAGTCGTAGGAGACTTCGAGCGGGCCGAAGCAAAACTCGCAGACGTGAAGGGGTTCTAACGGATACTCGCGCCCGCACTCTCGACAGCGCAGGGTTTTTGCGTACGGCATGATGACCTCCGAACCGGGCTCCCGCGCGGATGGCGACGGGAACGTACTGGGTGTGTTATCCCAGGCGGGCGCCCCGGCTCTCCCGGGGCAGAGGCATCACCATGGTGTGGAGGATCATCATACTCCGCGAATAGAAGAATCCGCCCGATGGGGCGGAAGTTGGCATAAGGCTATCAGGGGGCTGCCGTGGATGTCAATTCCGGGTGCCGGTCGGCGGTCTTCGGTCGTCGGGGAACGATCCACTAAGGGCACGAAGGACACGAAGGGATCTGGGGTTACGGCCGGCGGGCGAGCCCCGTCTCTACACGGGAGCGGCTGGCGATTCGGGTGGCGTTGACGTTGGGTCATGCGTGGTCAATTCGATGATCTCGGAGGCGGCGGTGAGGTCGGCGGTGCGGCGCTCGGGGGCGGGGCGGAAGGTGGCGAACTCCACAGCCTCGCACTGTTCCAGCAGGTTGGCGATGATGCGTGCGGGCCAGCGATCGATGCCGCTGGTGGTGGCGCTGCGCTCGAGTTCGCGGCGGGTCATGGCGTACGCGGGGAAATCGAAGCGGGCGCTGAGGTACGTGCGAACGGTGGCGGCGATGCGGGCGTAGTACTCGGGCGCGTCGGCCGCGAGATCGGCTGCGGCGATGGCGTCGAGCGCGGTGCGCGCGATGTCGTGCGCTGATGGTCGTGCGACGACGACGCGCGAAGCCCGCGCGGGCGCTGGGACGATTCCGGCTGCCCGGCGGGCGAGTACGTAGCCGAAGGCGGTGAGCGCGGCGAAGGCGGCGATGAACAGCGTCGGGACGACCGGAGACGGCGCGGGATCGCCGAGGTCGATCTGGGCTTTCAGCGGGCGTAGCTCGGTGTCGAGAGGCGATAGCACCGAGACGATGGTGACAGGGATGGCGCTGGTGGTAAGCGTGCCGCTGCCGCTGGGGCCGCGATAGGTGATCGATTGAGGCGGGATCGTGAGGTCGCCGGTGCGGAACGCGGCGAGCGTGTAGGCGATCGTGGTGCGCGATACGTCGTCGCGCGGCTCGGTGCGCGGCGGCGCGACGGCGACGATCTCGAATGCGCCGACATCGGCGCCGAAGCCCGCGCCTTCGACGGTGGTGTCGGCGTCGTGATCGACGGTGATCGTCAGTGTGATCTGGTCGCCGACGGTTGCGCGCGCGGGATCCGCGGTGATCGAGACGATCGATGGCGGCGTGGCGGCGTGAACGTTCGCGATTGCGACGAGGCTCGCGGCGATCGCGATGCCGGCGCATGCGGCGACGAGGCGCGCGATGCCGATCACGCGCCCTCGGCGGTCGCTTCGAGAAGGAGTTCCGTCAGCTGCGTGAGGGCGTTGTAGCCGAGCACGATGTAGTCGCGCGGGTGGAGGTCGTCGAGCTTCTTCAGTGTTTCGTCGCGCGATTGGACCATATCGACGACGTCGTCGGCGAAATCGATCTTGACTTCAAGTTCGTACAGCTCGCCGTCTTCGCCGACGACGATGCAGCCGAGGTCGGCGCGCTCCGCGCCTTCGAGATTCACCTCGACGGCGTTGGTGAAGAATGCGCCGGGGAAGGGCGGGAACGGTCGCAGCGCCAGCGCCGCTTCTTGCAGGAGCAAGCGCATCTGCTGCGCGGCGCGGTCGATGACCATATCGGCCTGGGTCTTGCGTGTGAGCGCGTCGTTCATGCGGGTAGTGTAGTAATTTCCGGGACGGCGGGCGTAACGCTGTGCCTCACGGCCGCCTTCGACCACTCCTTGTATCCAGACTGTGGAGAGGGAGCGGCTCGGACGTGAGTGTTGGAACGGTCTTTGGTGCCAACCGTGCACCTCACCTCTGGCCTTCGCTTCTAGGATCAATTTTGGCTACGGCATCGCATGCGCACTCACTCCGGGAAACCGGGGCAGGCTCACCATGCCTGTGTGGTGAAAAAGCTCGAATAAACGTCTGTAGCCGACATCCTCACACCCAAAAAACCTCTTTGCCTCCGTGCCTCTGTGGTGAAAAACGGCGCGTCAAGGTGTAGTTGCCCGTGCCGGGGCGCATGTTAGAATCTGTGCAGTGCGATGACGTGTTGGAGATTGCATAGATTTGACGAACTTCTATGACCGCTGAACGGGAGATTTCGCCTTCGTCGCTGTTAACGCAGGATCAGTGGCTGACGCTGGGGCAGGCGTGTCGGCTGCTGAACGTCGATGAATCGACGCTACGGCGGTGGGCGGACGCTGGTCAAGTGCGGACGTTCCGCACGCCAGGCGGCCATCGGCGGTTCGCCGAGAGCGACGTGCGCGGTATCGTCGATGGACGGGGCAAGAAGCAGCAATTCAGCGGCGTCGGCGACCTCGCGACGAAGCGCATCCGGCGTCAGGTGCACAGCAGTCAAAACGCGGACTGGTACGCCACGGTGGACGATGCGCAGCGCGAGCGGTTGCGCGTGCTGGGCCGCGGGCTGATGACGCTGGTCGCGGACTACGTCGCCAAGCGGCGGCGCAAGACATCACTGCTGGAGGAGGCGCGGGCGACGGGCGCGCAGTATGGCGCGGCGCTGGAAGGCGCGGGCATGTCGCTTTCGCAGGCGATGCATGCGTTCACGTTCTTCCGCCGCAGCCTGGATCAATCCGCGAAGCAGGCGCTGGCGAAGCAGGGCACCGCCCAGGCGGAGGCCACCGATGTCTGCGAGCAGATCATGGCCCTCGCCGACGAGGTGCTGCTGGGCATAGCCGGCGCGTATGAACGCGCGCCCTCCGGAGGCTGACGGGACGTGTCGGATCAGCACCAACGGCCGCGAATTGGGCCGTGGCGGTTGTTGGACATCATGCAAGCATCCATGCCGTGGCGGGCAGCGATGCTGGGCGGGGGGATGCGCCTGCCCGAGTACGGCCAGCCGGATACGCCCGCAGGGTACGCGGACCCGGCGCTGGAGCTGCCGGGATCGAACATCGAAGTGTGGGAGCAGCAGCAGGCGGTGGAGCGCGAGCGTTCGCGGCGGACGCTGCGCTAGAGGGCGACCGGAACGGCAGATTTCGCAGATTGGACGTGGTCAAGGGCGAGCGTTGGACAACGACAGGCTGGGGAGACGGACGGAACGCAATGGGGCTGTATCCGATCTTTGTGGAACTGAAGGGTAGGCCGGTGATCGTCATCGGCGGTGGGCGAGTCGGTGCGGAGAAGGTGCGAGGGCTGCTCGCTGCCGAGGCCGATATCACGCTCGTCAGCCCGGACCTGATCGATGAGCTGCGCGAGCACGTCGCGGCGGGGCGCATCCGGCATGTCGCGCGCGCGTACGAGGAGTCTGATCTGGATGACGGCTACGAGTTCGTGATGGTGGCGACGGACGACGGCGCGATCAACGCCAATGTCGCCGCTGCAGGCAAGCGGCGCGGGCTGTGGGTGAACGCCGCGGACGATCCGAAGAACTGTGATTTCATCCTGCCGGCGGTCGTCCGCAAAGGGAAGATCACGCTCGCCGCATCGACATCCGGCACGAGCCCGGCGCTGGCGCGGCGACTGCGCGAAGAGTTGGATGCATATCTCACGGAGGACATGCCGGCGCTGGCGGATCTTCTGTCCGAAGTGCGGCTGGAGATACGTGCGAAGGGCATCAAAGTCGAGAACGACACGTGGCAGTACGCCATCGACGAGCAGTTGCGCGTGCTGCTGGCGCAGCGCAAGCATGTGGCGGCCCGCGCGCGGCTGATCGAGCGGCTGGGCATCGAGTTGGCGCCCGCGGGCGGGAGCGCGTAGCCATGCAGATCTCCGTGATCGGCATTTCGCACAAGACGGCGCCGGTGGCGGTGCGGGAGCACTTCACATTCGCCGCCGGCGAGCTACCGCCGCTGCTGGCGCGGCTGGGCGAGCGATTCGCGGGTGCGGCGGTGATCTCGACGTGCAATCGCACGGAGGTGTATGTAGTCAGCGCGCGCGGCGTCGGCGACCCGCGCCCGATCGTGGCGCTACTCAGCGAGTTGAAGGGCGACGTGGCGATGGAGGGCGCGCCCTTCTTCGCACTCACGGGCCGTGACGCAGCGCGTCATCTGTTCCGCGTTGCCGGCGGCGTCGAGTCGATGGTCGTTGGCGAGTCAGAGATCTTGGGACAGGTGCGCGGCGCGTTTACGGCTGCGACCGCGGCCGGAACGCTGACCCCGGCGATCTCGCGGTTGTTTCACACGGCGATTCGCTCCGGGCGCAAAGTGCGCGCGCAAACGGAGATCAGCCGGTACGCCGTATCGGTGAGTTCGACCGCGGTTGAACTGGCTCGCGAGACGCTCGGCGATCTTTCCGGATTGACCGTGCTGGTGGTGGGCGCGGGCGAAGCGGGGCGGTTGACGGCGGCGGCGCTCGCGCGCAACGGTGCGGGCAGGATGCTGGTGACGAGCCGCACGCCGGGGCGCACGGCGGACCTGGCCGCAACGCTCGTCGCGGAAGCTGTGGCATTCGACGATCGCGCCGACGCCATCGCGGCCGCGGATATTGTCATCTCGTCGACCGCGGCGCCGGGCTTTGTCATCGACAGCGCCATGATCGAGCGCGCCATGAGCGGCCGCGCCGGCCGGCCGGTGCTGCTGGTGGACATCGCTGTGCCCCGCGACATCGATCCGTCGGTGCGAACGCTGCCAGGTGCGCATCTGTACGATATCGACGAGTTGCAGGCCGTTGGGGAGCGGAACATGAGCCGCCGACGCGACGCCGTTGCGGAGGCGGAGAAGCTAATCGACGAAGACGTCGCGAAGTTCCAGGAGTGGCTGCTGTCGCTCGAGACCGTGCCGACGGTCGCGTCGATCCGCGAGCAGGCGGAAGCCGTGCGCCTGGCGGAGCTGGAGCGGACGCTTGCGAAGACGACGTTGAGCCCTGCTGACCGCAATCGCGTCGACGCCATGACGTCCGCGATCGTCAAGAAGTTGCTGCACACGCCGATTGCGAAGCTGAAGAAGCCGGGCGAAGGCGAGCGCTACGTGCAGGCGGCGCGCGGGCTCTTCGGACTGGACGACGGGGCGGATACGGGCGCGGGAAGCGACGCGGAATGAGCCGGACGTTCGTCATCGGCGCGCGCAAGAGCCAGCTCTCGCTGCGCCAGGTGGACATCGTCGTGGCGGCGCTACGGGCGGCGCATCCGGATTGCGTCACGCAGTTTCGCGAGATCACGACGCAGGGCGACACGTCGAACGCACCGCTGACGCAGATCGGCGGGCTGGGCGTGTTCACGAAGGCGATCGAGGATGCGCTTCAGTCGCGCGAGATCGACATAGCGGTGCATTCCCTGAAGGATCTGCCACCGGTGCTAGCCGATGGCCTCGTGCTTGGCGCGGTGCCGGTGCGCGGCGACGTGCGCGATGCGCTGATCACGCGCGGCGTGCGTCCGCTGGCACAGCTACGGCGTGGCGCGCGCATCGGCACGGGCAGCGCGCGGCGCGCGGTGCAGTTGAAGGTGCTGCGGCCTGATCTCGACATCGCCGACATCCGCGGCAACGTGCCGACGCGCATGGCGAAGGTGGAGTCGTCGGAGTACGACGCGATCGTGTTGGCGCTCGCCGGGCTTGAGCGGTTGATGCTGGCCGAGAAGGCGGCGCACATCTTTAGCATCGAAGAGATGGTTCCCGCTGTAGGCCAGGGCGCGCTGGGCGTCGAAGTGCGCGCCGACGACGCAGAGGCGATGGAGCTGGTCAGCGCGATCGACCACGAAGCGACGCGCGTAGCGGTGAACGCGGAGCGCGCGTTTCTGGAGCGGCTCGGCGCAGGCTGCATGATGCCCGTCGGCGCGCACGCGATGCTGATCGGTGGAGACATCCAGGTCCGCGCGATCCTTGGAACCGATACTGGGATCAGAGTTTCCGAGCGCATCGCGCCCGTGAAAAACGCGCTGGCGCTTGCCCGTCAGCTTGCGGATGAACTGCAATCGCCGCCGCCCGCCCCCACAGACGACCGATGACCGACGAGCGGCAACGCACCGGCCTCGTTTCACTTGTTGGCGCCGGGCCGGGCGATCCTTCGCTGATCACGATCGGCGGCGCGGCGCGCTTAGCCGAGGCCGACGTCGTCGTGTACGACCGGCTAGCGAATGCGGCGCTGCTCGCGCATGTGCGCGCCGACGCAGAGCGCATCTACGCGGGCAAGGAGCCGGATCGACACGCGCTGACTCAGGATGAGATCAATGCACTGCTGGTGGAGCATGGGCTCGCCGGGAAGCGCGTCGTGCGCCTGAAGGGCGGCGACCCGTTCGTGTTCGGGCGCGGCGGCGAGGAGGCGGCGTTGCTTGCGGCGGCTGGCGTGCCGTTCGAGATCATCCCTGGTGTTACATCGGCGATAGCGGCGCCGGCGTATGCGGGCATCCCGGTCACGCAGCGGGGGCTGGCGTCGTCGTTCGCGGTTGTCACGGCGCACGAAGATCCGGCGAAGGACGCCTCCAGCATCGACTGGGCGCGGCTGGCGACCGGCGTCGATACGCTGGTGTTCTTGATGGGCGTCGAGCGGCTGGCGCAGATTGTGGCGCGGTTGATCGAGCACGGGCGCGCGGCTACGACGCCGGTGGCGGTCGTGGAATGGGGGACGCTGCCGCGTCAGCGCGTCGTGACAGCGACCCTCGCGACGATCGTCAAGGAAGTTGCCCGCGCGGGGATCGGCGCGCCGGCGGTCACCGTCGTCGGAGAGGTGGCGCGGCTGCGCGACAAGTTGCGCTGGTTCGATACACGGCCGCTGTTCGGGAAGCGCGTGCTGGTGACGCGTACGCGAGAGCAGGCGAGCGAGCTGTCGCGTGCGCTCGCGGCCCAGGGCGCGGACACGATCGAGCTGCCGACGATCGAGATCGTGCAGGCGTTCGATGCGCGCGCGCTAGCCTCTGCGATCGAAGACTTGCGGACATCCGGCTACGGCTGGGTCGTCTTCACCAGCACCAACGCAGTCGACGAGTTCATGCGCCATCTGCGCGAGGCGAGCCTCGATACGCGCGCGTTCGCACGGACGCAGATCGCCGCGATCGGATCGGGCACCATACAGTCGCTGGCCGCGCACGGACTCCGCGCGGATGTCGTGCCGGAGCGCTACGTAGCAGAGGGCTTGCTCGACGCGCTGTCGTCGCGGGTGATGCGCGGGCAGCGCGTGCTGCTGCCGCGGGCGGAGGGCGCGCGACCGCAGATCGTCGACGGGCTCGAAGCGCGTGGCGCGCGCGTCGATGAGCTGACACTCTATCGCTCAGCTGTACCGGCGAGCGTGGACGGCGACGGGCTGCAGCGGCTGCGCGCAGGCGAAATCGACATCGTGACGTTCGCCAGCTCGTCCGCGGTGCGCAATCTCGTCGAGATGCTAGGCGGCGATATCGCGCCGCTACGGGCCACGATCATCGCGGCGATCGGCCCGATCACGGCACAGGCAGTGCGCGATGCGGGGCTGGCTGTTGCTGTGGTGGCGGAGGAGTATTCGATCGACGGGCTGGTGGCGGCGTTGGTGGCGCGATTCACTGCCTCATCACCGTAGGGACAGGTCTTCAGACTTGTCCGCCCGCTCGTACGCGCCGAGGCGTCCCCTATCAAGAGCAGGCCTGTGGGATGCAGCTTGGTGCCAGCCGCGGCACCTCACCCCGGCCTTCGGCCTCCCCTCTCCACGACGTGGAGAGGGGATTGGAGGGAGATGTTGCGTCAATAACAGCACGCTCTTCCCGTGATCTACACTTGATGCATGCTTGATCTCACGACGCGATCTGGATTTGCGCGGCACCGGCGGCTGCGGCAGTCGGCGGGTGTGCGGCGGCTGGTGCAGGAGACGCGGCTTTCGGCGGCGGACTTCGTGTATCCGCTGTTCGTCACGCACGGGCGCGGCGTGCGCGACGAGATATCGTCGATGCCTGGGCAGTACCACATCTCGCTCGACCAGATCGGACGCGAGGCGGCGGAGCTGCAGGCACTGGGCGTGCCTGCCGTGCTGCTCTTTGGGCTGCCGGCGGCGAAGGACGCGCGCGGCTCGGAGGCGTACGACGACGCGGGCATCGTGCAGGACGCCGTGCGCTCGTTCAAGGATGCCGCGCCGGGGCTCGTCGTGATCACCGACGTTTGCCTGTGCGAGTACACCGATCACGGCCACTGCGGCCTGATCGTCGACGGAGAAGTCGACAACGACGAATCGATCGAGCTGCTGGCGCGCACTGCGCTCTCGCACGCGCGTGCCGGCGCCGATATCGTCGCGCCGTCCGACATGATGGACGGCCGCGTCGGCGCTATCCGCGAGACGCTGGACGATGCCGGGTTCGTGCAGATGCCGATCATGGCGTACAGCGCGAAGTACGCGTCGGCGTTCTACGGGCCGTTTCGCGTCGCGGTCGACAGCGCTCCGCAGTTCGGCGATCGCCGCGGCTACCAGATGGATCCGCCGAACGTGCGCGAAGCGTTGCTCGAGATCCAGGATGACATCGAAGAGGGCGCGGACATCGTGATGGTGAAGCCGGCGCTGCCGTACCTGGACGTGCTGGCGAAGGCGCGGCAAGAGTTCGACGTGCCGTTGGCGGCATACAACGTCAGCGGCGAGTACGCGATGGTGAAGGCGGGCGCGGCGAACGGCTGGATCGACGGCCCGCGCTCGACGCTGGAGATCCTGACATCGATCAAGCGCGCGGGCGCGGACATCATCATCACGTATCACGCGAAGGAAGCCGCGGCGTGGCTGCGGGAAGACGGCGCATAGCGCCCGATCCTCGAGGCCGACAACGTTGAACAACGCGACGGCGACTCAGCTCCGGCTCATCGATGAGATACGTCCGGCGCTCGATGCGGCGGGCGTCGAGTGGTGGCTGTTCGGCGGCTGGGGCGATGGACTTCAACGCCGGCGAAGTCACACGCGACCACGCTGACATCGAGATCTTTGTCTGGCTGCACGACGCGACGGCGGTGAAGGATGCGCTTGTACACGCCGGCTTCGCGGCGCCGCCAGGACTGTACCTCGATGAGTGCCAGCCGTTCTTGAAGGACGGTCAGGAGATTGGTGGGTGGTACATCGAACGCGACGCCGATGGGGCGATCCACACGCCGGGGCGTTGGGCGGACTGGTCGTGGTCGGCGGGCTCGTTCGACGAGCCGCGAATGTATATCGGCGACATCGACGCGCCAGCGATGAGCGCCGATGGCCTCTTGGACATGAAACTCGGTTTCTCCACGCATCCGCACGGCGCACCGTTGCGAGCGAAGGATCGCGCGGACATCGCGGCACTGCGGGCGATCATTGCGTCGCTTTCCGTGGACGATTGGTGAACTGAACTACCGGTCGACACGCTCGACGCTCTCGCGATCACCGGTACCTGCGCGTTTGCGCGCAAGCAGTTCGTTGCGTGCAGCCACCGTATTCGGATGGAGCGGCCAGCCGACCTCTACCGCTTGCTCGAGCATCATGTTGAGGTAGACGAGCATCGCGGCGTCGAGGTCGGTTTCGGCGAGTTCGGCGACGCGGTCGAGCGCGTCGTTGCGGGCCCGCTTCGACGGCTCGATCTTGTCGGCGAGGAAGATCAGCTTCTGGAGCGGAGTCATGCCTGCGTGCGCGGTGGTGTGATACGCGACGGCGCCGAGGATGTCGGCATCGAGCACCTTGTACTGCTCTCGCAGGACCGCGACGGCGAGCGGGCCGTGCAGGAGGATCGGATCCATGCGGTCGGCGTCCTCCGTGGCGTACGACTGGTCGGATGCGATGCCCAGGAGGCGCTCGTTGTTGAGCGCGCGCATGAGGTCGTGGCCGAGCGCGGCGATGCGTACGGCCTGCTTGTCGATGCCGTGCACGTCGGCGAGCCGCAGCGCCTCATCGACCACGCGGACGACGTGCTCCGCGAGCCCGGCGGGGACCTTGAGGAGGGCGGCGCGGAGGAGTTCTTCTGCGTCGTTCATGGGCAACGCCCTCCATGGCGCTTTCGTCGCCACTCCAGTCTGACCGTTCCGGCGCTATGCTCGCAATCAGCAAGCTGCCTACGGGATCAGCCGCGCCGGCTCGCCCTCGTCGACCGGAACAGGCGCCCAGTCGTGCTCCAGCGGGCGCGCCAGGCGGTCGGCGAATTTGATCGCGCCGCGGTCGAGGTCGTCGTACTTCGTCTTCGCGTGCGTGATGTGGCTGCCGAGCGTGTCGAATTCGCGGCGGAAGCGCGCGAAGTCGTCGTTGAGCCGTTCGAGGTGGCCGACGATCTCGCGCGACCGTTCCTCGACGCGCAATCCTTTCAGTCCGAGGACGAGCGCCTGGAGATAGGCGAAGAAGGTGTTCGGCGAGCAGGCGATCACGCGCTTGCTCTGCGCGTAGGCCTGCAAGTCGCCGGCTTCGACGCGGATCATCGATTCGTAGTAGACGTTCTCGGCGGGGATATACATCAGCGCAAAACCGAACGTATCCTCGTCGGGCAGGATGTACTTTGCGACGGCATCGATGTGGCCGCGCACATCGCGCGCGAAGTCGCGGCGGGCGGCGGCGCGCGCGGCGTCGGAGTCGGCATCGACGATGCGGCGGAACGCCGCGTCCGGAAACTTCGAGTCGATCGGTACCATGCCGTCGCCGATCCACACCGCGGCATCGACGATCGTGCCGTTGCGGAAGCGATGCTGGAGCACGAAGTTCTCCGCCGGCAGCATGTCGGCGAGCAGGCGTTCGAGGAGCAATTCGCCGAACTGGCCGCGGGGCTTCGGTGCCCGCAGCATCTGCTGGAGCCCGGAGATGTCGCGGCCGACTTCCAGCATCTGGCGGGTGGACTCCGAGAGCCTGCCGAGCTGCTGGTCGACATTTCGCATCGTCTCGCTGGCGCCGGTGAGCGACGAGGCGAGCGATTGCTGTACGCCGGAGACGCCGGCAGTGAGGCGCGCATCGAGCGCCTGGAGCTGCGATTGCAGCGCGCGACGCGATTCGCGGCCGTCGTACCAGAGACGATAATCGCGCCGAACGAAGCCAGCGCGAGCAGGACGAGGAGCGTGACGATCATGAGGCGCCTCCGGGCTGCCCCGTACCCGCCGCTTCGCAGCGTAGCAGATCGCTTTCTAACCACAGAGGCACAGAGGCACAGAGGACGGGTAGGTTGGAGGAGGAGCCGCGACGTTGTTTGTTGTGTGAGTCGTGCGCATACTGCGCGCACCGGCAGGCGCGTGATGATTGCGAGCAACAGGATGCGACACAAGATTCGGTTGGATGGAGTCGTGACGCCGGAGGATGCGCAGAAGGACTACTTCTACCTGCCGTTCGAGGTGCCGGCGGGGGTGCGTCGCATCGAGGTGAACTACCACTACGAGAACCAGGTGGAAGGTGCACAGGAGACCAGCGACGGTAACAACATCGACATCGGCGTGTTCGATGTGCGGGGCGCGGACTTCCTCACGGGCGGCTTTCGCGGGTGGAGCGGCGGCGCGCGGTCGGCGTTCTACATCGCCCCCGATGCGGCGACGCCGGGATATCTGCGCGGCCCGGTGCAGGCGGGCGACTGGACGTTGATCTTCGGGCTCTCGAAGATCGAAGACGCGTCGGTGCGGTATCGCGTGAACATCGCGATGGATATCGATCCCGCATCCGAGCACATGCCGGTCAACGACGTGCCAGTGCCGGGGAAGCTGCTTCCGAGGAAGCAGCTCGCGAAGCCGATTGTGGTCGGGGAGCCTGGCGTCGGTCGCTGGTATCGCGGGGATCTGCACGCGCACAGCGAGCACAGCGACGGCGCGAACACCGTCGAAGAGATTGTCGAGTACACGCGCCGGATCGGGCTCGACTACTTCGCGCTGACAGACCACAACACGATCAGCCACTGGGATGAGCTGGCACGCCTGAATGATCGGGCGCCGCTGCTTATTCCCGGCGAAGAGATTACGATGTACGGCGGGCACGCGAACGTCTGGGGTCTCGGCGACTGGATCGATTTCCGCGGCAGCGATAGCGAACGCGTGCGTCAGCTCGTCGAGCAGGCGAACGCGCGCGGGTCGATGTTCTCGATCAACCATCCTGATTCGCCGATCCCCTGGAAGCACGACTCCGTGCGCAGCTATCAGGCGGTGGAGGTGTGGAACGCGCCCTGGCGTTGGTTCAACGAGCCGGCACTGCTGCGCTGGGAGGATCACCTGAAGCGCGGCGAGCGGATGATCGCCGTCGGCGGCAGCGACTCGCACTGCATTCCGCCAGCCGTGATGTCGCAGCCGAACGGACCCGGCGAGCCGTGTACTTGGGTCTACGTCGAGGGACCGCTGACGCAGCGCGCCGTGCTGGACGCGATCGAGCGCGGCCGCGTGTTCATCTCGGAAGCGCCGAACGGGCCGTTCATCGAGATGCGCGCAGACGCGGACGGCGACGGCGTGTTCGAGGCGCTCCAGGGCGACCGCATCGACGCGGCCCAGGGCGCGCTCGTGCGCTTCCACGTCAACTATCGCGGACCGGACGGCAAGCATCTGCGCTTCTTCAGCAAGCGCGGCCTCGTCAAGGAGATCACGCCGGATGTCGAGGAATACGATGGGGAGTTCGAACTGCGCATCGAAGGCGACGACTACCTGCGGTGCGAGGTGCGCGGCTACCGCGGCCGGCCGGACCGCGGCGAAGTCGTCCACGCAATGACGAACCCGATCTATTGGGGGCGCTGGTAGGCGAGCCGCGCACCTTGCGATTTTCGTAGGGACGTTCACAAGTGAGACGCACCGCCCTTGTGCGATGATGCTCGATATGGACGAGCTTACGATTCGGCCCGCTACGTCGGCTGACATGCCGCGCCTGATCGACATCATGTACGACGATCCGCCCGGGGACATGCGCGCAATGGAGCCGGATGTGCGGAAGGCAAAGGCGCTTGGCGCGCTGGTCATGCGCGCGGGGTTGGAGATCGCCGTGGAGCGCACGGTGGTCGCGGTCGTCGACGGACGCGCGGTTGGATTGCTCGAGACTAGGCGGCCGGGCGATAAATCGCAGGCGTCGTTCGCGTTCGCCATTCCCATTATCCTCATGCGTGGTCTGCCGATCACGGGGTTATCGGGGCTCGTACGATACTTCCGCTATCAGCGTGCGCGCGCGAAGGTAGAGATCAAGCGTCCGCCGGACGCGTACTACATCGGCGAACTGGATGTCGATCCGACGTGTCGCAATCGCCGCATCGGCACGCAACTGCTAGCGCATGCCGAGGCGGAAGCGCGTGCCGCGGGCATCGCACGCATGGCGCTATGTACCGGTGTCAGCAATCCAGCGCAGCATTTGTATGAGCGCGCTGGGTTCCGGATAGTCGACACGCAGCGTCATGCGGACTACGAACGGATCACGGGCAATCCGGGGCGCGTGCTGATGGTGAAGGACCTTGTTTAGGGCTTCAAGAGAATCGTGAAGCCTTCGGCTTCGAAGTCGCCGTCGGTCGTGAGCACCTCCGTGATGTTGCGCTCACGGCAGATGATCATGCCGAGGCAGTCCGTGAGGCTGTATCGTTTATCGAGGCGGCGGCGGTAGAGATCGATGGCAGCACGGAGGATGTGCTCGTCAAGCGCGACGACGTCGACAACGCTGCTCTCAATCAACCTTCCAGCGAGAAACGCTGCCCGCTCCCTTATGCGTGGTCCAAGGCGCGAGAAGAAGGCCAGTACTTCCAAGATCACCGCGGGCGATGGCACATAGCGCGTGTTGGCGGTGTCGGGTTCGAGGCTGAGGCTCGTCGCTTTGGCATGGTCGACGTCCCGCGTGTGGACAAACGCGATATAGAACGACGAGTCGACGTAGGCTACTCGCAACTAGCGACCTTCGTGCTCGATGAGTTCGTCAAAACGGCGAGCAGCGTCGGGTGGGACGGACGCCCAATCCTCCTCGGAAACAGACGCGAATATCGCAGCGATGTCAGCCCAAAGCGTTGGATCTGACGCGCGTTTCTTCGGCCTGCGGCGATCCGTCGTACGCGCCAGTTCGCTATCTGGGATGCGCTGACCGAGCGCGACGAGGTCTGCCGTCAGCGTCGGATCGAGCGATCCGCGCTTCTTCCGCTCCCGGCGCTTGGGTGCAGGCGATTTCTTGGGTGTCGGGCGCTTCGTGACCATCGGGGGCAGTATAGCGCTGCGACCTTAGCGCTTCAGGAGGATCGTGAAGCCTTCGGCTTCGAAGTCGCCGTCGGTGGTGAGCACCTCAGCGATGCTGCGTTCCCTGCAAATCACCATCCCGAGGCAGTCAGCAAGGCTGTACGGCTTGTCGAGGCGGCGGCGGTACAGTTCGACTGCGGCGTCCAACAACTCTGGAGTCGATTGGACGAACTCGGTTGTTGCACTCGCACGGATCCGGTCTACCAGGTCGGCTGCTATGGCTCGCGCCGTCGCGCCGGCCCTTGAGAAATACGCCAGCACCTCGAACACGACCGCTTGCGATGTGACCGTGTGGGCGTCCTCCGTGTCTAGCTCTGCCGCCAAGACCTTAGAGCGCTGATGAAAGTCATCGTCTCTGTTAAGCATGGCGATGTAGAACGACGAGTCAACGAAAAGGTGGCGCACTATCGAAGTAAGTCTTCGATGTACTCATCGAAACGCGCGGCACCGTCCTTCGGAAGATTTGCCAGTTCGCTGTCAGGGATGCGTCGCCCTAAGGCAGCGATGTCGGCCCACAGGGTTGGGTCTGACGCGCGCTTCTTTGGCTCCCGGCGCTTGGGTGTAGAAACCTTCTTGGGTGTTGGGCGCTTCGTTACCATCGGGGACAGTATAGCTCTACGGACTAAAGCTGGATGAGCGCGCCGGGCTTGCTCGATGCGGCGGGCTGGCCGAGTCCTTCGTTCATGGAGCCGCTGCGGAAGCCGGCAAGATCAAGCGTGACGTGCGCGTAGCCGAGGTTGCGCAGCCGCGTCACGATGCGCTGGCGATGCTCAACGACGATGGCGATGTCCGTGAGTTCGATCTCGATGCGTGCGACGTCGCCGTGATGGCGGACGCGGAGCTGGTGCAGTCCGAGGCCGCGGAGGAACGCTTCGGCGGCGCCGACCTGATCGAGCGCTTCCACAGTGACGGGCGTGCCGTACGGGATGCGGGACGACAGGCAGGCCATGGCGGGCTTGTCCCACGTCGGCAGCCCGCGTTCTTTCGAAAGCTCGCGGATCTCCGTTTTCGTAAGGCCCGCTTCGATGAGCGGGCTGCGCACGCGATGTTCGGCGGCTGCGACGCGGCCAGGGCGGTGGTCGCCGAGATCGTCGACGTTGCAGCCATCCAGAACGCACGCAATGCCATCGCGCTCCGCCATCTCCTCCAGCAGCGAATACAACTCGGTCTTGCAGTGATAGCAGCGCTGCGGCGAGTTCTCGACGTAGCCGGGACGGTCCATTTCGGAGGTATCGAGCAGCAGGTGGCGGATGCCGATTTTGGCCGCCAACGCCTTCGCCTCTTCCACTTCGGAAGCCGGGATGGACGGCGAGACGCCGGTAACGGCGATGGCGCGCGTACCCAGGACATCGGCGGCGACAGCGGCCACGAACGTGCTATCGACCCCTGCCGAGAAGGCGACGACGACGGAATCCATCTCGCCGATGATGCGGCGCAGTTCGTGTAGCTTTGGGTGCACGATGGCATGATAGCAGCCCTCGCGGCAGACACTCACGGCCAGTCTCGACGAGGCATGGAACCTACCCGGTTCCTTCCGGTTTCCTTCAAGTTTGACGCTCCAGACTCCAGTTGCGCCTGTAGCCCGTAGGGGTTCGTACCGATATTCCACGTAGAAACCTGGTGGCTGGCGGGAAAGAGGTTCGATTGGGCGGCTCGACTTCGCACATTGCTTTGCGCTTCGCTGCGATCAGCGTGCTTGCGGCGACGCTGATCGCCGGATTGGCGGCTGGCGCGGGGTATCAGATCGACCGAAATCGTGAGCAGGGAGCGGCTGCGAGAAGCGCAGACCGCCTCGTCGGTACCCCGGTGCGCGCCGCAATCGAGGCGCTGCGGCCCGCCGCGAGCGGCGTATCGCTGCCCGCGGAGTCGCGCACGCAGCTGAATGCGCTGACGGTGCCGTTGCTTTCGACCGAGCTGCGCGGCATCCGACTGTGGACTGCCGATGGTCAGGTCGCGTACGCGGTGGGCGTCGAAGCCAGCGGCACGAATCCGCCTGCGGTAACGGGTTCCGAACTTGTCTCGCAGCGGGGCACGGCGCCGGACGGCGGCCCCACCTTCTCGTCGTACTCAAGCGCGGACGGATATGTGTTGGAGATCACGCAAGACTCGCACGCGGTGGACGCGCGGATCCGTTCAGCGCAGCAGATGACCATAGTCGCCGTCGCGATCGCATACGTCTTGCTGTGCGTCGTGTTGCAAGCGGCGTTCTGGCTGGCGACGCGAAAGGTGACGTCGGAGCACCGGCGGTTGGCGCGCCTTTATACGTCGGGCGAGGACCTGCGTGCATCGCTCGATCTGCACGATGTGGTCACACAGGTATCGCGCGAGGCAGCCACGATCGCGCGTGCCGATTACAGCCTCCTCGCGCTGTTCGAGCCCGAGACGGGCGATCTGGTGTTGCGTGCGACCTACGCGGCGGCCACGGACACCGTGGCCCACCAGCAGCGATCGATCGAGGAGTGGTTCCTTCGCCGCGCTGTGATCACGAACACGGCGATTGTCAGCGGGCAGGCGGCAAAGTTGTATGGGCAGTTCTTCGGTCCCGAGATCGAGGAGCACGACCAGGTGAACGTGCTGATAGCGCCGATGTCGCTGCGGGACCGGGTTGTCGGCGTCGTCGCGGTGGTGCGGGTGCCAACAGGCCGCCGCAACGCGTTTGGCGCGGAAGATGTCCGCCAGACCGTCGACCTCGCCGCGCAGGGTGCGATCGCCATCGAGCAGGCGACGCTCTTCGCGAAGGTGCGCTCGTACGCGAAGGAGGTCGAGATAAGCTACGACTCGACCCTGAAGGCGATGATGGCAGCGCTGGAGGCCAAGGACGAGGTCTCGGAGGGGCACTGCGAGCGCGTGGCCAAGATGACGGTGCAGCTGGCCCGTCATATGGGTGTGCCTGACAACGTGATCGTCGACATGGAGCGTGGGGCGCTGCTGCATGATGTTGGGAAGATAGGCGTGCCGGACGCGGTGTTGAAGAAACCGGCAGCGCTCAACGACATGGAGTGGGAGGCGATGCGGAAGCACCCGCTTCTTGCCGGGATGATGGTCTCAAAGGTCGGCTTCCTGGAAGGTGCGACGCCGATCCTCCTCTACCACCACGAGCGCTTTGATGGCGGGGGATACCCGTTTGGCCTGGCGACAGACAAGATCCCGCTGGACGCGCGCATCTTCTCGGTCATCGATGCCTACGACGCGATGACGTCGGAGCGGCCGTATCGTGATGCGATGACGCACGAGCAGGCGATGGCGGAGGTGGCGGCGGGAAGCGGCACGCAGTTCGACCCCGGCGTGGTTACTGCCTTCACGCAGCTAATGACTGTACACGCCGAGTTGCGGGTCCGCGCCGCGCAGCCGGAGCGCCCCACGTACCACACGGACGACATCATACCCCGACCGCGCGAGGCGGACAGCAGCGCGGCGTAGCGGCGGCGCTGTCTTTCGGTCGCTCTGTCTTTCAGTCGCTCGGTCCGGATTGCCACTCGCACATCGGCTTACTCCGCGATGCCGTGTTCGCGCAGCAGTGCGGCGAAGGCGCCTTCATCGAGCAGCGTCGTGCCGAGCTTCTGCGCTTTCGCGAGCTTGCTGCCGGCTTCGGCGCCGACCACAACGTAGCTCGTCTTCTTGCTGATGCTGCTGGCGACGGAGCCGCCGTGCTGTTTGATCAGCGCTTCGGCGGCGTCGCGACTGAGGCGTTCGAGCCGGCCGGTGACCACGAACGTGAGACCGCTGAGCGGTCCCTCGCGGGCGGCGCCCTTCTCCGCGCGGAGGTTGACGCCCGCGGCGCGCAGCTTGTCGACAAGCGCGCGGCCGTCGCCATCCGCGAAGAACTCGACGATGCTCTCGGCGATGACGCTGCCGATGCCGGGGATCTCGATGATCTGATCGATGCCGGCGTCGATCAGCGCGTCGATGCTGCCAAAGTGCGTCGCGAGCACGGAGGCGACCTCGCCGCCGACGTGGCGGATGCCGAGCGCAACGATGACGCGTGCGAGCGGGCGCGACTTGCTGTCATCGATAGACGCGAGCAGGCGGTCGACGCTCTTCTCGCCGAAGCGATCGATGGCGAGGAGATCGTCGCGGCGTTCGCGCAGGCGATAGAGGTCGCCGCCATCCTGCACGAAGCCGCGTTCCATGAGGAGGTAGGCGATCGACTCGCCGAGACCGTCGATGTCCATGGCGCCACGGCTGACAAAATGCTCAAGCAGGCGGAAACGCTGCGCCGGGCACTGGCGGTTCGGGCAGCGGACGGCCACCTCGCCCTCGCCGCGCACCACAGGCGTGCGGCAGACGGGGCACTTCTTCGGCATGTGGAAGCGTTTCTCCTTGCCGGTGCGCTTGCTCATCACCGGCCCGACGACCTGCGGAATGACGTCGCCGGCGCGCTGGACGATGACCGTATCGCCGACGCGCACGTCCTTCAGGTGGATCACCGCCTCGTTGTGCAGCGTCGCGAGCTTGATGGTGACGCCGCCTATGCGCACGGGGTCGAGCACCGCGAACGGATTCAGCGTGCCGGTGCGTCCGACGTTCACCTGGATTTGAAGCAGCGTCGTTGTCGCTTGCGTCGGCGGGAACTTGTAGGCGATTGCCCACCGCGGCTCGCGGCCGACGGCGCCCATCTGCCGCTGGACGGCCAGCTCGTCGACCTTGATGACGATGCCGTCGATCTCGTAGTCGAGCGAGTCGCGCTTTTCGACCCAGCTCTCGCAGAACGCAGCGACCTCGTCGAGCGTGCGGAAGCGCTCGATGCTCGGGTTGACACGGAGCTTGAGCTTCTTCAACCACTGGAGCACGTCCCAGTGCGTCTTCGGCTCGCGCCCGCCGTCTTGCCAGCCGAGCTGGTACCAGAACGCGTCGAGCGGACGCGCGGCGGTGACCTTCGGATCGAGCTGGCGGACGGAGCCGGCGGCAGAGTTGCGCGGGCTCGCGAACAGCGCGAGGCCGGCTTCGCCGCGTTCGGCGTTGAGCTTCTCGAAGCCGCTCTTCGTCATGTAGACCTCGCCCCGCACCTCGAATCGCGCCGGAACACCAGCGCCGGTGATGCGCTGCGGGATCGAGCGGATGGTGCGGACGTTCTGCGTGATGTTCTCGCCGCGCGTGCCGTCGCCGCGCGTCGCCGCGGTGAGAAGGCGGCCGTCTTCGTACACCAGCGCGCATGCGAGGCCGTCGATCTTCGGTTCACAGACCATCGCGAAGTCCGTGCGCTCGATGATGTTCGACGCGCGCTTGTGCCAGGCGTGCAGGCTGTCGCCGTCGAACGCGTTGTTCAGCGAGAGCAGCGGCACGCGGTGCTCGACGATGCCGAACGTCTCGACCGGCGCGCCGCCGACCCGCTGCGTCGGCGAGTCGGGCGTGATCAGCTCCGAATGCTTCGCTTCGACCTCGCGCAGCTCGACCATGAGCTTGTCGAAGGTCGAGTCGGCGATCTCCGGCTCGTCGAGCACGAAGTAGCGATGCTCGTGGTATGCGATCTGAGCGCGCAGCTCTTCGACGCGGAGCTTCGCCTGCTGGTAGTCGCGCGTGACGTCGGTCTGCTTCTTCGGCATCGACAACGAGTATACGGGGGAAACAGGGATTGCACGGATTTCGCGGAAGGGACGGAGACGGGAACCACGAAGGTCACGAAGGAGCACGAAGGAGTCGAAGGACCATTGATCACGTAGGGTGGACTTCAGTCCGCGCGGTGTGCGCGGGCATCGCCCACATTCCCTATCTGTGAGAATCTGTGAAGTCTGTGGACAACGACCGGCGGCCGCGCAGTGCTCGCTCGCGTCGCTTTCTAATTCCCTATCTGTGAGAATCTGTGAAATCTGTGGATAACGACCGGCGGCGGTACGATGCGGTTGGAGGTGCGCGATGGCGCGAGATCCGGGCGAAGTGCTGGGCCGGGAGACCCTGGCCGTTGGCGAGCTGATGCATCTGGTGACTGATCCGGTGTATCGGGGCGTTGATGTGCCGCGAGGCGACGGGCGGTTGGTGCTGGTGTTGCCGGGGCTGTTCGCGAACGACCTCTATCTTCAGCCGTTGCGGCGATGGCTGCGGCGCGTCGGCTACCGGCCCGTGCGGTCGACGCTCGCGATCAATGTCGGCTGTCCGGAGCGCCTGTGCGTGCAGATCGAGGGCGAACTCCAGCGCCAGCGCGACCGGCACGGCGGGCCTGTGGCGATCATCGGCCACAGCCGGGGCGGGATCCTCGCCCGCGCGGTCGCGGCCCGGCTGCAGGCCGATGCTGCGACGCTGGTGCTCCTCGGCTCCCCTGTCGGCGCGATCATGCGGATGCCGTCGTGGAGCGCGGCCGCGATGGCCGATGATCCGCCGGCGGCGCGCCGTGTCACCGATGCCGGCAGCAGCTTTCGTCGCTTGATCGACCCGGACTGCAACGTGCCGGAGTGCGGCTGCGCGTTCCCGCCGGATCTGCGGCGACCGCTGCATGCAAGCACGCGTGTCGTCTCGATCTACAGCCGCGACGACCCGATCGTGCCGGCGGCGGCTTGCCCGGTCGACGGCGCGCGGAACATCGAAGTGGGCGGCACGCACAGCGGCCTGGCGTTCAACGCCGCTGTGTACCGGGAGATCGCTGCGGCGCTGGCGGGGTGAGGATAGGCACGCCGACGACCGACGACCGACGACCGACGACCGACGACCGACGACCGACGACCGATCCGTTAGAATGCCGCTATGCCACCAAAGATTGTTGTTGTGGACTACGGCGCGGGGAATCTGCGCAGCGTTGCTCGCGCGGTGGTGCACGTCGGCCACGATCCTTGCGTGACGTCGGATCCGGGCGAAGTGGCGAGCGCCGATGCGCTGATCGTGCCGGGCGTCGGCGCGGCGGCGGATACGATGCGGAATCTGCGCGAGCACAAGATGGTGGAGCCCGTGATCGCGTTCATCGCGTCGGGGCGGCCGTTCTTCGGCGTGTGTATGGGGCAGCAGGCGCTGCTCACGCTGAGCGAGGAAGGCGGCGAGCACCCGTGCCTCGATGTCATCCACGGCCGCGTCAAGAAGCTGCCGGGCGGGCAGAAGGTGCCGCACATGGGCTGGAATACGGTGCGGCAGCGCGTCCCGCACCCGATCTTTGAGGGCATTCCGGACGACAGCTACTTCTACTTCGTCCACAGCTACTACCCGCAGCCGGACGACGAGGACGTCGTGATCGGCGAGACGGAGTACGGCGTCACGTTCGCGTCGGTGCTGGCGCGCGACAACGTCGTGGCGACGCAGTTCCACCCGGAGAAGTCGGGCGAGATGGGGCTGCGGATGTACGCGAACTTCCTCGCGCAGGTGGGGGCGCCCGCGGGGCGCTAGGACGCGGGAAGCGGGACGCGGGAGACGGGAAGCGGGACCGCCGAGTCGAAGTTCAGGTGCTTCCAGTTGAGGCAGGCGCCCTGGATAGCCGCGCGTCGCGCGCTTCCGCTATGATCCGCAGCATGGATGTCATTCCGGCGATTGATATTCGTGGCGGCAAGTGCGTCCAGCTCAAGCAGGGCGACTACGCTCGCGAGACGGTGTACGGCGTCGACCCGGTAGCGATGGCGCAGCACTGGGTGTCGCAGGGCGCGCGGCGGCTGCACGTCGTGGATCTCGACGCGGCTCGGGACGGCGGGCCGGGGAACGAGGCGATCGTTGCGCGCATCGTGCGGCAGGCGGGCGTACCGGTGCAGGTTGCGGGCGGCGTCCGCGACCACGTCGCAATCCATCGCTGGATCGATTCTGGCGCGCAGCGTGTCGTGATCGGCACACTGGCGATCGAGCAGCCGGAGGTGGTCGAGAAGGCGATGGTGAAGCACGGCGACAAGATCGCCATCGCTATCGACGCGCGCGGCGGCAAGGCGGCCGTGAGGGGCAACTGGCTCGAGACGACGGACGTGACGGTCGAAGCGATCATCCGCGACCTGACCTCGCGGGGGGCGCGGCATTTCATCTACACCGATATCGCGCGCGACGGCATGCTGGAGCATCTGGACGCAGCCGGCTTCCGCCAGATTGTCGATCTGGTGCGCGCATCCAGCGCCGAGTCGACGCTCATCTATTCGGGCGGTGTGACGGCCACGGACGACTTGCGGGGGCTTGCGCCGTACGGGCTCGAGGGTGCGATCGTGGGCACGGCGTTGTACGACGGCCGCATCGACCTGGAGGATGCCCATCGGGCGCTTGGGTCTGCCACGTAGGCCTGAGCGGCGGCGCTATTTCACGAGCCGTTAACAGAAACCCCGGCTTTACCCATGATCTGCACTTCACCTATCGTGTATGATGCAGGGGACATCGCGCGCGATGATTCTTCGCAGGTACGGGCTCAGGCTCCGCCAGCGAACACGATGACAACACATGGCCGGAGGGCGCGTGAGTGGCGCCGGGTTGGCCTTGGACGAGTGATAGGTCGGGTCGAACCGAGACGGGAGGCGCAAGCATGGATGCACGCGACGCAACCGCCAACAACGCCGATCTCTGGACGCAATACCTGCGCCAGCAGTGGAGCCAGTTCCTCGATCCCTTTGGCTTGGCCGATACCGCTGTTGCTGAGGCGGCAACCCGCGTTGTCGCGGAGGTGGCCGCCGCCAACGTGTCGAGCTTGTTGAACACGTTGATGGGGCCGGCCGTCGGGCGGATGTTCGCAACGAACGCGATCGAGGTGACACGGCTGCTGGCTGAAGTACCCGAGCACGTCGAGATTCCAGCGGCGTTCGCCGCCAGCACGCCGTGTGTGGACGCCACCCAGCGCGAGGAGTGGGTCGTGGCATCGCCGGCGCGGGAGACCGTCTCGGCGTACTAGTCGCGCCGCATGCCACGGGTATGAGACCGGATCACAGCCGCCCCCGGCTGTGCGTTTTCTCCCACGATTTGGGTGCGTTTTCGAGCGCGGGCGCAACTGGTTGCGCCCCTGCAGCGAACGATGCCCAACGACTGGATCTGCGGCACCGCGTCGGCCCACGTTCCACGATGAGTGGCCGGGCATCAGACATTTGGCTCCACGCGAAGCGTGAGGACGAACCTGAAGGTGCGTCCCTACGGCCTCACTCGAACCCTTCGCACGAAGCCGCACAGCCCGGGGGCGGCTGTGATCCGGCGCAAACTCCCGCATCGACCTGGTTACTCGAACTCAGCGGTGGTTGAGGATGAAGAGCAGGGTCGGGAGGACGAGCGCCGCGGCGAGAACCAGCGAGATGGCGGCGACCAGCCACGGCGGGAACGACCAGCGCCGATCGGGCTCCCATGTGTAGCCGTGGGCTTCTGAGAGGTCGTAGTCGGGATCGCCCGGGCCGATCTCTTCGTCTTCTTCTTCTGGCGTTGGTTCGTCCCACTCGTCCGACATGATGGGCCGCGCTACTTCAGCACGCGCTGGAAAAGCGCGAGCGAGCGATCCCACGCGTCCTTCGCGGCTTCTGGCCGGTAGCTTTCCCGCGTGTCGTTGAAGAACGAGTGTGGCGCGCCGTCGTAGACCTTCACGATCGCATTGCGGCTGCTGCTCCTGAGGTTGGCCTCGAAGTTCTGCACGTTTTCGAGCGGGATGCCGGTGTCGTCGGCGCCGAACGCGCAGAACATTTCGGCCTCGATCTTCGCCAGCTCCTCGGCGGGCGGCTGGAGGCCGGCGTAGAACGGCGCGGCGGCCGCGATATCGGACGAGGCGGCGGCGAGCGCGAGCGTCAGGCTGCCGCCCATGCAGAAGCCGATGCAGCCGACCTTCTTCGGCGCGACCTGCGGCAACGACTGCAAGTATGTCACAGCGCCGGTGAGATCTTTGATCGCCTGCTGGCGGTTCATGTTCATCACGAGTTTGCGCGCTTCGTCGGGCTCCGTCGCGAACTCGCCGTGATAGAGATCCGGTGCGAGCGCAACGAAGCCTTCACCCGCGAAGCGGTCAGCGATGCTCTTGATGTGGTTGTCGAGGCCCCACCATTCCTGGATGACGATGACGGCGGGATGCGGGCCGGCACCGTCGGGTTGGGCGAGGTGCCCCATGCCGTTGACGCCGTTTGCGGGGAATTCGACAGATGCGGTGGTGATCATGCCTGAGTCTCTCAGTCTCTCGGTCTGTCAGTCCGTCCAAGGGCCAGACGGTCAGCATTTCAGCTGCTCAGCCGTTCGCGTGTTGATAGTGTGAGCAACGCAGCGGCTTCGCGGAAGTGAGCTCGGTTGACGCCGTAGGGACGCAGCTTTAGCTCCGTCCCCTTCCGTTGATGGGAACCACGTTCACGTGACCAGGCGTTTGAGAAGGGCCCGCAACTTCGGTGTCTTCTTCATCGCGGCGCGTAGCCCCTCCAGAGAATCCGCGCTGTCGAGCATCATCGGGCTCCGCTGGAAGCGGCCGTCGAGGCTGTAGTAGCAGAAGCGCAGTGCGTACGATTCGGCCTCGCCCGCATACTCCATGAGCTGGATCGATGGCTCGGTGTACCTGCCGGTGAACGACGCTTCCTCGATGATGTTGCCGCTGCCCCAATGAAACTCGAACGACCGCGGGACGGGGCGGCCGCGCCGCGGTGGCGGCGTTTTCGCGGTTGTCTTCTTTGTGGTTGTCTTCGCTATTGGTTTCTTCGTCGTTGCCATCGTAGAACCTCCTGCTTCGCGCGTCTGCGCCGCACCGGGCGCACAGCCGTGCGCCCCTACACTCTTACGCCGCACCGGGCGGACACACAGGTTCGTCCCTACATTCTCACGCCGCATTGGGCGGACAGACAGGTTCGCCCCTACATTCTCACGCCGCATTGGGCGGACACACAGGTGCGCCCCTACATTCTTTCGCCGCCGCGGGCGCAGCTGGCTGCGCCCCTACGACGAGCGTGCGTCATCAGCCGACGCGCTGACAGCCGCTGCGCTGACAGCCGATGCGCTGACAGCTGACACGCTGACTAGCTGACGGGCTGATAGCTGACACGCCGGCTAGCTGACGGCTATTTCGCCGCGGAACTCCTTGTAGCAGCGCGCGACGTTCAGCGCGACGCGGTCGGCGTCGCCCCACTCGGCGTACTCGCCGAGGTCGATCGCGCGGATCGCATCGTCCTCCGAAGCGCCGGCGTCGAAGGCACGCCGTGCGCCGGCGTGTACGAGCTCCAGGTAGGCGAGCATCGCGCGCAGATCGTCCTTCGTGCCGACCGGGCCGTGACCTGGCACGATAATGTCTGCTTCGATCTCATCGAGGACGCGCCGCGTGATCGCGATCCAGTTGCCAATGTGGCCCTCGAACGCGACCGGCGTCACATAGTGGAAGGCGATATCGCCCGCGAACAGGATGCGCTCGTCGGGCAGATGCACCAGTACGTCGCCGCGCGTGTGGCCCGTACCGTAGTGGATCAGCCGCAGCCGCCGCTCGTCGACGAACAGCTCCATCGCGTCGCCGTCGAACGTGACGTTCGGCAGGCGCTCCTCGATGCGGTCGAGGTCGGGAGCGAAGTACGGCGCCATGCGTTTCACGGCCTCGATGATCACGGCGAGCGGCACGCGCTCCATCTGCGCCTTCGCCTTCGCGTGCGCGACGATCTCGATGCCGGGCGGGAAGAGCGCGTTGCCCAGCGTGTGGTCGACGTGGTGATGCGTGTTGAGCAGCCGCGTGATCGGCTGCGGCGCGACGTGACGCGCTTCGTCGAGCAGCGCTCGTGTCATCGGCGGCGTGAACAGCGCGTCGATGACCGTCGTGCCATCCCGCCCGGCGATCAGCCCCGCATTGGCGATGCAGAATGCGCCCGTCGCCTGCACATAGGCGAAGGCGCCGGGTGCGAGTTCGGTCGTGCCGGTGGACCATTCTTTCATGCAGGTAGGTTAAAGGTTTTCAGGGATAGGTCGTAGTGGATAGTTCGTAGTCATTGGTCATCAGTCGTCGGTCGTTCGGGGTGTCACGACGAACGTGCGGAGCGCGCGGAGGTGGAAGGAGTGGCGCGGACTGTATGTCTGCGCCACGCAGGACGCGAGGTGGGCGCGACTAGGGGAGGGCGTTGGCGATGGATGTGTCACCGTCGGGATGACCTCGCCTGTGAAGAGCTAGCGGCCAACAGCTAGCGCGCCAGCGCTGCCGACACCGCTTCGCGGACGTCGCGGAGGCGGAACGGCTTCGCCAGCACGGCGTTGTCGACGCTTTGCAGGAAGCGGCGGGTGTCGGGGGCGACGGTGTCGCCGGTGATGAAGATGACGCGCGAGGCGAGCGGGTTGTTCCCGTCGCGGAGGTTCGTGTACAGCTCGGCGCCGCCCATCACGGGCATCTTCATGTCCGTGACGATGAGGTCGATGCCGCCGCGCTGCACGATGTCGAGCGCCTCGCGCCCGTTCGTCGCGACGATGACATCGTGGCCGTCCATCTCCAGCACGCCCCGCAACAACTTCTGGATGCTGTCTTCGTCGTCCACAACGAGGATGCGCCGGCGCTCGGCTTGAGCCGCAGGCGCCGGCTCTGCCTCCCGCGTGCGCGCCGGCGCGACGCCGCCGACGATCGGCAGCTCGATGAAGAACGTCGTGCCGCGGCCGGGTTCGCTCTCGGCCCAGATGCGGCCGTTGTGCTCCTCGATGATGTTGTAGCAGATGGTCAAACCCAGGCCTGTGCCTTCGCCGGCGTCCTTCGTCGTGAAGAACGGGTCGAAGATGCGGCGCACGGTCTCGGCGCTCATGCCGGGGCCGCTGTCGGTGAACGAGACCGTGAGCGCGCGGCCGTTCGAGCGCGTACGGATGCGCAGTGTGCCTTCATCGTGGCTCTTCATCGCCTGCTCGGCGTTGTTGATGATGTTGAAGAAGACCTGCTGGAGCTGGTTGGCGTCGACCATCGTTTCAGGCAGCGCCGTGTCGAACTCCATCTCGGTGTTGATGTTGCGGACGCGCAGGTCGTAGTTGCGCAGCTCCAGCACGCGCTCGATCAGCGTGTTGAGGTTCGACGGCTCCTTCTGCGCGCGGCGGCGGCGGGCGAACGTCAGTAGGTTGGAGACGATCTTCGAGGCGCGCTCCGCTTCGGCGTAGATGGTCTCCACCTGGTGGCGTACCGATTCT
Source organism: uncultured Dehalococcoidia bacterium (assembly GCA_964458665.1). Taxonomy (GTDB): domain Bacteria; phylum Chloroflexota; class Dehalococcoidia; order DSTF01; family JACRBR01; genus JANXYW01. Next base: position 28,181 of record CAYWOO010000126.1, read on the forward strand.
TCGAGATCCTTCAGGAGCAGCAGTTGCGCGAATCCCATGATGCCGGTGAGCGGATTGTTCAGCTCGTGCGCGACGCCGGAAACGAGCTGGCCGACGCTGGACATCTTCTCGGACTGCAGCAAGCGCTCCTGCGCGAGGCGGGTCTGCGCCCGCTGCGCGTCGAGCCGCTCGATGGCTTTCGACAGGTCGGACGCCATGGCGAAGTAACGGTCGCGCTGCTCCTTGGTCAGGGGCGTCGCGCCGCTGATACGCAGCATGCCGGTGACGGCGCCGCCGACGACGAGCGGCGCGTCCTCGTACGCATCGGGCTCGTTGATAGAGCCGCCGGACGCGCCGGCGAGGGTGATCACCATCGGATCTTCGCTGGGCCAGGTCGCGTGGTCGATGCCGGCCAGCTCGACGAAGGCGGCAAGCGCCTGGACGTGCACGCCCTCGATGACGGCGGGTGTGAGTGTGCCCGCCGCGTACTCGGGCACCACGTGGCGGCCGTCCTCGCAGAGCACGGCGACGGCCAGGTCGAAGCCGAGCGATGGGCGGATGGCCTCGAGCACGAGGGTGAGGAGGTCGACGGCGCCGAACGGGCGCTCGGGTGAGTCGGGACGAGTGGCGGGCGATGTGAAGATCATTCCTGCGGGCGAGTATACAAAGTTGGTCGCCGGTCGTCAGTCTTTGGTCTTCGGGGGAGGCGCCAGCCGCGGAGGGACGCGTTAGGGTTGTTGTGGGAGGGGGCGGTGGGTTTGAGTTTGGGCGGTTGGCGGGCGACCGCACGTGCGCCCGCCGTTGTTCGGATAACCGGCAGCGACCGTCGCCCGTCCGCCACCTCGGGTCGCATTAGGGACAACGTGCGCGAGATATGCGGGGGTATGCCCGGTCGCTCGCGGGTGGAAGCGCATGGGTCAGCGGCCGGGTGTCCTCAATACTTGGCCCACTGGAAGCGGACGGACGTTCGTCTTGGGTGGGAGGACAGATGCCGAAGGCCGCGCGCAGCACTGAGGGTCGCGAACGAAGAGCTGTGGCCCAGGCGAATCCTCCGGACGCCGGACACGAACTGGACGACCCCTTTTCCGATGCGAGCCTGACGAAAGTCATCAAGGACTACATGCCTCTGGTGCGACACGCCGTGAACCGCATCGCGGTCGGCAGCACCAACGGCGGCATCCTCCAGTACGAAGACATGGTCTCGTACGGGGTGCAAGGGCTGATCGAGGCGTACTACGCCTTCGACCCCGACAAGGGCGCCAAGTTCTCCACGTATGCCCTGCCGCGCATCCGCGGCTCGATCCTCGACGCGATACGCGCGACCCATCCCCTGCCTCGGTCACTGCAAAAGTTCGGCAGCGATATGGAGAAGGCGACTGCGGCGCTGCACGTGACGCTGAATCGGGCGCCAACGCGCGACGAGCTGGCAACCTACATGGGCATCGAGTCGAAGGACTTCATGAGTTCGCTGCGCACCAGCAACGTGCGCGTCGTCTCGCTGGACGGCCTGGCGGACAGCGCCGGCAACGGCAACAGCGAGAAGCTGTGGGAGATGGCGGACGAAGACCCGAACATCGACCCGGACTCCGTCGCCGAAGAGACGATGGTGCGGGCGAAGCTGGTGCAGGCCGTCGACCTGCTGCCCGAGCGCGAGAAGATGATCGTGCGGCTGTACTACATGAAGTCGCAATCGCTGAAGAGCATCGGCGTGACGCTGGGCATCTCGGAGTCGCGCGCGTCGCAGTTGCGGCACCGCGCGATCCGGCGGCTCCGAATGGTGCTGACGCAAGAGTTACAGGATGCGGCGTGATGGCGAAGCAAGACGCGCCGCGCGCTCTCACGATCACCGTCGTCGGCATTGGCGCTGAGGCCGATGCGCAGGCGCGCGCACTGCGCGGCGTCGTCGGCGTCGAGATCGAGCGGCTGCCGGGTGCGAGTGAAGACGAACTGCTGGAGAACCTTTCGCGCGGCCACGCGCAAGCCGTGGCGTTTGCGTCGCCGGCGCTGGACCTGCCGAACGCGATCAAGCGCGCGGTGATGGCGGGGCGTCACGTGTTCGTGCCGATGGCGGTCGCATTCAGTCCGAAGCAGCTGCGCGCAATCGACGATCTCTCGGCGCGCCGTTCGCGCGCGATCATCTTCGACAACGGCAGCCTTGGCGATGAGCGATTGACCTTCGTGAGGAAGATGACGGGCGGGCCGCAGGCGCTGTGGCGCCCGCGTTACATCCGATCACTCCGGACGGGCATGCACGGCTCCGCGACGCTGGACGAGCTGGCGGTCGCCGATCTCGGTTTGGTGTTGGCGGTGGCCGGCGGCATGCCGTCGCGCATCAGCGCCTTCGCTCCTCGCGTCGATGACGAGACGTGCGTCGCCGATGCGGCGATGGTGATGCTGTCGTTCGATGGCGGATCGGTCGCACAGGTGGATGTGAGTTTGGTGGAGCCGATGCTGCGGCAGGAGGTCGCGATCGCCTGCGATGGACGGACGATCGTGCTGGATGCGCTGGACCAGCGGGCGCCGCTGCAGATCCAGGCGGCGGCGCGCCACCGCGGGCCGCAGAGCGCCGGCCAATGGGCCGAGACGGTGAGCGAGCATCCGCTTGGCGATGCGGGCGACCGTGTGGCGCGCGCGGCATCAGCGTTCGTGACGGCGGTGCGCGCAGACAACGCGGCAGCGACGAACGCGGCCGAGATGGCGAACGCGGCGCTGGTCTGGGAGACCGCTCGCGAGTCGATGGCGCGCGGCGGTGACTTGCTGACACTATCGGCGGAGGGCGTCTACCCGGAAGCGAAGCGGCCGGTGCTGCAGCTGATCCGCGGCGGTGGACGCCGCGCGGACGATCGGCCTGCGCCGGAGTTGACGCTGGTTTCGCGCGGGGAGCATCCGCAGCGGACAGCGTAGTCTTCCGATTCGCCGGCGGGGCCAGCGCCGCCCCCACAAACGACCTGTGTCTGTCAAGAGAAAACCGCCCTCGATGAGGGCGGTTCGACGATCTCTAGACTGCGGTGCAGGAGTGCGCCTGCGCTCCACTTGCTGTGCTACGCCGAAGCGGCCGACGGCGGCGGGGTGCTGTTGCCGTTCGCGGTGCGGTCTTTCTTCTCGAAGGGCTGGTTCTCTTGGCCTTCGTGCCAGAGCTCCTGGCGCAGGACGGTGATCTCGCCCGGTGCGCTGATGCCGATCTTGACGCGATCGCGCTCGACGCCGAGGACACGGACGAGGATGTTCCCGGAGATCACGATCCCCTGGTCTACTTTTCGGGTGAGGATAAGCATCGCTTGCGTCTCCTTCGCATCGGCGACGGCATCGTTGGCTGGGTGGTCGCGAGTGCCGCGCCGCCTGGCTCCGCCGAGCAAATATCGGCAGTTGGAGAAGGCGGCTGGCGCTTCGAGAGGCGATCGGAGCACAGAGGGGGGCGCGCACCTACGCCGGGGTGGGTGGAGGGTGCTGGAAGTTAGATGTGGGAAGTTAGATGTTGGATACGGCGACGCAAAACCTCGAACATCCAACCTCTAACATCCAGAAATGGTGGGCCCGGCAGGATTTGAACCTGCGCGCCACCGGTTATGAGCCGGGTGCTCTGCCGCTGAGCTACGGGCCCGCGCGGGGATGATAGCAAGTTGGTCGTCGGTTGCTGGTCGCCAGTCTTCGGGGGCATCACTGGGCACACACGGCCACGGAGATCGCGGAGACTTGCGCCTGGGTGGCATTCGGCGCGGGCGAAGCCGCGCGTGACGTGCGTTGTTGGGCTCACTTTCCGCCGCGTCGGGAACTTCGCT
>CAYWOO010000127.1:0-6057 GCA_964458665.1 uncultured Dehalococcoidia bacterium
CGCGGCGGGGTCGAGGCGCCGCCCGGCGATCGCGCCGGCGAAGAGAAAGTCGACCTTCACGTAGTCGTAGCCCCAACCGTCGCAGATGGCGCGGAAGAGATCGGTGAGCCAGGCGCGCGCGGCGGGGTTGGAGCCGTCGAGTCCGTAACTGGCGCGTTCCCAGTTGTGCTGCGCGAGCACGGGTCCGCCTGCGTCGTCGCGTACGACCCAGTCGGGATGCTGCGCGAACGTCGCTGACGACTCCGCGAGCAGGAAGGGCGCCAGCCAGAGGCCGGGCGTGTAGCCGGCCTTCTTGATTTCGGAGGCGAGCCACGCCATGCCGCGCGGGAACTTCTCGTTGACCGTGAGCCAGTCGCCGATATCGGCCTGATAGCCGTCGTCAATCTGCACAGTATCGATCGGCAGCTCGCGGCGGTGCTGCTCGAGGAAGCGCAGGTTGCGGACGACGTCGTCCTCGGTGACGTTTGTGTAGAAGTAGTACCAGGAGCACCAGCCCGCGGGCGTTTTCGCGGGCACGCGCGCACCCATCTCGCGCGCCAACGCGTCGCCGTAGCGTTCGAGCTGCGCGTTCGGGTGTCCGGTGATATCGACGAGCACGCGCTCGGACCAGAGCGTGTCGCCGGGAGCGACGCGGATGCCGTCGGCGAGGCAGCGCGCATCGAACGCCTTCGCCGGAGCGTCCACGTAGACCTGCGTGATGAAGTCGCGCGCGGTGACGGTTCCGGCGAGCAGTGAGCGGCCGGCGACGGGATCGAACAATACGCCCACGTCGTCCGAGGCGAAGCGGCCGGGTTCGCCCTGCGGTGGTTCGGGCGAGAGTTGCGTAGGAGCGCTGCGCACGTCGCGGTCGGATCCGCCGAGCGACAGCGTCGGCGACCACGACTGCCAGCCGTTGCGGTACACGCGCCAGTCGTGCGGCTGCGCGGTCAGTACGAGCCGGCCGCGCCCGTCTGCCGGAGTGGTGAATACGTGGAGCGCCGCAAGCGGCAGCGGGCGGCCGCCGGTGTTGGTGACGCCGACGCGCGTGACGCAGAAGGGATGGGCGTCGTAGACGACGACCTCGCGGCGGAGCGTGACGCCACGCCGCGGCAGCGTTGCGACAAGGGTCAGCCGCCGCCCCTTGCCGATGGCATCTTCGTGCGGCTGGATGTCGTAGTCGGTGCGCTCGAAGTGCAGTGGCGGGCCATCGATGAGGTCGATGTAGGCGAGCGCGCGCTCCGTCGGGCGGAATGCGCCATCTAGGCACACGGGCGCGATCGAACCGTCGTCCTGCCGTGTCTCGACGCGCAGCCACTGGTTTTGTAGCCACGGGCCGTTGCGGCCGAGGCCGGACGATACAGGTTCTGGCATCAGCTTCCTCCCGGGCGCACTGCTCGTACGCGATGGCGCGTGCGCACCACACCGCCGCCGCTGGGGATGATGCTGATCGTGCCGTCCACCTCGAGGATGGCGAGGCGAATATCTTTCGGGTCGTCGAAGCCGTGCTCGCGCATCGACTGCGGCACCATAGCGTCGGAGAGGCCGGCTTTGCTGATGCGGTTTTCGATGAGCTTGCCATTGCTGAGGACGATGACGGGCTCGCCTTCGAGCGCTTTGCGGAACGCCGGTACTCTCTCCGTCGCAAAGGCGATGGCGCGGTTGAGGAGCAGCAGCGTTGCCGCGGCGGTGAGGCCACCGAGCACCGTGACATCGCTGCCGACCATGGCGTTCTGGACAGCGTTGGAGATCAGCAGGATCAGCACGAGGTCGAACGGCGTCATCTGGCCGAGCTGGCGCGCACCCGTCAGCCGCATGCCGACGACGATAGCCGCGTAGACGATGGCGCTGCGGTAGGCGATCTCGAGGAACGGCGCGTGGATACCGAAGACGTCGCCCGCGCTCATCGGGGCCTCGCTATCGCCAGCCACCGAATCGGATGAGGGTGCCTTCGCCGGCCTTCTTCATCGCCGCGATGACGCGCGGGTCGGTCGGCCGCTCGTAGTCGGTGCCCGACCCGGCGTGCTTGAAACCGAGCGCGCGATACACGCCGATGGCGGTGCTGTTGTCCTCTTCCGTGCGTAGCGCCAGATGATCGGCGCCCTGCGCGAAGGCCCACTTCGCCACGCGCGAGACGAGCGCCGGCCCGATGCCGCGGCCGCGATAGGCATCGGCTACCGCGAGCGAACTCAGGTAGCCTTCGTCAGCGCCGTTGTAGGAGAAGAGCGTGAAGCCGACGACGTCGGCGCCTGCTGCCGCGAGCAGCAACTCGTCGCCGCGGGCGAGGTGATGGCGGTACGCGCCCTCGGGCATCGGCGTGTCGGGGAATGCTTCGCGGTCGATGCGGACGATGGCATCGATATCAGCGGCGCCGCCCGCGCGGAAGGCGATGCCCTTCGGCGTGGCCGGCTTCACCGCGCCACGCTTTTCGAGCACGAAGACGAGCCACGGCCGCTGCGGCTTGAACGAGAGCTTCTTCAGCACGGGCTCGACGGCCATGCGCGAGGAGCCCAGGGCGAGGCGGAACCGCACGGTATCTGTGCCGTGCACCTTGCGGATGCGTGGCAGCAGTTGCGCGAACATTTCGGGAAAGAGGTCGACGAATTCGGCATCGCTGCCGTACGAGTACGCCAGGCACGATTGCCGCGCGCCGGCGAATGCCGTGAGCAGATTGCCGTCGCGTTCGATCACGAGTTCCGGCTGTTTGTGCGGGAGATCGTTCACCTCGGCCGGCGCCCAGGCATAGCTCAGCGCTTCGCGCGAAAGACGTGCGTGAAAGCTTGCGGTGGGGGCTTCGAGGCGGCGGAGCGGTCGTACGGGCATCTAGTGCTGCCACGTTCCGCGGAAGACTTCGACGACGGGGCCGGTGAGAATCACGTCGCCTTCTCCATCCCACTCGAGCTTCAATTCGCCGCCCGGAACACGTAGCTCCATCGCTCCATCGACGAGATCGAGCAGCCGCGCCGCGACCATCGTCGCCGATGCGCCGGAGCCGCACGATAGCGTCTCGCCGACGCCACGCTCCCAGACGCGCATCTCGGCGTGGGAGCGATCGAGCACACGGACGACCTCGAAGTTCGTGCGCTTCGGGAAGAGCGCGTGGTGCTCCATGAGCGGGCCAACGTGGTGCAGCGGATATTCGGTCACGGGAGCGCTCTGGAAGTAGACGGCGTGCGGGTTGCCCATCGATACGGGCGTGATCGGCAGCGTGCGGCCGTCGACCTGGATATCGAAGTTCAGAATCGGCGGTGGCGCTTTGATGGCGACAGGGATCTCGCGCGGGTCGAGGCGTGGCGGCCCCATGCTCTCCCGGACGCTGGTGACGAGACCGCGCTCGGAATGGATGCGCACGCGCAGGACGCCGGCGCCCGTCTCGACATCGAATTCGTCGTTCGCGGGCTGGACGATGCCGTGATCGACGGCGAACTTGACGAGGCAGCGCATGCCGTTGCCAGACATCTCCGCCTCGGAGCCGTCGGCGTTGAAGATGCGCATTCGCACGGGCGCGCGGTCGGACTTGGCGGCAAGGATCAGGCCATCGCCGCCGACGCCGAAGTGGCGGTCGCAGATGGTCTGCGCCAGCGCGCTCCAGTCGCGCTCGAGCGAGCGCGCATCGAGCACGACGAAGTCGTTGCCGGTGCCGTGTAGTTTGGAGAAGTCCATGGTGACTCAGGATACAGGCTGGAACGGTGAATCGCGAAGGCAACCGGGCCGCGCCTTCAGCGCTGTGTGCGCACCCGTTATCCTGAGGCGACCCCGGCGTCTCAGATTCGGGTCGAAAGGCTGGCCGGCCCTTGCGGCGCATCTCCCCTGTCGCTCCGATGCTCCTCGCCTGCGCAGCGATGCTTGCGGCGGCGTGCGGTGCTGTCTCCGGTTCGAGCAGCACGGCGACGCCGACGATTGTGCCGCCGACGGCGACGCCCGAGCCGCTGGATCTGACGGTGTTCCGCGGCTTTGTGTATCCGCTCAAGGGCGGTTGCCTGCCGGAAGGCGACCAGCTGATGCCGAATGCGCCGCGAGCATATCGCGGCGGCACGCACGAGGGCGTCGATTTCTACGACTACGACAACTGCGCAACGATAGGCATGGGTACGGCGATCGTTGCCGCGAAGGATGGGGTCGTGCTTCGGGCGGATCACGAGTATCACGCCGTGACGCAGGCCGAACTTCTGGCTGCAAACAGGCGTATATCCGAAGGGCAGGCGAACGATCCTGACGTGCTGCACCTGTTTCGCGGGCGGCAGGTGTGGATCGACCATGGAAAGGGCATTGTGACGCGCTACGCGCACACCTCCGACGTTGCCGCGAACATCCATGTCGGCGATACCGTGCACGCGGGCGACATCATCGCGTTCGTCGGCGACTCCGGAACGCCGGAATCGATCAGCAATCCCGGCGCCGAGGAGCACCTGCACTTCGAGCTGCGCACGGGCGACACGTTCCTGGGCAACGACTTGCCGCCCGGGGACGTACGCGCGCTGTACGAGCGGCTGTTCACGCCGCTTGATGTGCGATGACGCCGACGAACGAACTGCCGCTCGATGAACGTTCGGGTGTGGAAGAACGGCCGCAGAACCGGCGCGAGTGGAGCGGCGCGCTGCGCAGTCTGATCCTGCCGCTGCTGCTGGTCGCGACGATCGTCGGCGGGCTGTACTACATGGAGCAGGGGCGCGGCTCCGGCGGACGTGCGGCCGACGGTACAGGTGTTGTGGCGCTGCCCGCCAACAAGAACGCCACCGGGCGCTCGCCCTCGACGGAGGTCGGACGCGCGGCGCCGGACTTTGTGCTGGCTACGCCTGATGGCGCGACGTTGCGGCTGAGCGACTTGCAGGGCAAGCCGCTGCTCGTGAACTTCTGGGCGTCGTGGTGTACGCCGTGCCGTCAGGAGATGCCGGAGATCGTGCGGGCATACGATGCGCGGAGCGGCGCGTTCACGGTGGTGGCCGTGGACCTGCAGGAGAACGCGGGCCAAGTGCGCGATTTCGCTGACGAGTTCGGCATGACGTTTCCCATCGTCATCGACACCAATGGCGGCGTCGGCGAGGCGTGGCACATCGGCGGTCCGGTGGAAGGGATCCCCTCGTCGTACTTTCTCGACGCGGCAGGCATCGTGCAGGCGCGCGTCTACGGGCCGATGACGGCAGGGATGCTGGCGGAGAATCTGGCGAAGATCGGGGTGGTGGAGTGACGAGGATCCTGGACAACTTCACGCACGTACACATCCATCGAATCGCGCAACCTGTTCACCTACGGAGCGCGGGCATTCAGCCCGCGCGTGGACGCTCGAAAGGGGGACGGCGCCCGTTCCGTGCTCAGGGGGCGTTCGAATGAGCGACCCAGTCACGTTCGGCGCACGTAGACCGACACACGGCGACGCAGCCGCGCAGCCGTACTTCGTCAGCACGCGCACGTTCCACTCCGAACATGTCTTTGTTGGGAGCGTAGCTGAGATCGCGACGCGGACTCTGCTTGAGCAGCGCGACGAGTACGGATATTTGCTCCTCGCATTTGTGTTCATGCCGGACCACGCGCACTTCGTCGTAGTTCCTGGCGAAGGACACACGATTTCTCAGACGATGCGGCTCATCAAGGGCTCGATCGCACGTGCGGTGAACGCGGAGCGAGGGGGCTCAGGGCCCGTCTGGCAACCTGGATTCTTCGACAAGAGTCCGGCTACCGGCGAAGAACTCAACGAGTTCATCAGGTACACGCATGACAATCCGGTTGTGGCAAGGCTGTCGCCGGACGCTGGGGGCTATCCGTACTCCGGTGGTGATGGAAGTTGCTTGGCTGACTATCAGCGGTTCTTTGAGGTTGAGCAGCCATGAGGACGAGCGGTGTGCGCGAGACGCGCGGGCTGAATGCCCGCGCTCGGGGGATGGTGCTCGGTCGCGCGGGCTTGGATACGGGCGGTGTGCGCGGAACGCGCGGGCTTGGATACAGGCGGTGCGCGCGGAACGCGCGGGCTGAATGCCCGCGCTCCGGGGATGGTGCTCGGTCGCGGTCGCGCGGGCTTGGATACAGGCGGTGTGCGCGGAACGCGCGGGCTGAATGCCCGCGCTCCGGGGATGGTGCTGGATC
>CAYWOO010000128.1:0-46102 GCA_964458665.1 uncultured Dehalococcoidia bacterium
GCGTGGCCCTGGATCCACTTCTTGCGCGGCGCCACTTCGTCGCCCATCAGCGTCGAGAAGATCTCTTCGGCCTTCATGGCGTCGTCGATCTTCACCAGCAGCATGGTGCGCTTCTCCGGGTCCAGTGTTGTCTCCCAGAGCTGCTCCGGGTTCATCTCGCCCAGACCCTTGTAGCGCTGCACGTGCGCCTTCTGTCCGTCCTTCACTTTCGCGAGGTGCTGGTCGCGCTCGAGGTCGCTGTAGATCCACGTGTGCGCGCGACCCACCTGGATGCGGTAGAGCGGTGGCTGGGCGATGTACAGACAGCCTTCGTCGATCAGTGGCCGCATGTAGCGGAAGAAGAACGTCAGCAACAGCGTGCGAATATGCGATCCGTCCACGTCGGCGTCGGCCATGATGATCACGCGGCGATAGCGCAGCTTCGCCAGGTCCATCGTGTCGCCGAAGCCCATGCCGAGCGCCGTGATCAGCGAGCGGATCTCTTCGTGCGCCAGCATCTTCTCCATCCGCGCCTTCTCGACGTTGAGGATCTTGCCGCGCAGGGGAAGGATCGCCTGAAAGCGGCGGTCGCGACCGGTCTTCGCGGTGCCACCGGCGCTGATACCCTCGACGAGATACAGCTCGCACTGGAACGGGTCGCGCTCCGAACAGTCCGCCAGCTTGCCCGGCAGCATCGTGCCGTCGAGCAGCCCCTTGCGCACCACGAGGTCGCGCGCCTTTCGCGCCGCCTCGCGCGCCCGCGCTGCGAGCACGCCCTTTTCGATGATCCGGCGCCCGTCAGACGGATGCTCCTCGAGGTACTGCATCAGCCCCTCGGCGACGGCGCTCTCGACGTGCGTCTTCACCTCGGCGTTGCCGAGGCGTGTCTTCGTCTGGCCCTCGAACTGCGGCTCCGGCAGCTTGACGCTGATCACGGCGACCATGCCCTCGCGTACGTCATCGCCGCTGAGGTTCGCGTCGTCGTCCTTCAGGAACTTCTGCTTGCGCGCGTAGTCGTTGAGCACGCGCGTCAGCGCGCTGCGGAAGCCGGTCTGGTGCGCGCCGCCGTCGATCGTGTTGATGGTGTTCGCGAAACTGAACTCGACCTGCGAGAAGCCGTCGTTGTACTGGATCGCGCATTCGACCTGCGTCGTCTCGACCGTGCGCTCGACGTAGATCGGCCGCGACGTCAGCGTGTTGCGCCCCTTGTTCACGTGGCGCACGAAGCTGGCGACGCCACCCTCGAAGCAGAAGTTCATGTCGCGTTCGCGGCCCGGGCGCTTGTCCTCGAACCGCAGCCAGATGCCCTTCGTCAGGTACGCCATCTCCCGGAAGCGCTGCAGCAGCTGCTCGTAGTCGTAGTCGATGGCGTCGAAGATCTCATCGTCCGCCAGCCAACCGGTGGTGGTGCCGGTGTGCACCTGCTTCGGATCGGCAACCGTCTTCAGCGACCCCTTCGGGATGCCGCGCTCGTATTCCTGACGGTACATCTTGTTGTCGCGGCGCACCTCGACGTACATCTTGCGGGCGAGCGCGTTCACCACCGATGCCCCGACGCCATGCAGACCGCCCGACACCTTGTAGGCGCCGCCGCCGAACTTACCGCCGGCGTGCAGCACCGTCATGATCGTTTCGAGCGCCGAGAGCCCGGTCGTCTTGTGCTTGTCGATGGGGATGCCGCGGCCGTCGTCGCGCACCGTCACCCAGCCGTCGGCCTCGATGGCGATATCGATCCGGCTGCAGAAGCCGGCCATCGCCTCATCGACGGAGTTGTCGACGATTTCGAACACCAGGTGGTGCAGCCCGCGCTGATCCGTCGTGCCGATGTACATGCCGGGGCGCCGGCGTACCGCTTCGAGCCCCTCCAGCACCTGGATATCGGACGCCGTGTACGAATCGGCCTGCTTGCCGCGCTTCGGCGTCGGCGCGTCTTTCGGCTTGCTCACCATGTCGTTGTTTGCCCCAAGTCTGTGCGTGTTGGAGAAATTCTGGATCGAAAAGACCCGTGGCAACGTCCGTGTCGCCGGGCCTTCAATGGGCGGCTCCTGAGGGTGTCCGCATCACCCCAATTCTACCACACAACAAGGCCCTTCCCGAATCTAATTTCGGCCGTCTCCGGCCGATTTCGGGCGCTCCAGATCGGCGCGGCTAGCGCCCAGCTTCGAGCGCGGCGACGGCGATGCACCCGGCCCGTAGCGTGGACTTCCCCACGCGCGGTGTCGGCCTCTCCAACCCTTCGCCGCGCGGCGCGCCCAACCACTTCCGACCGCGCGCAGCGGCTCCTATCATGAGCGACGAAAGGGGCACGAACATGCACCTGGATCCCACACAGGCAGGGCTCTCGCCAGAGCGCCTCGAGCGCATCACGGAACATCTCGACCGCAACTACATCCAGCCCGGGAAGATCGCCGGCTGCCAGGTGGTCGTCGCGCGCCACGGCCATGTGGCGTACTCGCGTTCGCTCGGCAGCATGGACCGCGAGCGGTCGCGGCCGATGGCCGACGACACGATCTTCCGCATCTACTCCATGACGAAGCCGATCACGTCGGTCGCGCTGATGACGCTGTTCGAGCAGGGGCACTTCCAGCTCAACGATCCCGTGTACAAGGTCATACCGGAATGGCGCGATCACAGAGTGTGGGTGTCCGGCGACGGCGCGGCGATGGAGACGCGCGAGCCTGCGCGCCCGATGACGTTCCGCCATATCCTCAGTCATACCAGCGGCCTTACGTACGCCGCCACGCGCCATCCCGTCGACCGCGCGTATCGCGAGCAAGGCATCCGCCGCGCGCCGGCCGAAACGCTGCGGTCGTTCGTCGAAAAGCTGGCGCATGTGCCGCTGCGCTACGACCCCGGCGATCGCTGGATGTACTCGTACTCGACCGACATCTGCGGCTACCTGTGCGAAGCGATCTCCGGCAAGCGGTTCGACAACTTCCTGCAGGAAACGATCTTCGACCCGCTCGGCATGACCGATACGTCGTTCACCGTCGCGCCAGAGAAGGCACACCGCCTCGCTGCCAACTACCAGCGCCAGCCCGACAAGACGATCGCGCTCATCGATGATCCGGAACGCAGCCCGTACCTCAAGCAGCCGACCTACTTCTCCGGCGGCGGCGGACTGACCAGCACCACGGCCGACTATCTGCGCTTCTGCGAGATGCTCCGCCGCGGCGGCGAGCTCGACGGCGCGCGCATCCTCGGCCGCCGCACCATCGAACTGATGGCGCGTAATCATCTCTCAGGCAACCGTACGCTATCCGACATGGCGATCGGCGCCTTCTCCGAGACCGCTTACGAAGGCATCTGCTTCGGCCTCGGGTTCGCGACCACGCTCGACGAAGTCGCGTCCGGTTCGCTCGGACAGGGCGACTTTTACTGGGGCGGCGCTGCCTCGACGATCTTCTGGGTCGATCCGAAGGAGGACCTTGTCGTCATCTTCATGACGCAACTCATGCCGTCCGCCACCTTTAACTTCCGCGGCCAGCTCAAGAACATCGTCTACTCGTCGATCGTCGATTGACGCGGATCGGGGTTTCGTCATGAGAATCGAAGTCGACGGCGTCCGCATCTTCTTCGACGTCGAAGGCGCAAGACTCGTCCCCGACGGCCCGCGCATGCGCGAGAAGGCGACGCTGATCCTGTTGCACGGCGGGCCGGGGATGGATCACAGCACGTTCAAGCCGGGGTTCTCGCAGTTCGCCGACATCGCGCAGGTCATCTACATCGATCATCGCGGCAACGGACGGAGTGAGCGCCAGCCGCGCGAGACGTGGACGCTGGCGCAGTGGGGCGACGACATCTACGAGTTCTGTCGCGCGCTTGAGATCGAAAAGCCGATTGGCATGGGGCAGTCATTCGGCGGCTTCGTCGCCATCGCGTACGCTACGCGCCACCCGGAGCACCCAGGCAAAATGATCTTCTCCAGCACCGCTGCCCAGGGGTGGGCGCACGTCGAACGCAGCATCGAGCTGTTCCGCAACGCCGGCGGCGACGAGATCGGCGAGATGGCGCGTCATGCGCTCACGATCGGCTACGACGATCCGGAGTTCGTCGTGCGCTGGATCACCCAGGCGATGCCGTTTTGCAACACGAAAGCCGCGCCCGATCCGGACGCGCAGAAGCGGGGCGTACAATCCGGCAAGGTGCTCATGGACTTCCTCGGGCCCGGCGGCGAAGGCTTGACGTTCGACCTCCTCGCCGATCTCGCCAGGATCCAATGCCCCACGCTCGTCCTCGGCGGCGAAGCCGACCCGATCACACCGATCGAGTCGCAAGAGGACATCGCCCGCGCCTTCCCGCAGCATCTCGTCCGCTTCGAACGATTCGCAAACGCCGGCCATGGCCCCTTCCGCGACGACCCCCGCGCGTACGAAGTCATCCGCGACTTCATCCTGGCCTGAATATCCTCTCGCGGCTCCCCGACCTTCAGTCCGCGCGCTCGCCCACGTCACGGGCGCTACCGTGCCTTGCTTGCGGCATATCCCCGCCGCCGTGGACCTCTCTCTCCACCGAGCGGAGAGGGTCGGGGTTGAGGTCGCCGCGCCCTACCGACTGGACATCCGTACAACCGGCGCTAGCGAACACCGCCTCCGCCCCCTATACTCCTGACCTAATGGATGAATTAGAACGTAAGTACTGGATCGCCTTCGCTCGCGTTCGGCGGGTCGGCCGCGTGCGTGTCCAGCAGCTCGAAGAGCACTTCGGCAGCCTCGCCGAGGCATGGCGCGCGACGCCGGGCGAACTGAAGGCGGCGGGCCTCGACTCCGGCGCCCTCACCGCCATCGCCGTCGCGCGCGACAACGTCGATCCCGATGCCGAAGTCGAACTGTTGGCGCGCCACGGCGTGCGTGCCATCACCTGGCACGACGACGAGTACCCGAAACGCCTGCGCGAGATCTTCGACCGGCCACCTGTCCTCTTCGTGCGTGGCGCCATCATCGCCGCCGACGAGTGGGGCGTCGCCGTCGTCGGCACGCGCCGCGTCACCGTCTACGGCCGACAGGTGGCCGAAGAGATGGCCCGCGGCCTCGCATCCAACCGCGTCACCGTCGTCAGCGGTCTCGCGCGTGGAGTCGACGCGGTGGCGCACCGCGCGGCGCTGGAAGCCGGTGGCCGCACGATCGCCGTGCAGGCGTGCGGCCTCGATCTCGTCTACCCACCCGAACACAAGAAGCTCGCGGAAGAGATCGCTGAGCGTGGCGCCGTCGTCAGCGACTACCCGATCGGCACGCAGCCGCGCAGCGAGTTCTTCCCGCGCCGCAATCGCATCCTCAGCGGCATGTCGCTCGGCGTTCTCGTCGTCGAAGGCGACATCAAGAGCGGCGCACTGATCACGGCCCGCCAGGCGCTGGAACAGAACCGGGAAGTCTTCGCCGTGCCAGGCAGCATCTATTCACCGAACTCGCGCGGCACGAACAAGCTGATTCAGGAGGGCGAAGCAAAACTCACGCTCGATGTGCAGGACGTGCTCGCCGAACTGAACCTCAGCATGGTGGCGCACCAGATCGAAATGACCGAGTTGCTCCCCGCCGACGAAACCGAGAGCGTGCTGCTGAAGCACCTCACCGCCCAGCCCGCCCACATCGACGAAGTGCGGCGCGAGTGCGGCTTGCCGATCGCCACGGTCACCGGCGCTCTCGCCATGCTCGAGCTGAAAGGCCTCGTCCGCCAGGTCGGCCGCATGAACTACGTCCGCACCGCCGCCCGCGCATGAACGTCGACCCGATCATGCCGGAAGCGCGTCCCATCGTCGAGAAGGCCGCGTCCGTCTACATCCACCACACGCGTCAGTCCTTCGTTGGGCTCATCGTCCACGGCTCCGCGCTGAAGGGCGGCTTCATTCCCGGCTGCAGCGACATCGACATGCAGCTCTACGTCACACCAGACGCCTTCGTCGAAGGCCATCTGCCTTTAGAGCTGACGGTCGCCATCCACCGCGATCTCGCTCGCATCGATCTTGCGCCGTTCCGTTATCTGCAGTGCTACGCGTTTTCGGCGCACCTGCCTGCGGGCTGGGTCGGCCCCATTCCGGGCGCGTATCACGTTATCGCTGGCCGCCTCCCAATTCCCGAGGCTACCGCTGCTGAACTCCTCGAACGCGCGCACAGGTCGCTCGATGCCCTCCAGGTGCTGTCGCCGTACCTTTGGGACAACCTTCTCGAACACGGCGGCGGCCGCCTCGCCCGGCTGGGGCGCCTCATCTGCACGGATGTCTGGCCCGCGTTGTTCCAGCTGGTCATCGTCCGCGGCATGGACCCGATCGCCGCATGGTGCCTGACGAAGCAACAAGCGATGGACGCGCTGCCGGCCAGCGACGAAGCCGGCGCTGCCATCCGCGCCTTCTACGACGCGCTCCTCCGCTACTACCCGACAGAAGACTCCGTCGATGCCGCGCTCGATGTGCTCGTTCGCGGCGTGGCCTTCCTGCGCGCCGCGAAGGCGGCGGCCGCCGCCGGCGATGCCTCAACCGCCTGACTACGCTACCGTTCACCAATCACCAATCACCAATCACCAATCACCAATCACCAATCACCAATCACCAATCAGCGATAAGCGACCATGAAGACCGCCTTAGAGCAACTCGGCTACGCATCCGACGACCGCGTCCTCATCATCCACGTCGATGACGTCGGCTTCTCGCACGCCTCGAACGTCGCCGCGTTCGAAGGCATGACGCGCGGCAGCCTGACCTGCGGCTCGGCCCTCGTACCGGCGCCGTGGTTCATGGAGACCGTCGCGCTCCAGAAACAGCATCCCGAAGCCGACCTCGGCGTCCACATGACCCTGACCGCCGAATACGAGACCTACCGCTGGCCCGCGCTCACCGGTCGCGGTGGCGCTACGTCGCTGCACGCCCCTGACGGCGGCATGTGGCGCGACGTCGCGAGCGTCGTCGCGCACGTATCGCAAGACGAAGCGCGCGTCGAGTTGCGTGCGCAAATCGAGCACGCGCTCGCCATGGGCATCGATGTCACGCATCTCGACACGCATATGGGTACGGTGATCCACCCGAAATTCATGCCGCCGTACGTCGACCTCGCGATAGAGTTCAAGCTGCCGGTCTTCTTCATCCGCCCCAGCGAGCGCCGCCTCGGTGCGCTGGGTGAAGGCGTGCGCGTCTACCTGGAGCAGCTAGCGAAGCTCGACGCGCTCGGCTGGCCCGTACTTGACAACGCCATCACGGAAACACTCAGCCAGATCGTCCCGGATGATAAGAATCGGCGCTTCCGTGAATTCTTCGCGACCCTCCGGCCCGGCCTCACGCACTTCCTCTGCCACCCCGCCAGGGGCGGCGAAGAACTCGACGCGATGACGCCGGTTGACTGCGCCCACCGCGCGAAGGAATACGACCTGATGCGCTCGCCGGCGCTGCGCGAGCATGCCGCATCCCTCGGCATCAAACTCACTGGCTACCGAGAAATCCGCGACCGCCTGCGCGCGTCGCTGTAGCATCTACGGCACGAATCGCCCGCCGGTGAACAGCGTGCTCTCGTCGACGAAGCAGATCGGATTGTCGAACGGATCGCGCGCGTAGAACGAACGCTCGCCCCACGGTCGCGTGGCGATCGTGTCCGCCAGCCACGCACAGCCGGCGTCCTTCGCGCGCGCGAACACGATCTCGAGATCCGGCACAGCAAAGTAGATGTGGTCGGGATTCGGGCGAAACTCGGCGGTCGGGTGTCGGAGCGCGGATCGACGCACGCCAAGATGACGCCGCCGCAATCGAAGTAGTGACGTCCGCCGGACACGCGCTCGCCCGGCGTCGCGAAGACCGCGCCGTAGAACTCGGCGGCGCGCTCCATGTCGGAAACGGGCAAGATGACGCGGTACGGGCGTGTGTTCATTCCATGCCTCCTTCGCGTTTCTGAAGCTCATCCTTCACCAACCGCCGCTCGTCCGCAGTCAGCTCAGCCTTCGCCAGTAGATCCGGCCGCCGGCGCGCCGTGCGCAGCACGCTCTGCCGCCGCC
This sequence comes from uncultured Dehalococcoidia bacterium, assembly GCA_964458665.1. Classification (GTDB taxonomy): domain Bacteria; phylum Chloroflexota; class Dehalococcoidia; order DSTF01; family JACRBR01; genus JANXYW01. The sequence continues at coordinate 7,951 of CAYWOO010000128.1, forward strand.
GCCACTTCGCGATCTCCGCGTGATGGCCGGAGAGCAGCACCTCCGGGATCGTCATGCCGCGGAAGTCCGGCGGCCGCGTGTACTGCGGATACTCCAGCAGCCCCTGCGCGTGCGACTCTTCCTCGAGCGACAGCTCCGACCCCAACACGCCCGGCTGATGGCGCGCGACCGCATCGACGAGCACCATCGCGGCGGGTTCGCCGCCCGACAGCACGTAGTCGCCGACACTGATCTCGTCGTCGACGAGCGACTCGCGAACGCGCTCGTCCACGCCCTCATAGTGCCCGCAGATCAGGATCAACCTCTGCTCGGCTGCCAACTCCTCCACCACTTGATGGTTCAGCAGGCGCCCCTGTGGCGTCAACAGCACCACCTTGCCCGCCGGTTGAGCCATCGGTCGTACCGCATCGACGCACGCGAAGATCGGGTCGGGTTTCATCACCATGCCCGGCCCGCCGCCATACGCATAGTCGTCCACAATCCGGTGCTTGTCCGTCGTGTAGTCGCGCGGGTTGTGCAGCGCGATCTCCAGCACGCCCGCCTCGCGCGCGCGCGCGATGATGCTGGCGTCGAACGGCCCCGCAAACATCTCGGGAAACAGCGTGAGAATATCGATTCGCATGGACGTAGGTTAGCAGGCGGATGCCGAGTACTGGACGCGAGCAGATCGGTGGCCGGAGATGATGGAGGAAGTACCCGCGGAGCTTTAGCTCCGCCGAGTGCCACACTCAGACAAGCAGCAGTTCTCGACTAATAGCCGCTTCAAGCCCAAGAGCCAACGGCGCAAAGGTAATGGCCAACAGCCCACAGCTAACCGCCAATTCGCCGCCGCGCCACCCAATCCCGCAACGCCTGCTCCGTCGTCTCGAACGCCAGCTCCGGCCACGGGATCGCGTCGGCGTCGCACCAGCGCACCGCCAACGACTCGTGGTCGGCGACGTAGGCCGCGGCGGTCGCGCTCGTTCCCTCGTACACCACCATCACGATGCCCACATGCGGACGCGTATACACACCCAGCAGCGGCCCCAGCGCTACGTCCAGCCCTACCTCTTCCTTCGCCTCGCGAATCGCGCCCTCCGCCGGCGTTTCCCCTATCTCAAGGAAGCCGCCGGGAAACGTCCACAGCCCTGCTTGTGGCTCCATAGCCCGTTGCTGCAGCAGCAGACGTCCGCTGTGCTCGACGATGACCGCCGCGATGACGCGCGGGTTCATGTAGTGGATGAAGCCGCACCCCTCGCACTGGTGGCGCCGCCGCTGTTCGGACTCGATGTGTCGCTCAACCAGCTCTCGACCGCACGTCTGGCAGTAGCGAGGCGTTGACAAACGTTCAGGCGACATGGTTGACATCTCCGCGCATGATGGTGAGATTCACGACAGAATTGCTTGACGGCAAATGAGTACCTGCCCTACACTCTGCCTCATCCGCGGCCCGGACGAGGGCATTCGGCCTACAGTCGCGAGCTTCACTATCCGTCTCAAGGAGGGAAAACGGTGGCATTTGAAGATAAGTCGTTGACTTGTCGTGATTGCGGTGGCACCTTCGTGTTCACTGCGGGCGAGCAAGGGTTCTACCTCGAGAAGGGGCTCCTCAACGAGCCTCAGCGCTGCACCGTCTGCCGCGTCAACCGCCGGCGCGAACGCACGTCTGGCAGCGGCCGCGAAACGACCACCGTCGCCTGCGCCAGCTGCGGCGGTAGCGCCACCGTCCCGTTCGTCCCCCGCCTCGACCGCCCCGTCTACTGCAGCACCTGCTTCGAACAGGAGCGCGCCGCCGTAGCCAGCTGATCCGCCCCAATTGCTCCGGGTGCCCGCCGACCCACACCTCGGCGGGCATCTTCGCATCCTGCGTGCCACCTCAGCTCGCCGGCGGAGCCCAACCAGCACCGCTCCGAAGCGGGGTGGCACCCCAGACCACCTCCCGACGCGAACTGCGAACTACGAACTGAGAACTACCGGCTACTCCGAACCAGGCATGTGCCCTTCGACCCACTCCTCGCCGTCGTCCCACACTTCCTTCTTCCAGATTGGCACCACCTGCTTGATCCGGTCCACCGCGAAGTGGCATGCCTCGAACGCCGCAACCCGGTGCGCCGAGGACACCGCCACCAGCAAACTCGTCTCGCCGATCTCCAGCCGCCCCACGCGATGCAGCGCACCGATGCCCGTGACGGGGAACTTCGCTCGCAGCTCTTCCGCGATCTCTCGCATCTTCTTGATCGCCATTTCCGGGTACACGTCATACTCCAGATACTGCACGCTGCGGCCGAGATTCTCGTTGCGCACCACACCGTAGAACAGCGCGACGGCCCCGCTCTCGTCGACGCGCACCGACTCGACGAGCGCGGTGGGATCGAGCGGCTCGCGCATGATGGCGAACATCAGCGCCGCTCCGTTCTGCGATGTCGCGCATCCGGCTGATGTTCTGCAACCTGAAGCACGGTCGCGCAGGGGCGGGCCGAGGCCTGCCCGTGCCCGGCGTACGCACCACCGCTCACCGGGGGAATCAGCGCCACCCGATCGCCATCACGCAGCACCTGGCTCGAATCCACGTACTCCTCGTCGATCGCGCACACCAACGTCGGCAGCAGCGCCTCCACCACCGGATGCTGCGCCCCGAGCGTCTCCCGCAGCACCGCCACCGTCGCCCCCTCCGGCAAGATCATCTCGATCTCCCGCTCCCCAATGAGCTGATGCAGCCCTGCAAACAACCGCACGCTAACAGTAATCACGCGCGCCTCGAATCTGCCTCAACGACCTACAACCAGCCCCAGATCCAATCCCCTCTCCACGTCGTGGAGAGGGGTGGCCGGAGGCCGGGGTGAGGTGCTCGTGCGCCCGCGAATATCCCGCAATCGCATCAGACTCCCGTGTCGATCCACGCGCAGTATCCCGCATTGTACCCAGCGAGCTTTACATATCCCGAACATCACGCGCCCGCGCGTGCGATACTCGCCGCACGATGGTCCACCTGCTCGAACGCACCTCCCGCGCCGCCCTCGATCTGCTCTTCCCACCGCGCTGCGCACTCTGCGGCGTTCTGGGCCGCTTGCTCTGCGATCCCTGCGCGGGCACGTTGCCCGTGGCCGACGGCAAGCGCTGCCAGCGATGCTGGACACCCGTAGCGCGCGGCCTCGTCTGCACGCACTGCTTCACAGAAGACGAAATCGCGTTCGCGACGATCCGCGCGCTGTTCGTCATGGAGGAAGGCGCCCGCGCGCTCGTCCATGCACTCAAGTACGAAGGCATGTCGGCGTTGGCCGCGCCGATGGCCGAACTGATGGCGGCCGAGCTCGAGGCGACCGCCGCCGACCTGGTCGTACCGGTACCGCTGCACAGCAGCCGCCAACGATCGCGCGGCTACAATCAGGCCGCGCTTCTGGGCAGCCAGCTAGCAGCCGCCGCGAGCCTCCCCTTCGACGCGCGAGGCGCCCGCCGCACCCGCGCCACGAAGCCGCTCGCCCTCACCATGCACCGCGACGAGCGCCGCGCCATCGTCGCGGGCGCGTTCGCGGCCGCACCCGAGCGCGTCGAAAGCCGTAGCATCCTTCTCGTCGACGATGTCGCCACCACGGGCGCGACCCTCGACGCCTGCGCAAGAGCGCTGCTCGATGCCGGCGCCCAGCGCGTACACTGCCTCACGTTCGCCCGCGCCGGTTGAATCGACGCAGCGTGAACACGGGCGTATAGTTCCAGCTGTCGGAACACCGCTAACCGGAGCGAGACGCATGCTGGGTGAACAGGAAGTCCGCCGCATCGCCGAGACGGTGCTCTCCGCGAGCCGTGCTGACCAGACCGAGGTCGAGGTATTCGCCAACGACTCCGCGCTCACCCGCTTCGCCAACAACTACATCCATCAGAACGTTGAGCAATCGGACGTCGATGTCCGTGTCCGCGCCGTCATCGGCCAGAAGATCGGTATCGCCTCCACGAACGAGATCTCGCCCGAAGCGCTGGCCCGCGTCGCGGCTCGCGCGCTGGAGCTGGCCGAGCACCAGCGCGAGAACGAAGACTTCCGCTCGCTGCCACGCCCCGCGCCCATCGCGCCGGTTAGCAGCTTCGCCGAAGCCACGGCGCGCTGCGGTCCGGAAGAGCGCGCCGCCGTGGTCGGCCAGATCTGCGATGCATCGTCGCGCGCGGGACTGATAGCTGCGGGCGCGTTTCACACGACAGCGCAGGAGCTGGCGGTTGCCAACTCGTTCGGCGTTTTCGCCTACAACCGCGAGACCCAGGCCGACATCAACACCGTGGTCATGTCCGAGACATCCAGCGGCTACGCGGCGCGCGTCAGCAAGGACGTCGGCGACATCGATGGCGATTCAGTCGCGCAAGAAGCCGTCGGCGGCGCGCTGCGCGGCGTCAACCCCGCCGCGATCGACCCCGGCGATTACGAGGTAATCCTCCAACCCTACGCCGTCGTCGATCTGCTCGATTTCTTCTCGTATCTCTCGTTCGGGGCGCTGCCGTACACGGAGAAACGCAGCTTCATGGCCGGCCGGCTGGGCGAAAAGGTGATGGGCGACAACATCAGCATCTGGGACAATGCGCTCTCGTCAGACGGCATCCCGTCGCCGTTCGACTACGAAGGCGTCCCACGCCAGCGCGTCGGCTTCGTCGAGAACGGCATCGCGCAGGGCGTCGTCTGGGACAGCTATCTCGCCGCCAAGATCGGCGGCGAAGCGCGCAGCACTGGCCATGCGCTGCCCGCAGGCGTCACCTTCGGCCCCATCCCGCTCAACATGTTCATGGCGCCTGGCGACGCCACGGTCGACGAGATGATTCGCAGCACGAAGCGTGGCATCTACGTCAGCCGCTTCTGGTACACGCGCTCCGTCCACCCCCTCAACGTCATCGTCACCGGCATGACGCGTGACGGCACATTCCTCATCGAAGACGGCAAGATCGCCGGCCCCGTGCGCAGCCTGCGGTTCACGCAGGGCTATGTCGATGCCTTGAACTGCGTCGACGCCGTCGGCAACGATCCCATGCTTGTTTTGGGCGATCTGGGCGGCGGCGTCCGCAGCGTTCCCGCGCTCAAGATCGCAAAGTGGACCTTCACTGGTGTCAGCGAGCTGTGATCCATCGACGACTGTTCCACCGAGCCGCAGAACGAGAGTCCGGAGCGAAGCGCCAACTGTCCGAAACGCTAACCAACCGCTGACCGCGAACTCTGTCGACCGTGAACTACCAACTTATGATCATCTTCACGCTCACCGAAGCCGAAGCGCTCCTCCCGCAACTGCGTGACGAGCTGCTCGCCATGCAAGCCTGCAAGCGCGAAGTCGATGACCTCCGAAGCTCGTTCGAGCACGCCGCCCACAAGAGCGCGGGAAACGGCCACGTGAAGGACGAGGAGACGCTTGCCGGGAAGCGCCGCCGAGCCGAATCCCTCGTCGAGCAAATCAACCAGCGACTGGCGCTCATCAACGGCTGGGGCGTCGAACTGAAGGGCATCGACGAAGGCCTCATCGACTTCCCGAGCCACCGCGACGATCGCATCATCTACCTCTGCTGGAAGCTCGGCGAAGACACCATCGCCTGGTGGCACGAAATCGACACCGGCTTCGCCAGCCGCCAACCCCTCTAACGCCCTCGCGCCACTCAGGACTCGAACGCGCTCCGCAGGGGCGGATACACGGCTGTGCGCCCTGGTGCGGACGGATCGGTCGCAATACTGGTGTCGTCGCGACCGTGCCCGCGTAACCGCCAGCGGCACCTAACCTTCGGCATAGGAAGGATCACCGGGCGGCGGCGCAAATGTTCGACCAACGCCGACAGCCTTCGTGCCGGTCGTGCTCGTAGCGGAGGGTGCCCCTTGCGTTGTCCGACATAACGCTCGCGCATCGAATGGATAATCCGCGTGCGCTTATGCGCTCCCAGAATTGCACTAACCCACCTCGTCGCCGAGAATGACCGAAGATTTCGAACGCAATACCTTTGAATCGAAGCGAAGGCGGTGCAATGGAACAGACGATGGTCGAAGCGCGCCGGGAGACCGTGGCCAGGTCTGACGCTCCCTCCACTCGCGTCCTGTGCGAGGCCATCGAGTTCGAGACGACCATGGCGCCTGAGTTCATCGACATCACCGACGAGGTCGTCCGCATCGTCGAGGCCTCCGGCATAGCATTCGGCCAGGTCGCTGTCTTCTCGCAGCACACCACCGCCGCCATCAAGATCAACGAGCACGAGCCGCTCCTGCTCCGCGACCTTGCCCGCACGCTCCGCAACTTCGCGCCGCCCAACGCCTATTACGAGCACAACGACTTCTCTCGCCGCACGGTCAACATGAACCCCGACGAGTGCGCGAACGGCCATGCGCACGTCCAGCACCTCTACCTCGGCACCAGCGAGACCATCCCCGTCGTCGATGGCCGTATCACCCTCGGCGCGTGGCAGCGCGTCTTCCTTATCGAGCTGGATCACCCCCGCCTACGTCGCGTCCTCGTCAACGTCGTCGGAACCACCTAGCCGCACCTCGCGTTCCGGGTTGCGCCTCAGCAATCTCGGGAACGCAGGGCCTGTGCTTCCCGTTCGGGGCGAACACGGCCGATCGGGCGCTCATCATTTCGGAATCAAGTGCACCGCCGTCGCCTTGAACGACGCGATCACCGCCGACCCCTCCTCGATCCCCAGATCCTCCAGCGACCGCCGGGTCACCCGTGCCGTCAGCCGGAACCCGCAGTCGATCTCGACGCGCGCGTCCGCGCCCGTGCGCACGATGCGGCGCACCCGCCCGGGGATGTGATTTCGCGCGCTGCCCGGCGCATGCTCGCCGGCCGGTGCGATGCTCACGTCTTCGGGCCGCAGGCACACCAGCGCCTCCGTGAATGGCCCGTCATCCAGCGCTTCGATCGTGTGCTCGGCCGCCGTCAGCGCCACCAGGCCGCCCGCGCGCTCGATCACGGTCGCCCGCACCATCGTCTCGACGCCAACGAATGCGGCGACCTCCTCGTCGGCCGGTGATCCGAAGACATCGGCGGGCGCACCGATCTGGCGGATGTTGCCGCCGATCATCACGGCCACGCGATCGCCCAGCCGTGCCGCTTCGTCGTGGTCGTGCGTCACCAGCACCGTCGTCGTATGCGTCTCGGCCAGTACCGACGCCAGGTCGTCCGTGATCGCCGCGCGCGTCGGTGTATCGAGCGCGCTGAACGGCTCGTCGAGCAGCAGCACCTCCGGCTCCAGCGCGAAGGCGCGCGCCAGGCTGACACGCTGCGCCTCGCCGCCGGAAAGGGTGCGCGATGATCGCCCGGCCAACGCGCCGACGCCAAAACGTTCGAGCCACCGCTGTGCGCGTTCGTGGCGCGCTGGTCGCGCAACGCCGCGCAGTCGCAGCCCCGCCTCCACGTTCGCCAGCACCGACCGATCGAGCAGCAGGGGCTCCTGAAACACCACTGCCATCCGCCTTCGCAGCGCAAGCTCGCGCCCGCGCACCGGCATGCCATCGAAGACCACCTCGCCCGCCGACGCGCGTTCCAGCAGCGCCAGGTGCAGCAGCAACGTCGTCTTGCCGGCGCCGTTCGGCCCCACAATCGCCAGCGAAGTGCCCGAGAACACGTCGATGCGCGCCACGTCGAGAATCGTCGCGCCGCCGCGAACGGCGCGCAATCCGCGCACCGCGAGCTTGGGGTCGCCGGTCAGCGTTGCAGCCACGTCCGCACCACCGGTGTATGGGATGTCGTCGCGGGCGCACTCTCGCGCGGTCGCGATGGGTCTCGATGGATGCCTAGCTGCACCCACGTGAACAGCGCATTCACCGTGATCATCATTGCCAGCAGGATGATGCCCAGCGCGAGCGCAACGCCGAAGTTACCCTTGCTCTGTTCCAGCAGCACCGCGCCCGTAAGCACTCGCGTCTGCCCCGAGATATTGCCACCCACCATCACCGAAGCGCCGACCTCCGAGATCGCAGCGCCGAATCCGGCCATGAGCGCCGCCAGCATGGGCAGCCGCACTTCTTGAAGCAGGATCCACAGCATCTGCAGCCGCGATGCGCCCAGCGCGTACACCTGCAGCCGTAGCCGCGGATGCAACCCCGCCAGCGAGGCCGCCGTGAACCCCGTGATCACCGGCGTCGCAATGATCACCTGCGCCGCGATGATCGCCTTCGGCGTATAGATCCACCCCAGCTCGCCCAGCGGGCCACTGCGCCAGAGGATGATAGCCACGAACAGCCCGACGACGACCGGCGGCAGGCCCATACCCGTATTCACCAGGGTCATCACGACCCATCGCCCCGGAAATCGCCCGAACGCGAGCGCCGCACCCAGCCCGACGCCAATCACGAGGCTGATTAATGTGGCAATACCGGAGACGTACACGGATCGGATCGCGATCTCGTACACGTCGTTGCGGTTGTGGGCCAGCAAGCCTACCGCGTCCTTCAGGCCTTCCCAGATCAGGTCCATGCCCTTGCCTCGGCTCGCCGAAAGACGGAACGCGCGTCCAACGACGCGCGCTTCCATCATCTGCACGTTGCGAATATCTTACCGCCTACGGCTCCGGCTTCCCGGCGTCCGGGAAGAACAGCGCTTCGCCCGCCTTATCCTTTCCGAACTCCGCGATCACCTTCTGGATGTCCGAGCGCACGATCCACGCCGCGAACGCTCGCGCCGCCACGACACTCACGTTCGGGTGCTTCGCGGGATTGACAACAATCACGTGGTAGACGTTGAGCAGCGCCTTGTCGCCCTGAAACAGGATTGCCAGGTCCAGGTTCGCCTTCTGCGCCAGGTACGTCGCGCGATCGCTGATCGTGTACGCGTCCTTCTGGTTCGCGATCTGCAACGTCGCGCCCATCCCCTGTCCCGACTCCGAATACCACGCCTGCCCCTTCGGCGTCACCGTGATCGCTTTCCAAAGCTTCAGCTCCAGCGCATTGGTGCCGGAGGCGTCGCCGCGGCTGATGAACGCGGCCTGTTTCGTTGAGATCGCCGTCATCGCATCGTTCGGCAGCGTTGCCGCCTTCACAGCTGCCGGGTCGTCCTTCGGCCCGACGATGATGAAGTCGTTGTGCATCACCAGCGTCCGCTCGATGCCATCGCCCGCGTCCACCATCTTCTTCTCGGCGTCCGGCGAATGCACGAGCACCACGTCCGCGTCGCCACGCGACGCTTGTTCGATCGCCTGGCCCGAACCGACGGCCACGGTCTTCACCGTGTACCCCGTCTCCTTCTCGAACATCGGCACCAGCACGTCCAGCAGCCCGCTGTCCTGCGTGCTTGTCGTTGTCGCCAGGATGAGATTGCCGCTCGCCTTGGTCGGCGCGGGCGACGCGGCTGCTGCCGGCGAGGTGGCCCCGGACGTCGGCGTCTTACGGCTCTTGCTATCGCTGCTGCACGCCTCCGCGAACATCGCGGCCACCAGCGCCAGCACGAACACGAAAGACCCACGACGAAACATAAGCCTGCTCCTCGCTACGGACGGATATGTCCGGCGGAGCATAGCGCCAAGCGGTCACCTGCGGTAGGGGGGGGGCGCCACGGGATGCGACGTCGTCCCAGCAGCCCCAAGCGGCTGTGCGTGGCGCGACGGTGAGTGACACAGCGTTCCGCAGCTATGAGTGTGGAGGAAGCGGATGCTCGTGTTGTGGGTGGCGACGCCTACGCATCCGCCTCGAACGATTGCGCAAAGTCACGCAGCAGATCGTGCTCCGCCGCCGCGCGGAATCGCTCGAAGCGCTCGATCATCCGGCGACCCTCGGCGGTCAGCCGCGATCCGCCGCCGCCGGCGCCGCCGACTGCCGTATCGACCAGCTTCACGCCAAGGTTCTGCTCGATCTCTTTCAGCTTGCCCCACGCGCGGCGATACGAAAGCCCCATTGCCACCGCCGCGTCCGAGAGCGACCCGGTCTCGTCGATCAGGCGCAGTAGGCGCACCCGATAGCCGCTGAGCGCCAGCTTGCCGTCTTTCTCCAGCCAGACTTTTGATCGGGGTTCCACAGCCCATCGTACCGTCGTCACGCGCAGGATCACAGATGCCGCGTAGTGGTTGCGAACAAACAGCAACCCGCCGAAGGGGGCGGCGGGGAGCGTCCCTGCTTCGGACGCCACCTTACCCTTCGGCGGGTTACTTCGTCGAAGGCGATACTAAGGCACGAATGCGCGTTTGTGTGGGGATGTTATGTGTAATCCGCGTCCCGCGAACCGTCCGCGCGAATTAAGCAGCTTTGAGACTGCTCGGCTGCGTGTCGGCCTCCGTCGCCACCGTCCCGGTCGTCGCCGTCTCGTCGATCGACGAGAGGCTGCGGTTCCAGAACTGGTGCAACAAATATGCGCTGGATGCGACCACCAGGGTGCCGAGTGCGACGAAGAACTGCATGACGCCCTTCTGGTTGCCGTTGGTGTGGCCTGGACTTGAACGGCCAAGCCCAGGCCACAAAGTCGTCCGCCTGTCGGTTTCGGAGGCGTGCGGGTGGCGGCCGGGGACTGCCGCCACCCGGCAAACCTACTTCTTCTTCGCCGCCGGCTTCTTGGCCGCGGTCTTCTTCTTCGCGGCCGGCTTCCGGGACTTTGCGGCCGCAGCCTTCATGGGCTTCTTCTTTGCGACTGGCTTCTTCTTCGCGGCCGGCTTCTTCTTCGCTGCCGGCTTCTTTGCCGCAGCCTTCTTGGCCGCTGGCTTCTTCTTGGCTGCCGGCTTCTTCTTCGCTGCCGGCTTCTTCGCCGCAGCCTTCTTGGCCGCTGGCTTCTTCTTGGCCGCCGGCTTCTTCGCTACAGCCATTGTTCCCTGCCTCCTGTCTTCCTTGACTCTTGTGCTCCCACCGTTAGGAGCAGCCACTCGTGCTGCCGCAGTTTTCACAGCGATAACACGTCCCCGACCTGATCATGATCCAGCCGCAGCTGGCGCACGCGGGCGCGTCCGCGTGCCCGTTCGCACGCGGGGCCTTGTACACAAGCGGCACCACGTCGGACGCGCTTCCCTGCGCGTGTCCGTTGGTGCTGCCGTTGCTACCGGCGGCCGCGGCCGTTCCTCCGAGCGGTAGCGGGTACTGCCCCGCCGCAAGCGCGGCTTTGATCTCCGGCGTCATGACGCCGACCTCATACGCCTCTTCCGGCGACATGTATCGGCTCGCCAGCCACCGGAAGACGTAGTCGATGATCGATTGCGCAACCGGGATGTCCCGGTTCTCTGTGCGGCCCATCGGCTCGAACCGCATGTGGCTGAAGTTGCGCACGAGGTCCTGCACGGGTACGCCGTACTGCAATGCGTACGACACCGCGCGACCGAACGCCTCCATCAGCCCGCTCACCGTCGAGCCCTGCTTCGCCATCGAGAGAAAGATCTCGCCAGGCGTCCCGTCGTCGTAGAGACCGACCGTGATGTACCCGTCGTGCCCTTCGATGCAGAACTTGTGCGTGACCGAACTGCGGGTGTCGCTCATCTTGCGGCGGATTGGCCGCTGCTCTTCCGGCGCGTCCGCGGCGGCTGCCTTACCGCTCGATGTCGAGAGCGGCTGTACCGTCTTCGAGCCGTCCCGGTAGATGGCGATAGCTTTGATCCCGTGCCGCCACGCCTCGACGTAGGTGCTGGCGACATCCTCGATCGTTGCCTCGTTAGGGAGGTTCACGGTCTTGGAAATCGCTCCCGAGATGAAGGGCTGGGCGGCGCCCATCATCTTGATGTGGCCCATGTGATGGATCGAGCGCTCGCCGTGCTCGGCGCGGAACGCGCAGTCGAACACCGCCAGGTGTTCCGGCCGCAGCGCGGGCGCGCCTTCGATGGTGCCGGTGTCGTCGATGTGGCGGATGATCGCTTCGATCTCCGCAGGCGCGTAGCCCAGGCGCTTCAACGCCCGCGGCACCGTCTGGTTGACGATCTTCATCATGCCGCCGCCGACGAGCTTTTTGTATTTCACCAGCGCGATGTCTGGCTCAACACCCGTCGTGTCGCAATCCATCATGAACGCGATCGTCCCTGTTGGTGCGAGCACGGTTGCCTGCGCGTTTCGATATCCAAACTTCTGTCCCAACTCCAACGCATCATCCCATGCACGTTGCGCCGCGTCGATCATGTGCGACGGCGCAAGTGCTGCATCTATTGTACGCGATGCGTCACGGTGTTTCGCAATGACCCGCAACATCGGCTCGCGATTTTCGTGAAATGCGTCGAACGGCCCGACGCGCTGCGCGATCGCCGCCGACGTTGCGTACGCGTGTCCCGTCATCAGCGCGGTGATCGCGCCGGCGTATGCGCGGCCTTCGTCCGAGTCGTACGGAAGTCCCAGCGACATCAACAGCGCGCCGAGGTTCGCGTACCCCAAGCCCAACTGCCGCATCGCCCGCGTGTTCGCTTCGATCTTCGTCGTCGGATAGCTGGAGTTCCCGACGATGATCTCCTGTGCCCAGATCGAAACCGTCACCGCGCGCCGGAACATCTCGACATCGAACGTCCCGTCCTCGTCGACGAACTTCATCAGGTTCAGCGATGCGAGATTGCACGCCGAGTTATCGATGTGCATGTACTCAGAGCACGGGTTGCTGGCGTTGATCCGCGCCGTGTTCGCGCAGGTGTGCCAGTTGTTCACGGTTGTGTCGTACTGCATGCCCGGGTCGCCGCATTCCCACGCCGCCGCCGCCATCCGCTGCAGCAGGTCGCGCGCGTTCACGCTGCGTACCGTCTCGCCGCCCACGGTCGACTTCAGGTGCCATTCCCGTCCATCGACTACCGCCTCCATAAAGGCGTCCGTCACACGGATTGAGTTGTTGGCGTTCTGGAACTGGATCGAGGACCAGGCATCGCCGTTCAGCGACATGTCCCAACCGGCCTGCCCCAGCGCGAAGGCCTTACGCTCCTCGTTGACCTTGCAGTCGATGAACTCCTCGATATCGGCGTGGTCGGCGTTGAGCACGACCATCTTGGCCGCGCGCCGCGTCTTCCCGCCTGACTTGATGGAGCCGGCGATGCTGTCGGCGCCCCGCATGAAGCTAATCGGGCCCGAAGCCTGCCCTCCGGCCGAGAGCTGTTCCTTGCTGGAGCGGATGGGCGACAGGTTGATTCCCGACCCGGAGCCGCCCTTGAAGATCATCCCTTCGGTCTTGCACCAGTCCAGGATCGATTCCATCGTGTCGTCCACCGACAGGATGAAGCAGGCCGAACACTGCGGCTTGTCTTCGACGCCGACGTTGAACCACACCGGGCTGTTGAACGCCAACTGCTGGTTCAGCAGCAGGTGCGTCAGCTCGTCGCGAAACGTCTGCGCCTCGGCCGCGTCGTTGAAGTAGTTGTCCTTGATGCCCCAGTCCGTGATCGTTCCCGCGACGCGGCCGATCAATTGGCGCACGCTGCTCTCGCGGCGGTCGCTGCCCAGCGGCCCGCGGAAGTACTTCGACACCACCACGTTCGTCGCCGTCTGCGACCAGGTCGCCGGGATCTCCACGTCCTTCTGCTCGAAGAACGCGTTGCCGCTCTCGTCGGCGATGACGGCTGTCCGGCGCTCCCACTCCAGTGCGTCGTAGGGGTCGTTGCCGCTGCGCGTGAAGAAGCGCTCGACACTGAAGGCAGTGCTCGTAAGTGTGCGTCGTACGTCTGGTTCGGCCTGGAGCACCATGATCGCGGATTCCCTTCCTTGGTCTAGCCTGCCTGTGATCGCATGTCGATAGTTGTGCCGGCGAGCCTCGCGACTGCGCGCCAACTGGTGATGTTCGCCTGGTACGCGGGCAGCGTGTTCAGCGCGGCGCCCGTCGTGCGCGCGAACTCCCGTAACTGGTGCATGTGCGCATCGGCCCGCGCCTGTACGTCGTCGATGCTGCTGTTGTGGACCGCGCAGAGGAACGCAAACGCGCTCGCGCTGATCTCAGCGACAGCCTGATCGAGAACCGGGTCCGTCGCAACAGCTCTCATTCCACCTCTCGAAGCGCTAAGCCCACTGCTCCGCATAACAAATCGACGCCGGCCCCAGGCCGCTCTCCGCGACCCCGTACGGCGTCGCTCCAAACCTTAATTCCGGGCCGCGAGCGCGACCCCTGCCTGATACTCCTGCCAGCCGCGCGTCAGCTCGCGCGCGATGACTTCCGGTTTCAGCACCGCAAGGCCGGCCGGCGAACGCCCCGCACGCAGCGTCGAGAGCAGCATCTCGAACCGCGCTTCATCCATGCCTTCGCGCAGACAGCTCGTCAGCAGCGCGATGCCATCCTCGATCGCGCGCCGGTCGCCGCCGTCTGGCAGCAGGGCGAGACGCCGCCGGAACCCGGTTACGACTTCATCCATGAAGTGGTCCACACCTGGCAATCCCTGCCTCCGTCACACCCGCCCCGTCTCGGGTGTTGCTGCCTGGTTCTGCGCAAGCGCGACTATCGCTTGCCGCCGCTCTTTCCGCCCTTGGAAGCTGTCTGCGAAAGCGCGCTCGCTGCAGCTGCCTTCTCGACTCTCGTCGAGCTGGGGTTCGCAAGTACCTTGCCCGCCGCGCTTGCGGCCTTCGGTCCCGTTTGTCGCGTGTTCTTCGTCATGTCTGCTACTTCTCCTGTTGCTGCCTGCTCAACGCCCGCCCTCGGGCCGCACCTTGCTGTCTACGAGCCGCAATCGCGGCTCCGACACCGCGTCTGGTTCCGGCGCTGCCTCTTGTGAGCCGACGGGCTCGCTGTACCCCGCCGCCATGTGCTCCGGTACGCTCTCGATGATCCGCAGCCGGTACACCGATACCCGCTGCTCGGTCGGTCCCTGCAGCTTGAACGTCAGGTGCTTGTCGCTGATCGCGTACATCGTCCCGTCGCCCAGTTCGAGCCTCAACTCGCCCCGCTCGCGCTCCAGCATGTGCATCTCCCACGACGGCCACATCGTCACTTCTCCGCGCTCGCGGTTGACCTCGCACGGACCGTTCGCGATGAACTCGCCGGCTGCGTTCAAAAGCTTGCCTTCGATGCGCACGATGCTCTCCTTCAGCCGCTCACGCTGGCGACAAAGTCGCTGGGGATCCGCACGATTGGCCGCCACTCCTCGTCGGGCGCGTTCCGTACCCACGCGGTCTCGCAGTCGCACGCCTGCCGGTTCGGCATGTTGATCAGCTTCAGGCAGTGGATTACCGAACGCACTTCCATGCCCTCCGGCGCGGCGCCATCGACGCCTTTCGCACTCCAGAACGCCTGCGCCTCTTCGGCGGAGGCGGCGCGGTTGTAGGCTTCCGATTTGCAAACGGCGCAACCCAACGTGTCCATGACGCTCCTCACCTCCACACAGCTGCTATCGGGCCTTGCGTCTCTTCGACTGCTCCCGCGGTGCGGCTACCTTGTCCGCGAGCGGGACAGGAGTCTGCACCGGCCGCACCGGGCGGCGGGTACGGGTTCGTACATTCGGTGCGGCCGGGCGCAGCCGAAGAGAAGGGGGAGAGAACTCGGGGTCCATGAACGGCAGCTGGGCTTCCGCTGGCCGCACGCCGGACGCCATCGATTCGAGCTCCTCCTGAAACGCTGCCAGGTCGGCGAACTGCCGGTACACACTGGCGAAACGCACGTACGCAATCGGGTCGAGCGTGTGGAGCCGCTCCATCACCAGCTCGCCGATCGTGGTCGACGGGATCTCCGGGACGTTCGTTTGGTACAGCGCCGACTCGATGTCCGCCGCCAGCGCTTCGACAGCGCCCACCGGCAGCGGCCGCTTCTCGCAGGCCTTTCGCAGCCCGCCCAACAGCTTCTCGCGCGAGAACTCCTCGCGACGCCCGTCCTTCTTCGCCACGTACAGCGCAACCGACTGCACGCGCTCGTGCGTCGTGAAGCGACTCGCGCAGTCTGGATTCAGGCACTCGCGGCGGCGCCGGATCGTGTCGTCGACATCGCGCGAGTCGACCACCTTCGAATCGTGATAGCCGCAGAACGGACAGCGCATCGGCGGGGTGTGCCCTTCCCTGCCACCGGGACGCCATCGTCATAGGCGGCAAGAGCGAGAGTAACACTACATCTGGTAGTTGTCAACGGGCTCGTGCGCCAGACACCACAATATCTGGTGTCCGTGACGCAGAAACTACGTCGTGCCAGGGCCCGCGAGAACCCCACGAGTAGACTCAGCACGACATAACCACGACCGACCTCGTAGGGACAGGTCTTCAGACCTGTCCGTCACTCCGACCTTCAACGAGACGCCCGCGCCGTGAAGCCTTTCACATGAATAGCTGGCCAGAAGGGCGGTTGCCGAATACCGGACATAACAAAAGGTCGGCGACGGAACTGGCTCCATCCGCGAACTCGGAGGCGACAAGGACATAACGAGATGAGGATCCACCACGCCTGGGCGATAGAATCGCCACGAGGCGACGGGCTTTGAGAGAGCCATCGCGCCGAGGAGGAGAGTGTCCCATGCCGATGATCCTGGAGGCTTGGCAGACGGCGATGCAACCGCCACAAGTCGTCGCGTTTTTCGCAGGGCTATTCGATCGCGCGGGCGTGCGCGTCATCGATACCGGCGAGGCGTTCACCTGCCGTCACGTGGGCGACCGCATCGAGTTTGACGCAGGCATCGACGACAATGCGGTCGACTTCGCGGTCGAAATCGAGTCGGCACAGGCGGAACGCCTGATCGCTTTCGTGGGCGACGGAGTCCTCGACGATCGCGAGCAGTTTCGCATCATGGCCGTGTTGGCGTCGCCGGCCACGCAGGCGGCATTGCGTCGCCCGATCATCAAGAGCCGCCTGCTGCGGTCGATCCTCTATCGCATCGGCCGCGCCGAGCGGCGTATGCACGTCGTGCTCGTGGCGCCGCCGGGCGAGTCCGATGCCGCGCACACGATCGCCTACGAGGGCGGCGAGTGGGTCGTCACGCCTGGCCGTCAGGGCGACGTGGCGCACGTCTACCGCCTGAGCGTCGCGGACGCCGTGGAGTACCAGCGGAAGATGCTTGCCGCCCGAAAGGCGAACAACCTCCGGTCTTGGATCCGCTTCGCGCGCTGGTACGGCAAGTTGCGCCGCCGCGTGGTGGCGCCCGCTTAACATCGCATCCCCGCGCCGGATGTTGGGCAGCGGCCTCGGTTGCTGATCGCTGCCCGATCTGCACCGACGGCAGCAGAAGCGCGCAACGATGGGGTAGGCGCGCCCGTCGGCGGCCCGCGATACACGCTCATGCCCGCACGCGGGCAGGGCGAGCCCCGCCCCTACACGATCACGTGCACCACGGTGCCGACCGCACGCGGCTTGCCGTAACGGGCGTGACGGCTTGTGGCAATGCCGCGCGCCCGGGCGGTACAATTCCCGCCAGTAGCCCAGGCTCCCGGTTCTGTGGTACCTGCCCGTATCACCTCACCGGGTCGGGCTACTCTTTTCTCTCTGGCGCGGATCCCGCCTCCGGGTCTCGGCCCGAAACGCGAACCGTAGCGCGGACCTCGATCTGTCGACCAAGAGCCCGGCACACCCTACCGGCGCCAGAGATGGGTAGGCCGTGAGCGGCGTCATCTCCCAATTTCGACGCTCACGGCCCTGGCTCTCCCTGGTGGGGGAAAGTTCCCGAGGCACCTCTACCCCGGGACTACGCTGGCTAGACAGGCTCCTCCTTTCCTCACTCCTCCAGACGCCCTTTAGCGCGCCGCAACGGTGCGGCGCAGGAACGTCGGCAACTCGGTGTCGTTCGGGTCCGGCGCGGCCGCAGCGGCTGCGTGGACCCCTTCCAAAGGCTGCGGGTCGCTCGGCCGGTGGTCGCCGGGCGTCTCGCGCCGGTACTGCTCCGGGATCGGGTGCACGGCAACCGGCCGAGCGAAGCCCGTCGCGATTAGCGTGATCTGCACCTCGTCACCCATGTTCGGGTCGACGGCCGTGCCGAAGATGATCTCCGCATCGGGGCTCACGACGTCGGCGATGATCCGCGCCGCGGCGTTGATCTCGTGTAGGCCAAGGTTCTTGCCGCCGGTGATGTTGTAGAGCACGCCCTTCGCGCCATCGATGGATACTTCCAGCAGCGGGCTCGAGATCGCCATCCGCGCCGCGTCTTCCGCGCGATTCGCGCCTGTGCCCGTGCCGATCGCCATCAGCGCCGGACCTGCCTCCGACATGATCTTGCGCACGTCCGCGAAGTCGAGGTTGATATCGCCCGGCAGCGTGATGATCTCGCTGATGCCGCGAATGCCCTGGAGCAGCACGTCGTCGGCCGTGCGGAACGCGTCTTCGATGCTCGCCTTCTCGTCGCAGATCTCCAGCAACCGGTCGTTCGGGATGACGATCAGTGTGTCGACCTTTTCCTGCAACCGCTGGATGCCCTCCTCGGCCTGTGCGCGCCGCTTCGCGCCCTCAAACCCGAATGGCTTGGTGACGACGCCGATCGTCAGCGCACCGGCCTCCTTCGCCACCTGGGCCACCATAGGCGCGGCGCCCGTGCCCGTGCCACCGCCCATGCCCGCGGTCACGAACACCATCTCGCAGCCCCGCACCGCGTCCAGCAGTTCGTCGTGGCTCTCCTCCGCCGCGCGCAGCCCGCGCGCCGGGTCGCCGCCGACGCCAAGGCCCTTCGTCAGCTTGTCACCGACGCGGATCTTCACCTCGGCGGCCGAGTGCTGCAGCGCCTGCGCATCCGTGTTGACGGCGACGAACTGCACGCCCGGGATGCGCTCTGCGATCATGCGGTTGACCGCGTTGCAGCCCCCTCCTCCAACGCCCACGACTTTGATTGGCGGCAGTCCGTCCGAATATGTCTTTGTCATCGCCGACTCCCTTCGCTCCGTCTCTTGCTGCAGCTCTCGTACCTCTTCTTCGAACATCGCAACCTGCGAGTAGCGCGGGCGTTCGTCGCTCCCATTCACGGACTGTGGCGCGTGCGGCCGCGAGTGCGGCTGTGTCGACGCCTGCATATGCGGCTGTGGCTGCGGCCGTCTTGGTGGTTCCATCGTTGGAGGCGGTGCTTCCGCGGGCTCGTAGCTCAACCCGCCGCCCGTCATCATGTCGTCGCCAAATCCCGCCATCCTGCCTCCTTGCGCTGTCCTACCACTGCTCCCTAACGACTAACCACCAGCTACCGGCCACTCATTCCGGCAGCAACACACGCGCCCAGTTCCCCAGACGCCGCCATACGCCGCTCAGGTCCAACGACGGCTTCGGCGTGCGGTGCCAGGCGCTCGCCTCCGCCTCGTTCACGGCCCACTGCAGCAGCCCGACGCTCGTCGCGTACGCCGGGTCGATCAGCAGATCCGTCAGACCGTGCAGGTTGCGCGGCATGCCGACGCGCGCTGGCCAGCCGGTGACCTGCTCGGCGAGCAGATCGATCCCCTGCAGCTTCGCGCCGCCGCCCGTGATGACGATGCCGGCGGAGATCACGTCGTCATGCACCGCGCGCTTCACCTCGGCTGTCACCATCTCCAGGATCTCTTCGTTGCGCGCCTGCACGATCTCGCACAGTCGGCGCCGCAGCTCGGTCTTCGAGCCCTCGGACCCGAACGCCTCAAGCGTGATCTCTTCGCGCGCGTCCACCATGCTGGGGATCGCGTGCCCCCACTTCCGCTTCGCCTCCTCCGCGGCCTGGTACGGCGCGCGCAGCCCCACCACGATGTCGCGCGTCACGTGGTTGCCGCCGACAGGCAGCACCGCCGTGTGGAACACGCTGCCCTCCAGGAACAGCGCGATGTCCGTCGTGCCGCCGCCGATATCGACCAGCACGACGCCCTGCTCCTTCTCCTCCTGATCCAGCACCGCCTCGGCGCTCGCCAGCGGCTCCAGGATCAGCCCGTCGACCTGCACGCCGACGTTCTCGACGCACTTCGTCAGGTTCTGGATGCTGCTGTCGATGCCTGTGACGATGTGCGTCTCGACGTCCAGCCGCGTGCCGTACATGCCCACCGGGTCGGAGATGTGATCCTGCCCGTCCACGACGTAGTAGCGCGGGATGACGTGGATGATCTCGCGGTTCGTCGGGATACTCACCACGCGCGCCCCGTCCAGCACGCGCGTCACATCATCCGGGCTGATCGGCCGGGTCCGATCCGGAATCGCGATGATGCCGCGATTGTTCAGGCAGGCGATGTGCTGGCCGGCGACCCCGACATGCGCCGACAGGATGCGCGTCCCGCTCGACTTCTCTGCCTTGTCGATCGATGTCTTGATCGCCTCCGTGGCATCGCGGATGTTTTCCACCATGCCGCGCGAAAGCCCTTCCGACGGCGCAATACCCACGCCGAGGATGCGCATGTCGTTTTCCGCGGCGATCTCGCCGACCACCGTGCAGATCTTCGTCGTGCCAATGTCGATCGAAGCGAATGTCCCCCCGCGGGTCATAGCTGCCTCCCCACTCGTTGCCGGTTCGTCTCTTGCGGGCGCATGGACCCTCCCTTACTCACTGAAACGTCAGCCTGTCGCCGAAGCGCAGGTCAACGCTGTGCAGCCCGACATCCGACTCACGTGCCTGCTCGATAAGTACGTACAGCGCTGCCACCTTGTAGTCGTAGTCGCGCGAATCGCCGAACGTTACCCACAACGCCTGGTCGTCGGTCTCTGAGCCCGACAGAACCGCTGTCAGGCCGGAGCTCTGCTTGTACACCAGCGCCAGCACCGTCCGCCCAAATGCCGTGTTCGATTCGCGCAACAGCCGCGCCGCCAGTGCCACGGCGCCCGGATCCAGCCGGTCGCCCGTGTTGATCACGCGCTGCGGCTCAATCTCGACGATCACCGGTGAACCGTCGGGCGCTGGTGCACCGTCCAGCACGGTGCCGTCGATGTCGATCGGCACATTGATGCCGTTGATCTGCCACGATCCCCACGCCACCCGCTCCTCCACGTCGATCGAGACAGCGTTCCATCCATGCTTCGCCACCAAGACGTTGCGCACCTTGGGCAGCGCCGCGACGCGCGCACGCGCGCCATCGACATCCAGCGCGAACGTGCTCTGGCCGTCTAGGCTTGCCGCCGCGCGCACCTGCTCTGGCGTCAGCGTCACAGCGCCGTTCACGGTTACCTTCTGCACCGTCAGCCACGGCGAGTGATATGCCCACCACACGCCCGCGACGATCGCCGAGAGCATCGCCGCCAGCACGATCACCCGCGCCTGCATCGGGCTCATGAACGGTCGTGGCGCCGGCTTCTCGCGCCGCTGCACGCCGTGCTGCTC
The DNA here is from genome assembly GCA_964458665.1 of uncultured Dehalococcoidia bacterium. Classification (GTDB taxonomy): domain Bacteria; phylum Chloroflexota; class Dehalococcoidia; order DSTF01; family JACRBR01; genus JANXYW01. The sequence goes on from CAYWOO010000128.1 coordinate 28,951, forward strand.
CGGCTCACGCGTCTTGATCACGCGCCGCCCGCGGCCCGGTTTCGCCGCACGGTACGGCCACTTGCCCGGTGTGCGCGCCTCAGGCATGTGCGCCCCCATTCGCCGTGCGCCCGCGCGACCGGATGCGCGCGAAGCGCTCCATCGCCAGGTCGACGATGCGGCTGATCAGATCGCGATACGCGATACCAGCTTTCGCCCACAGCAGAGGGAACATGCTTACCGGCCGGAAGCCGGGCAGCGTATTGATCTCGTTGACCAGCAGCTTGCCCTGAGGCGTCAGGAAGAAGTCGACGCGTGCGAACCCGGCGCCGTCGATCGCCTGGAACGCCCGCACTGCATCCAGTTTCAACTGCGCCGCCACGCCATCCGGCAGTTCCGCCGGCGCGACGAGGCTCGCGCTGTCGTCCAGATACTTCGCGTTGTAGTCGTAGAACTCGCCACTCGGGACGATCTCGCCGATCGGCGACGTTTGCACGTCGTCGTTGCCCAGCACGCCGCATTCGACCTCGCGCACCTGGATCGCCGCTTCGACCAGCACCTTGCCGTCGAGCTCGAACGCGGCGCGCATCGCCTCGCCCAGATCCTCTCGCGACCGCACCTTGCTCACGCCGACGCTGCTGCCGCCGTTCGACGGCTTGACGAACGCCGGGTAGCCCAGCGTCGCCTCGATGTCGCGTGCGACTGCCTCGCGCCCGGTAGCCCACTGCTGCTCGAAGAGTGTGATCCCGCGCGTGACGTTGAGGCCCGCGCGCACGAACAACTCCTTCTGCAGCGCCTTGTCCATGCCGATTGCGCTCGCCGCGACGCCGCACCCCGCGTACGGGATACCGAACATCTCCAGCATCCCCTGCAGCGTCCCGTCCTCACCGTTCACGCCGTGGACCAGCGGAAACACCGCATCGACCCGCCGCAGCGCGTCCAGCACGTCGCTGCGCTCCAACAGAGGCGGCACATCCGCCTCCATCCGCTTCTGGAACGGCGCGTCTGTGCGATCGAGTTGCGCCTGTGTCTCGGTCGGCGTCAGCCAGCGCCCGCCGCGCGTCACGCCGAACGGCACCGTCTCGAAGCGCTCGGGATCAGCAGCCTGTAGCATCTCCATCGCCGAAACGACGGACACTTCGTGCTCGACCGACTGGCCGCCGAAGACGACGCCGAGGCGCAGCTTCGCACTCATTCGAAGCCCTCCCCGACCAACTCGACTTCGTTCTGTAGCTCGATGCCAAACTGCTCCTTCACACGCCGCTGCGCCTCGCGCATCAGCGCCGCCACATCGGCCGCACGCGCTGCGCCCAGGTTCTCGATGAAGTTCGGATGCTTTTCGGAGAGCCGCGCGTCGCCGATCCGCCGCCCCCGCAGCCCGGCGGCATCGATCAGCCGCCATGCGTGATCGCCTGGCGGGTTCTTGAACGTGCTGCCGGAGTTCCTCCCGCGCGGCTGCGCCGACAGACGCCGCGCGTCCAGCTCCGCGATGCGCCGCATCAGAGTGCCGCTTACGCCCTTCGGCACCGCGATTTCGACCGACAGAACAACGCATCCCGCGCACTCACCGCGCAGGATCGCGCTCGACCGATACGCGAGCTTCATCTCAGCCGCGGGCACGCTTCGCTGCTCGTTCTTGCTATCCAGAATCGTCACCGCGAGCAGCACGTCGGCCAGGCAGCCCTCGTACGCGCCCGCGTTGTACACGACGGCGCCACCCATCGTGCCCGGGATGCCCGCCGCCCACTCGATGCCGCTGTACCCGTCACGCGCCAGCTGCTTCGCCAGCGACGCAAACGGCACGCCCGATTCCGCCCGCACAACAAATGTGTCGCCCACGCCCCCTGTGGGAGAGGGGCTGGGGGAGAGGGGCCCCTCAATCGCCTTGGCCTGGTTGTCGATGACAACGCCGCGGATGCCCGCATCGCCGACGAGGATGTTGCTGCCGGCGCCGAGGACAAAGACGGCCTCGCCGGCCGCGCGCACCATCGTGACGGCGCGCGCCAGTTCGTCGGCGTTGCGCACCGTCACGAAAACATCGGCTTTTCCGCCGATGCCGAACGTCGTATGACGCGACAACAGCTCGTCTGTCTTCACCGGCGCAATCGCCCGCAACTGCTCGATCAATCGGTTGTCCATAACCTCCGCGCGTTCCCGTTCGCGCACTGCGTCCTGCATCACCAGCGTCATCGCCTCCGCAGCCGCTCCAGCACCAGCGGTCCCACGCTGTCCACATCGCCCGCGCCGACCGTGAAGAACACGTCGCCATCACGCAGATCCGCGGCGATGCGGTCCGCCGCGTCGTCGAACGCGTCCACATAGACCGCGCGCGGTGACGTCACGACCGCTGCGAGGTCCGCGCCGCTCAGCCCAGCGCTCTCGTTCTCACGCGCCGCATACGTGTGCGTGATGAACAGTGCGTCCACGCCTTCGAAGCACGTCTTCCACTCATCGAGCAGATACGCCGTCCGCGTGAACGTGTGCGGCTGGAACAAGAGCACTATGCGCCGGCCAGGGAAACGCTCCCGCGCTGCGGCGATGGTGCCGACGCGCACCTCCGTCGGATGGTGGGCGTAGTCGTCCATCACTGTCACACCCGCCGCGTCGCCCACGTACTCGAAACGACGCTGCGCGCCCCGGTACGAGGCCAGCGCCGCCTGCATCACGCCGGTCGCGATGCCGATCGTGCTGCCCGCGGCGATGCCCGCCAGCGCGTTGCTGACGTTGTGCCGCCCCGGCAGCGTGATCGTGAACGACCCGAACGGACGCCCGTCGCGGCCCACGTCAAAGCTCTGTCCGCTCTCGTGCTGCATGACGCCGCTGGCGCGCCAGTCCGCCGGCCCGTCGATGCCATATGTCTGCACATCGCGCGCTTCGATGCCGCCGGCCGCGACGGTCTGTCGCACGCGCGCGCTGTCGGCGCACGCGATCACGTGTCCGTCGATGGGCGCGCTCGCCATGAACTGCGCGAACGCCGCCGTCATCTCTTCGACCGTGCCGTAGATGTCCAGGTGGTCCGGCTCGATGTTGGTGACGACCGCCAGGTCTGGCGTATAGCTCAGGAACGCGCGGTCGTACTCGTCAGCCTCGACGACGATGTACTTGCCCTCGCCCGGGGCCGCGTTGCTGCCCAGGCTCCGCACTTCGCCGCCGATCAGGTACGTCGGCGCCAGCTTCGCCTCGACCAGCATGTGCGCGATCAGGCCGCTCGTCGTTGTCTTGCCGTGCGTGCCTGCGACGGCGATGCTGAAGCGCCCTTCCATCAACCGCGCCACCATCTCTGCGCGCTTGATCGCGGGGACGCCCAGCCGCCGCGCCTCCGCGATCTCCGGATTGTCGCCCTGCGCCGCTGACGTGAACACGACCAGCTCCGCGTCGCCGACGTTCTCCGCCGCATGTCCGATCGCGACGCGCACACCCAGCGCGACGAGCTTCTCCGTCATCGCGCTCGCGCGCTGGTCCGAGCCCGTGACGCGATGCCCCCACGCATGCAAGATCTGCGCGATCGCCGACATGTGCGCCCCGCCGATGCCGACGAGGTGTACGCGTTCGGGCACGTTCGTTGCCTTCACGCCGCAACCTCCATCAACACGTGCGCGAGGTCGCGTGCCGCATCGGGCCGCGCCAGCCGCTTCGCCGCCGCACGCATGCTCGCCAGCCTCGCATCGTCGCCGAGCAGTTCGAGCACCGTCGCCGCAAGCTGGTCGAGTTCGCTGTTGCGCAACATCACCGCCGCGCCCTCGGCTTCCAGGTACACCGCGTTCGGCGCTTGCGACCACCCTTCGTACTCGCCCGGCACCAGCACGCCGGGCGTGCCCGCCGCCGGCAGCTCACCCAGCGTCGATGCGCCGGAGCGCGCCACAACAAGGTCCGCCGCGATAAGCGCAGCCGGCATGTCGGGCAGGTAGCCGCGCACGTGGTAACGAGTCTGCTGGTCCGGCGTCAGTCGCGCCCGCTGCTCGTTGGCCGCCCCTTCATCCGCCACGCCGGCCACGTGCAGCACGTCGCATCGCTCCAGCAGTTGCGGCAGCGCCGCCCAGATCGCGGCGTTGATCGTGCGCGCGCCCAGGCTCCCCGCCGTCACGAGCAACACCTTCCCGTCCAGCGGCAGCCGGAGGCGCGCGCGCGCCGCAGCTCGGTCGAGCGTCCAGAACTCATCCCGCACGGGGTAGCCGACGACGGACGTCTTCTTCGCCGGCAAGTACGCCAGCGCGCGCTCGGATGTCGTCGTCATCTTTGTCGCCAGCCGCGAGAGCAGTCGCACCGCCCACCCCGGCGTTACGTCGGGCAAGTACACAACCAGCGGCCGCCGCAACAGCCGTGCCGCTACGCCCACCGGTACGCTGGCGTAGCCGCCCGTCGCGAACACCGCGTTCGGCTTGAAGCGCAGCACGATCCATGTCGACTGTGCGACGCCCCACGCCAGCCGCATCGCGTTGCGCGCGAACGTCAGCGGCGACGAGACGCGTAGCGCACCCGCAGAGATCGTACGGAAGGCGATGCCCTCCGACGGCACGATCGTCTCGTCGACGCGGCCGCGGACACCGATGTACAGCATCTCCAGGGTGTCGCCCGCTGCGATTACTTCCGCCTCCAGCGCGCGGGCGACGCAGAGGCCGGGGTACACGTGACCGCCGGTGCCGCCGCCTGCGAGTATCACCCTCACCGCGCTCCCTTCCGGTCCGTCGCGCGTTCCAGCCAGCTCCGCGCCTCACTGCGGCGTTTCGCGCTCGACGTCTTGCGCGCCGGTCGCACGATCTTGTCCGAACCGTCGACCGCTTGCGGCCGTTGCCCGACTGACTTCGCATCGACGCCGAAGCGCGACACGCTGAGGAGAATGCCGACGCCCGCCATCATCGCCAGCAGCGCAGAACCGCCATAACTCAGGAACGGCAGAGGGATACCCGTCAGCGGAATAGTGCGTGTGATGCCGCCGATGTTGATCAGCGTCTGGAAGCCGATCCACGAAACGATCCCCACGGCCAGCAACGAGCCGAAATCGTCGCGCGCGCGGAAGACCACGCGGAATCCGCGGATGATCAGCAGTGCGAACAGCAGCAAGACGACGGCGCAGCCGATGAACCCCATCTCCTCGCCGATGATGGCGAAGATGCCGTCGGTGTGCGCGCCCGGCACATAGAAGAACTTCTGCCGGCTCGCGCCCAACCCCAACCCATGTACGCCGCCGCTGCCCAGCGCGATCAGCAACTGCAGCGTCTGGAACCCGCGCCCGCTCGGATCGTCCTCCGCACTGATGAACGCGAAAATGCGGTCGGCTCGATACTCACCCGTCGCGATCAGCATCGACGCCGCGATGCTGCCGATACCGCCGAACGCTGCGAGATGTGTCAGCGACGCACCTGCGACAAACACCAGCGTACCCGTCGTCAGCACCACGACGATCGTCGTACCCAGATCCGGCTCGAGCATGATCAGCCCGGCGGCGATGCCGACGAGCACCACGAACGGCGCGAACCCCGTCCAGAAGTCCTTCACGTTCTCGCCGCGCCCCGCCAGCCATGCCGAGACGTAGATGATCAGTGCCAGCTTCGCGAACTCGCTCGGCTGCAGGGGCGGAATTGGCCCGCCGATCTTGAGCCAACGCGTGGCCCCGTTGCTCTCCAGTCCGATGCCCGGAACGAGCACGGCCGCCAGGCTCAACAGCGCGCCCAACATCAACAGCGGGCTGATGACGCGCAGCTGCCGATAGTCGCTCTTCATCAGCACCCACATCACCACGGCGCCGACGATGGCGAACATCACCTGGCGCAGCAGGAAATAGTTGGCGTCGCCAAACTCCAGCAGCCCCAACGCAAAGCTGGAGCTGTAAACCGCCACCACGCCCATCACGACGAGCACGCCGACCGAAACCATGATCACGTAGTCGGGTCCACTCGTCCGCAAACGAGAAGGATGCGCGGTGATGCCCATCAGCGCCCCTCCCCGTCCACGTCCGTGCCGCGGACTTTCAGCCCGCCCACCAACCGCCGAAACTCGTCGCCGCGCTCCTCGAAGTTCGCGTACGCGTCGAAGCTCGTGCACGCTGGCGACAGCAGTACAACGTCGCCCGCGCCCGCCATACTGCGCGCCTCGACCACCGCAGCCGCCAGCGTGGCGACGCGCGCCGTTTGCGGCTGCTCGTCCGGCGATACCGACGCGGCATGCGCCTCGACCGCCGCTTCCAGCAGCGCTCCGTCCGCGCCGAAGAAGACGATGCCCACGCAGCGCCGCAGTGCCTCCTGTGCCAGCTCGTCGAGCGGCAGATGCTTGTCCTTGCCACCCAGCAGCAGGACGATCGGCTCGTCGAACGAGCGGATGCCCGCGAGCGTGCGGTCTGGCGTTGTCGCGATGCTGTCATTGACGTAACGCACGCCGTCGACCTCACCGACGACCTCCAGCCGATGCGGCACACCCTTGAACGAGCGGATCGCCTGCGCGATCGCATCGACGTCGACTCCGGCAGCCGCGGCGATGGCCACCGCGGCCAGCACGTTCGCGACGTTGTGCATCCCCGGCAGTGGAATCCCTTCGAGCGGCAGCACCATCGTCTCGACGCTCTCGTGCCGCAGAAAGACCGCTCGATCCTGCACGAAGGCGCCGTTCGCCGGCACGCCCTCGCCGAGGGTGAAGAACGAAGTCCGCGCCGGCGTGACGTCGGCCATCCCGGCGCTGAGAGGCTCATCCAGGTTCAGCACGACATAATCATCCGGCGTTTGGTACTGGACGAGTTTCTGCTTCAGCGCGACGTACTCGTTCCACGAAAACTGATCCAGGTGATTGGGTGTGACATTCAGTACGGCCGCGATGTGTGGGCTCCGGTCGACGAGTTGAAGCTGGGTGTGGCTGATTTCCATAACGGTCCACGTCCGCTCGTCAATGCCGTCGAGCAGGCCCAGCAGGCCGACGCCGATGTTCCCGCCGACCCGATACGCGCGGCCGTCCGCAGCCATCATCGCAGCGACGAGGCTTGTCGTGGTCGTCTTGCCACTGCTACCGGTGATGCCGATGGTCGGCCCCGGGCAGCGTTCGAGGAAGTAACGGGTCATCGAGCTGACGGGCACTCCGCGCTCGCGCGCAGCTTCGAGAACGGGGAGGGTCAGGGGCACGGACTGGGAGGCGAAGATGATATCGCTCTGGGCGATGTCCTCTACACGCTGCGGCCGGCCAACTGCGTATTCGATAGGTAGGCCCTCGAGCTCCGTCATGCGCTCGGTGAGGGCAGCGGGAGATTTGGAATCGAAAACCGTGACGGTCGCGCCGTGCGTTGCCGCGTACCGCGCTACATCGACGCCTTCGATACCGAGACCGATCACGGTCACCCGTTTCCCCACCAGGAAGTCTCGCTCACCTGTCATATCACGTTATCAATTCCTTGTCAAGCAACGGCCGCACCCATTTCGAAGCTCGTCACCACGCGGCAAGCGCTACCCCCGCCATCGCCCCCACCACACCCAGCACGATGAATCGTGCCGTCACCGTCGTCTCGTGCCAACCGAGCTTTTCGAAGTGGTGATGGATAGGCGCCATGCGGAACACGCGCTTGCCGCGCAGCCGGAACGACCCGATCTGGATCACGTCCGCCAGAATGTTCGTTGCGAACACCACGCCGATCACCGGAACGAGCAGCCACCATCCCGTCATCAGCGCCACAACGGCCAGCGAGCCGCCCAGCGCGATCGCGCCCGTATCGCCCATGAAGATCCGCGCCGGATATGCGTTCCAGTACAGAAATCCCAGCAGCGCGCCCACGGTCACGAAGCAAAACGTCGCGACGCCTGTCTGGTGCTGCATCAGCGCGATGGCGCCGAACGCAGCGAACGCCACCGCCGACGTGGCGCCGCACAGCATGTCCAGCCCGTCCGTCACGCCAACAGCGCTCGTCGTCGCGATGATCACGAACGCGGCAACGATGATGTACAGCGGCCCCATGTCGTACGAGCCGACGTGATGCGGCGCGAGTAGCAGCGGCGCATCGATGCGGTCGTACAGCACCCACGCTGCAATGATCCCGACCGCCGCATAGCCGATGAGCTTGAGAATCATGCTCTTGCGATCGTGTGCTTCGCGCTGCCCCCGATCGACCAGCGTGCCGAGATCGTCGTAGAGGCCGATCGCGCAGAACACCAGCATCACGCCCAGCGGCAGCCACACGTCACGGTCCTTCGGTATCGCGGCGACCAGCGTGAACGCCGCGCTCACGCCGACGATCAGCAGGCCGCCCAGCGTCGGCGTCCCCGCTTTCGAGAGATGCGACTCCGGCCCGTCCGTGCTGATCGCCTTACCGATATTGCGCTGACGCAAGAACGAAACGAACGGTCCGCCCATCACGGCCGATACGATCGCAGCGAGGCACCCGAAGAGCAGCGCGTACGTCACGCCTCGACCTCCAACTCTCTGACAACCGTCTCAAGCTCGAGCGCGCGTGATCCCTTCACCAGCACCACGTCGCCCGGCGAAAGCTGCGGCAGCAGCGCCGGCGCGATCTCGGACTTGTCCATCACGATATGTACGTCGCCGTGCCCGGCCTGGAACGCGGCGTCGCCGATCCAGCGCCCCAGGTCGCCCACCGCGAAGATCACGTCGGCGATCTCCGCGGCGCGGCGGCCGACCTGGATGTGGCCGTCGTGCCCGGCATCGCCCAGTTCACGCATATCGCCCAACACCGCGAATTTGCGTCCCGCTACTTCGCCGAGCAGATCGAGGGCCGCGCGCATCGAGTCCGGGCTCGCGTTGTACGTGTCATCGATGATCGTCGAACCGTTGAAGCCGTGATGCGCGGTGAGGCGCGTTGGGATATGTGTCTCCGTCAGCGCCTCGGCGATGTCGTCCAGAGCGATGCCGTCGACGATTCCAGCCGCCGCGGCAGCGAGTGCGTTGTGCACCATCGCCCGTCCCGGCAGCCGCGAGTACACAGCCGCGCGATTGCCTTCGTGTACCAGCGTGAAGCGCACGCCGGCCAGTCCGCGGCTGTCGATGTCCTCCGCTCGTACATCCGCCTCGGTGGACAGTCCGTACGTGATCACGTTGGCATTCGTCCGCTCCGCCAACGCCGCCACGCGCGGATCGTCGGCGTTGAGGATCGCATCGCCGTCCGCCGGAAGCGCTTCCACCAGCTCTGCCTTCGCGTCGGCGATCGCTTCGATGCTACCGAGCCGCTCCATATGCGACGGGCCGATGTTCGTGACGATGCCCACGTTCGGCTGCGCGATGTCGCAAAGGAGGGCGATTTCGCCCAGCGCCCACATCCCCATCTCCAACACTGCGCGATTGTGCTTTCGCGTCGCCTCGAGCAGCACCAGCGGCAGGCCGATCTCGCTGTTCAGGTTGCCTTCGTTCTTCAGCACGTGATAGCTGATGTCCAACACCGCGGCCGTTAACTCTTTCGTCGTCGTCTTGCCTACGCTGCCGGTCACGGCGATCACGCGCAGCCGCGGGCGCGATGCGCGTCGCAGGCGCGCCAGATCCTGTAGGGCCAGCAAGGCGTGCGGCACGACGTACTGCGCGATGTCCGCCTCCACCGCTCGCTCGACAATCGCCGCGGCCGCGCCGCGCTGCGCCGCATCGCCCACGAAGTCATGGCCGTCGACGTTGTCGCCCTTCAGCGCGACGAAGATGTCGCCGCGCCCCGCTTTGCGCGAATCGACCACGGCGTGCCGGAACCGCATCGGGCCGACGGAGGGCGCGCGGATCAGCGCGGGGCGCAGTGCGGTGGCGAGTTCCTTCGCGGTGATCATGTTCGGTGCCGGCCTGCCAGCGGCATCGTGTGGTGCGGCTGCCGCACCCTCATGAAGTTTTCTGCTTCGACTACTGCTCGGCCGCGATTGCGCCGCCGCGGGCGCCGTCACGGTGTCGATCCGTGTGTGTGCGCCGAATGCGCTACTGGCCCGTCGCGACGAGCTGCGGGCCGTCCGGCTTCACGCCGAGATATGCGAGGATGCTGGGCGCGAGGTCGGCGAATACGGGCGCCGAAACCTGGCCGCCAAGCCGGTCTTCTTTGAAGTCCAGCTTCACCAGGACGATGATCTTCGGGTCGCTCACGGGCGCAAAGCCGATGAACGAGGCGACGTTGCCGTCGCGCACGGCGCCATCGGCCAGGGTCGCTCCCGTCGTCGTGCCCGTCTTGCCGGCGACGTGATAGCCCTTGATCGCCGCCAAATGCCCGGGATTGCCCTCGACAACTTGATTCATCATATCGGTTACTGTTGCCGCCGTTTGCTCGCTCATCACCTGCCGGACAACGACGGGACTGAACGCGCGCGGCCCTTCCGGCGTCTCCATCTCGCGTACAACGTACGGCCGCATCAACCTGCCGCCGTTCGAAATCGATGCGATCGCCGTGATCACCTGCAGCGGCGTTGCCGCGATGCCCTGGCCGAAGCTGTTCGTCGCGAGGTCGACCTCCGTCCAGTCCGGATCGGTGTTTGGGCGCACCAGGCCATCCGGTTCGCCGCCCAACCCCACGTGCGTCGCCTCCCCGATGCCGAAATTCCGCATGTAGCGGTAGAAGGCGTCCGGCCCGATCAGCCCGCTCATCCACACCGCACCGGTGTTCAGGCTGCGCCGCAGGATCTGCGTCACCGACGTGACGCCGTTCACGCTGTAGTCCCAGTTGCGGATCGTCGATGGCCCGATGTACGCCGCGCCGATATCGTCGTATGTGCTCTCGGGCGTCACCAGCCCCAGGTCGATCGCCATCGACGCTGTCAGCGTCTTGAACACGGACCCAGGCTCGTACACGTCCGTTACTGCGCGGTCACGGAAGAGCGCCTGGTCCGGATGATTCAGGTCCAGATGCGAGAGCTTGAAGCCGGGATTACTCGCGATCGCCAGCAGGGCGCCCGTCTTCGGCTCCATCACGATGATCGACCCGCCCAGCGCGCCCGTCGTGGCGATCTGGAGATCCAGCTCGCCTTCGACGAGCCGCTGGATGTAGCGGTCGATCGTCAGTTTGATGTCGCCGCCCGCCTTCGGCGCCTGGCCGATGCGCTCGGCGCCCAGCGAAAGCTTATTGCCGATGCTGTCCCGTTCGAAGTAGATCGTGCCCGGAATGCCGCCCAGCTCGCGGTCGAAGTCGCGCTCAACGCCGGTCAGCCCCGCGTGGTCCCGGCCAACGAAGCCCAGCAGCGTCGACGCAAGGTCGCCTTCCGGATAGAAGCGCTTGGTTGTCTGCACCATCCGCAGGCCCGGGGCGTCGGCGTCATGCAGCAACGCACCCTTCGCGAAGTCCAGACCCGCGTACGCAAGGTAGAGTCCCTTGTCTTCCTTCCGCACCTCGTTCACGAGATCATCCGGCTTCTGGCCGATCAGCGGTGCAATCGTCGCGGCCGACCTGCGGGCATCGTCCAGGCTCTGCCAGTCCGCGCGATTGACGAACACATCGAACGCGTCGACTGTCGTAGCCAGCGGATAGCCGTTGCGGTCAAGGATTGCGCCGCGCTCGGCGCGGACTTCCTGCTGCCCGAAGTGTTCGTTGTTCGCCTCGGCGCGATAGTGGTCGGCGTGTACCAGCTGCACATAGGCGATGCGCGCCGTCAGCGTCGCGCCCCCCAGCGCGAAGACCGCGGCGAGCGCCCAAAGACGCCCATTCATCCGCCCGCGCTGTCCGAACATCTACTCCCTCATTCCGAGCCAAACGTCTCGTGCGCTAGAAAAATGGCAACGACTTGAGTAGCCGCTTCCAGTCCGGCTCGCCCGTCCCTTCGGCTGTCGCCGACTCCGGTGGCAGGAAGCGTGTCGGCAACGTCTGCCGAGCCGGGATCTCGTGGTTCACGGCCAGGTACAGCTTCTGTTGCGCCGGCTCCAGCTTCAGCCGAGTGCGGGCATCCCAATCCACGCGTGCCAGCGACGAGAGCCGGGCCACCTCCGCCTCCAGGGCGTGATTCGAGGCCTGGCGTTCCGAACGCAGCCTGTTCAATTCGTTGATTTCGTATCCGGTGCTCGTCAGCCGGCTGAATTGATTGACCTGGAATCCCGCAGCCATGATCACAAGGCCGATGGCGCCTACCAGCAGTAGCCTTCCCGTCCGGGGGCGCCGGATGAGGCGGGGTGCCGAAAGCGCGGGCCGTTGAAGCGCCACCATCAGCGCCTCCTAAGCCGCGTATTCGGTGATACGCTCTGCCGCTCGCAACTTCGCGCTCCGCGCACGCGGATTCGCGGCCACTTCGCTGAGCGTCGGCTTCAGTGCACCCTTCGTTACCGGGCGCAGCGTCGCCTTGTGTTCGCAGCGGCACTCCGGCAATCCCGGCGGGCAGATGCAGTCCCGCGATTCGCGGCGGATGTACTCCTTCACGATGCGGTCCTCCAGCGAGTGGTAACTGAGCACGGCAAGCCGTGCCCCAAAGCCGAGCAGGCCGTAGGCCTGAGGAAGTGCGGCGGCTAGCGAAGCTAGCTCTTGATTGACCGCAATGCGGAGAGCTTGAAACGTCCTGGTGGCGGGGTGGGTGTTCACCGATGCTCTCCTACCCACGGCCTGCTCGACGGCTTTGGCTAATTCAGCGGTCGTCCGTAGCGGACGGCTCGCGACGATCCGGCGGGCGATCCTGCGGCTCGCTGGATCCTCTCCAAATTGGAAGATCAGGTCGGCCAGCTCGGCCTCGCTGGACGAATTGACGATCTCCTCAGCGGTGATCCCTTCTCCGCCGAAGCGCATATCCAGCGGCGTGTCGCTTCGGAAGCTGAAGCCGTCTCCCTCGGCCAGCTGATACGACGACAGGCCAAGATCCATCAACACACCGTTCACCGGCGCGAACTCCAACTGCCGACAGACATCGCCCACATCGCGGAAGTTGCCGTGCGCGAACTTCGTACTGCCTTCGAATCGGCTCAGCCGGGTCTCCGCGCGCTCGATCGCTGCGGCGTCGGCATCGATGCCCAGCAGGGTGCCGCCGGGCTGTGCTCGCTCCAGGATCGCTTCCGCGTGCCCGGCGCCGCCGAGCGTGCAATCGACATAACGTCCACCTGGTCGCACGTCCAGTGCCTCCAGCACCTCGTTCAGCATGACCGGAATGTGCGCCACACTCGACATAATCAACGCTGTCGCGGTTCGATCGACTCCAGCAATGCCGGCAGCTGCTCGTCGACGCGAACCATTTCCGCTTCGTAGGAAGCTGGGGACCAGATCTCCAGATACTCGCCCGCGCCCACTACCAGTACCTTCGCTGAAAGCCCGGCGAACTCGCGCAACGGCGCGGGAATGAGAATCCGATTCTGCTTGTCCAGCTCGGCGTGTACCGACCGGGAGAAGAACACGGCGCGCAGATCGCGACCCGCCCGTCGCAGCGCCGACTCGGCCGTATATTCGGACGCCAGCACCGTGAAGGCCGCCTCCGTATACAACCGCACGCATCTGTCCGGGGAACCCTGGCTGAGCACGATCCCATCCCGGAAGGCGTCGCGATAGCGAGGAGGGAGCGGAAGCCGTCCCCTCTCGTCCATCGCATAGTCGAAGGTTCCGAGGAATAACAATGGGTCGCGTGTCCTGCCGGGTGCTCATCGGGTCCATCCGTAGCCAGATTTCCCACGAACTCCCAGATTCTACCACCAAAACATCTGATGTCAAGCGCCTACACAGAATATTTTCCCATAACTCACCATATTCGTACCCGCGACGACGGACGCGCGCGCCAGCCAGCCCCAAAACCGCCTCGCCTGCTACGATTGCCGTATGATCCGAACCGGAATCCTCACCATCAGCGATGCTGGCAGCCGCGGCGAGCGCGAAGACACGAGCGGCGCCGCCATCCGCGAACTGCTTGTGGGAATTGGTGGGGAAATTGGGCGCTACGAGATTGTCCCGGACGAGCGCGACGTGATCGCCGCGAAGCTGCGCGAGTGGTGCGATGGCGGCGGCATCGACCTCATCCTCACAACGGGCGGCACCGGCCTCGCTGCCCGCGACGTCACGCCCGAAGCTACGCTCGAGGTGGCCGAGCGCCTCGCGCCCGGCATCGCCGAAGCCATGCGCGCCGAAGGCATGGGCCACACTCCCAAGGCGATGCTCAGCCGCGCCGTCGCCGTCGTCCGCGGCAGCACGCTGGTCATTAACCTCCCCGGCAGCGAGAAAGGCGTCCGTGAAAGCCTCGGCGCCGTGCTCGAAGTGCTGGCCCACGCCGTGGAGCTGTTACAGGGCGTAACCGAGCACCCGAAGACCGGCTAATCCGGGCAGGTACGGGCTTAACACGTCCGAAACGCCTCGCATTCTCTCGCGGCAGAGCCTTGGGCTATACTCGTCGGGACTCTCACCACTTCATCGTGCGCTGGCGGATGCGGGGCAAGACCGCTCGCGCGCGACCATTTGCGGCGCCGACTCGACGGCAGGAGACGCTGCGCATGACGACGCGCACGCTGGCATGGACCGGCTTCATCGCGATTGCTGCCTTCGTTTTGATGGCGGCCAGTCGCCTCACCGTCCTCGATCCCGTCGAGAACGTTACGCTCAACGTCACATCGCCTGTCCAGGCCGCCATGCGCGGCGTGACGCGCCCCGTCGCCGATTGGGTGAACAACATCACTGATGCCGGAGCGCTCTCCGACGAGAACCGGACGCTGCGCGACGAGAACGAGCGCCTCACGAACGACCTGGCCCGTGCGCGAGAAGACGCGATCCAGCAGCAGAGCGCGATCGATCTCAACACCGTCCGCCAGGCGTTTCCCAACGATGTCTTCATCGCCGGCTCGGTTGTCTCGCGCGATTCCAGCAGCGTGCGCTCCATCATCGCGATCGATCGCGGCACGTCGGACGGCGTGCATGAAGGTCAGATCGTCGTGTCGGAAGGACGCAGCCTCGTCGGCACGATCTCGAAGGCGTTTGACAGCTATGCATGGATCACGCTGATCACTGATCCGAAGAGCGCCGTCAGCGCCATCGTGCAGGAGTCGCGATCAGAAGGCGTGGTCGCTGGCAACTACGACGCGTCGCTCAACATGGAGTTCGTCGGACAGGGCGCCGCCGTCAAGCAGGGCGATTTCGTGCTGACATCAGGCGTCGGCGGCGGCTATCCGCCGAACATCGTGATCGGTCGCGTCGCTACCGTCGCCAAGACCGAGCAAGATCTCTTTCAGCGCGTCAGCGTCGACCACCTCGCAAGTCTTTCGAACATCGAACACGTGCTGGTGCTCACCAGCTTCGTGCCGCACAAACTGGAGCAACCCTGATGCGATACTGGACGGGCGCCGCGTTCGCCCTGTTCCTCGCGTTGCTGCAGGCGTCCTCGATCGAACAGTTCAAGGCCGTCGGCGTCACACCAAACCTTCTGCTCGTCATGCTCGTATCGTGGCTGGTGGTGCGCGGCCTCGACGACGTACTGCCTATGATCGCCGTCGCCGGTATCACGATCGGCTTCGTCGGCTTGCAGACGCCCGGCCTCGTGCTGCTCGCGCTGCTTCCCATCGCCGGACTGGGGCTCCTGCGCGAGATGCACGTCATCCACAGCGACCTGCTGCTCGTCCTCGCGTTCGTTGCCGCGGCGACCATCGCCTACGAATCGATCATCGTCGCCAGTCTCGCCGTATCGGGCGGAGGGTACGACATCATCGCCGCGCTGCGAAGCGCGGTACTACCCGCCGCCTTCGTCAACATTGTCATCACGCCGCCGGTCTACGTCGTCATGCGGCTCGCGAAGCCAACCGATCGCCGCAACCGGCTCGCCTACTAGCGCCGAATCGTTGTTGCCGTGCCGCTCGATGCGGCGTCGAAGGGACACATGGGGATACTCGCAGGCAACCGTCGCCGCCGTCGGCGCGCTGAGCATGTAGAGCCCGCGGACCCGCGCGAGCAGGTCACGCAGAAGCTCTGGATACTGCGGCTCGTGGTGCTCGCCGCGTTCGCGGCGCTGACCATCCAGCTCGGCCGGCTCCAACTTGTGCACGGCGGCCACTTTCAGCAGCGTGCGGCGCTCAACCAGCTCCGCATCGAACCCGTGATCCCGTCGCGCGGCGGCATCTACGACCGCAACGGCGTACCCGTCGTCGCGAACGTCCCCGGCTTCTCCGCCGCCATTGTCGCGGCCGATATCCCCGACGGCAGCGACGATCAGATCGCGCGAGGCCTCGAAGGCCTGTTGGGCGTCCCCGCTCTCGAGACGTCGTTGCGCATCGAGGCCGCTCGCAAGTCGAAGGATCCCTTCGCGCCCGTGATCATCAAGGATGGCCTCGATCAGGCGGCCGCCTTTCACCTGCGCGAGCAGCTCCCCGAATTGCCGGGCGTGCATGTCATCGTCGATCCCGTACGGAAGTATCTCGCCGGCGAAGTGCTGAGCGACGTCCTCGGATACACCGGTCGCGTGGACGAAGAAGACTTCGCGATCCTGAAAGATCGCGGCTACGTCGCCAGCGACCGCATCGGCAAGGCGGGCGTTGAGGCCACATACGAGAAGTATCTTCGCGGTACCGCCGGCCGTAAGGAGATCGAGAAGGACGCCACGGGGCGGGAGCTGCGTGTGCTCGCCGAAGATCCGGCCAAGCCCGGCTACGAACTCGTCCTCGCTGTCGACCTCGACCTGCAGAAGAAGTCGACCGAAATGGTGCAGGCCGCTTCCGACGGCGGCCAGGCCGCCGCCATCGTCATGGATGTGCACACCGGCGAGGTGCTCGCCCTCGTGTCGCTGCCCATGTATGACAACAACATCTTCTCCGGCAAGATCGATGAAGATCGCCTCCAGCAGTATCTCGACGATCCGAAGAAGCCGCTCGTCAACCACGCCCTCTCGGAGCAGTACGCGCCGGGGTCGATCTTTAAGCAGATCACGGGCTCCGCCGCGCTCCAGGAAGGTGTCGCCGTCCCGTCGACCACCATCACGAGCAACGGCTACATCGCCGTCCCCAACCAGTACGATCCGTCGATCCTCTACACGTTCAAGGACTGGCGCACCCTCGGCGCGCTCGATTTCTATGGCGGTGTGGCCATGTCGTCGGACGTCTACTTCTACTATTTGTCCGGTGGCTACCACGCCTTCGGCCAGAGCTTCGATGGCCTTGGCGTCGAGCGCCTCGCGCAATACGCCCGTCAGTTCGGCCTCGGCCGCAAGACCGGCATCGACATCGCTGGCGAAGCGGACGGGAACATTCCCGACACGGCCTGGAAAAAAGCGACCTTCGGCGACGACTGGTTCCTCGGCGATACGTACAACATGGGCATCGGACAGGGCTTCGTCACCGCCACGCCGATCCAGATGGT
>CAYWOO010000129.1:0-38270 GCA_964458665.1 uncultured Dehalococcoidia bacterium
TTCGCGCCTTGCCAGCGCCTGGATCAGATCCTCGTCCTCCATGCCGAACCGCCGCGCCAGCGCGTTCATCTCCGCAGGCGTCGAGAGCACCTCGTACGTATCCGACGCGGCGTCCCAGCGCGCGATGGAGTGACGGTCGTACGAACCGCCGAGCGGCTCCAGCACCGCCACCTCGCTGACGCGCCGCACGCGCTGTCCGGCGTTCATTCCGACGAACATAGGCACGACCAGCGCCACGTGGCCGATGTTCGAATCCGGCACGTCGCATTCCTGCGTGAGCTGCTCAATGACGCCGTCCACCGTCTCGGAGTGCATCGTCGACATCAGGGAGTAGCCCTCGGCCGCCAGCTCGAACTCGCGCTGCACGTACGGACCCCAGGAGTACACAGGCAGGTGGTCACTGATCTCGTTCACGAGGATGTAGGTCGGCGGATCGTCCGGCGCGCGCGGCGGCAGCGTGAAGGTCTCGCCCCAGCCGCGCGTGAAGTACACCGACGACTCCGGCGGCGCGAACGCCAGCAGCGCTGTCAGGATCGTCGTTTTGCCCGCGCCCGGCGGGTCGGCGGCCAGGATCATCGGCGCGCCGCGCTCCATCGCCAGCGACAGAATCGCCGCGACGCGCACCGGCATCGTGCCCGCCCGCAAGACCTGCGTGATCGACATCGCCTCGGGATGGTTGTAGCCGTGCCACCCCCACCAGCTCTCCGGTTGATTCAGCGCCTTCACTCGCCCATCATATCGGAGCCTCGCTCAGAACGGCTCGCGATGGACGGCGAACGCTCGGCGTCGAAGACGACAACCCGCCTGAGGCCGTAGGGACGCGGCTTTAGCCCCGTCCGAACGTTCGGGACGGACCTAAAGGTGCGTCCCTACGGCCTCTGATCGACAAGGCTCGGTGAAGACGTACGCATCAACCCCGGGCGCCCCCGCCCGCAAGGAGGACCCCGCATGAGACAAGCATCCATCGCCGCCCCCCGCACCTTCGAGCTGACCGACGTCGATGTGCCATCACCCGCGCCCGGGCAGGTGCTCGTGCGCGTGCGCAGCGTCGGCGTCTGCGGCAGCGACCTGCACTTCTATCGCGGCGAGTTCCCCGTGCCGCCCGGTTTCGTCCTCGGCCACGAGTGCGCGGGCGAAGTCGAAGCGCTCGGCGAAGGCGTCACTGGCTTCGAGAAGGGCGACCGCGTCGCGCTGGAGTTGTTCGATGTGTGCCTGCAGTGCGTGCAGTGCCGCTCCGGCAACTATCACCTCTGCCCCAGCCGCAAAGCGAACGGCCTCAACATCAACGGCGGCCTGCGCGAGTACATGGCCGTCTCGTCGTACGCGCTCTACAAGCTGCCGCCGGAGGTCGACTTCGAACTCGGTGCGCTCTGCGAGCCGCTGGCGGTCGCCGTCCATGGCCTGCGTCTCGTCGATATCCGCTTCGGCGATCGCGTCGCGGTGCTCGGCGCCGGCACGATCGGCCTGATGGCGATCGCCGCGGCGAAGGCGATGGGCGCGACCTACATCGCCGCTACCGCACGCCACCCGCACCAAAAAGCGATGGCGGAGGCACTCGGCGCCGACGCCGTCTTCGGCGACGATGCGGCGGGCGTGGGCGATATCACGAAAGCCACGGGCGGCGCGGACATCGTCGTCGAGACGGTCGGCGGTCACGCGAACACGCTCGCGGATTCGCTCACCGTCGTCGGGCTCGGCGGGCGGATCAGCGTGCTCGGCGCGTTCACGCAGCCGGTGCAGATCCACCCGATCATGTTCTTCATCAAGGAGCCGAAGGTCGTCGGATCGAACTGCTACGGCCGCCCCGGCCGCCACTCCGACTACGAGATCGCCATCGAGATCATGCGCCGCAACGCCGAGAGCCTCCGCCGCTGCATCACCCACCGCTACGGCCTCGAAGACATCGCGCAAGCGTACGCGACGGCCGATGACAAGAGCAGCGGCGCCATCAAGGTGCAGATCGCGCCGTGATGGTCGCGCGCCGGACGAGCGCTGCGACATCTCTGCTGCTCGGCTTGACTCTTACCGCCGCGTTCTCTGCTTGTGGCCAGCAAACGAGCAAGACGTCACAGGCAATCCCGACCTACGCTCCGTGCTCGGCACTTGCCGGATCGATGCGAACTGAGGGCCGCTTCTCCGAGGATTGTGTTCGGCAGGTGATTCCGTGGAAATTCGTCCTGCCAAACGTAGCCGAGGGCTACGCCTTGGCAGCTTTCACGGTCGACAATCCGTCCGACCCCAGCGACTTGCTTGTTCAGTACGAGCCCATCAATAACGATCCGCCACTGCGACTAGAGATCACTCACAACAGGCGAGCATTTGGCGCGGGCAACAGGTCGTTGACGCTGACGAACGACGTAAAGCTGTACGTCACACCGCAAGGGGGATCGATCGCTGCATACTTCGAACTTGCAGGCGACATCTACAGCTTGATCCTGTTGACGGCCGGCAATCCGTCGGACTTTGACGGTCTGCTCGTCACGATCGGCGACGCCATCATCGCTCAGCAATGATTCCGCGATCGCTTACCGCCGCTACCCAACGACCTCGCGCAACACATCCCGCACCACATCTTCCGGCACATCATCCCGCACGACCGGACTGCCGAAGTCTTCGAGCAGGATCCAGCGCACCTTCTTCGACGCCACCTTCTTGTCCAAGGCCATCGCGGCGATCACGGCATCGACGTCGAGGCCGGGGTGGCGCAGCGGCAGGCCGTAGCGCTCGAACAGGCGCGCCTGCCGCTCGCCGACGGCGGCGGGCGTGACGCCCATGCGGCGGCCGATCTCCGCGGCGGCCATCATGCCGACGCTGATCGCTTCGCCGTGACGCACCTGCGTGTAGCCGGTCACCGCCTCGATAGCGTGGCCCGCCGTGTGGCCGTAGTTGAGGAGCATCCGCCGGCCGCGCTCGCGCTCGTCCTCGCTGACGACGACCGCTTTCAGCGCGGCATTGCGCGCGACGATCTCCGTCGTCAGCTCGGGCTCGACGGCCAGCAGCCCGTCGGCGTCGCGCTCCAGCACGTCGAGCATCGGTGCGTCCATGATCAGCCCGTGCTTGATCACTTCACCGAACCCCTCGCGATAGGAACGCTCCGGCAGCGACGCCAGCAGGCTCGTGTCTTGCATGACGAGCCGCGGTGGGTAGACGGCGCCGATCAGGTTCTTGCCGCGCGGGTGATCGACGCCGACCTTACCGCCGATCGACGCATCGACCATCGCCAGCAGCGATGTCGGCGCCGGCACGAAGTTCACGCCGCGCAGGTACGTCGCTGCGACGAACCCGCCGAGGTCGCCGACAACGCCCCCGCCGAGCGCGACGATCGTGGACGAGCGCTCGCCGCGCTGCTCCAGCAGCCAGTCGTACACAGCGCGGACGATCTCGAGACTCTTGCTCGCTTCGCCTGCCGCAAACGTGAACATCGACGCGTCGAACCCGGCCGCGCGCAGCGCCGCGAGCGCACGTTCGCCGTACAGCGGCCCCACTGCATCGTCCGAGATCACGAACGCCGAGCCTCGCAGCCCGGCGTCCCGCATCAGCGCGCCCAGATCATCGAGCGCGCCCCAGCGGCAGTGGATCTCGTACGGATGGTGTTCCGCGGTGACGCGGATCACGCCGCGCCCCCGGCCACGGCCGATCGCTCGCGGAATGCCAGCAGCACCTGGTGCGTCACCTGGTCGGGCGTCAGGTCATCGGTCTGGATGATGAAGTCGGCCTGCGCGTAGACTGGGTCGCGCTCTGCTTTCAGCTCGACGATCCGCGCCGACGTGTTGCCGCCGGCGAGCAGCGGCCGCTCCGACACGTGCGCGGACGAGTCCTGGATGCGCGCAGCAATCGTCGCCGGTCGCGCGTCGAAGCAGACGATGAATCCGCGGCGGCGCATGGCGCTCCGATTCGCCTCGGACAGCACGCTGCCGCCGCCCGTCGCGACGACGACGTTCGTCATGCCGGCGACGCGCTCGACAACCTCCGATTCGATGATGCGGAACGCCGCCTCGCCACCGCGCGCGAAGATCGCTGACGCCTTGTCACCCGCCTGCGCTTCGATCAGGTCGTCGATATCGACTGCCGTCCAGTCGAGGGCGACCGCCAGCGGCCGCGCCGTACGCGTCTTGCCGGTCGCCATGAATCCTGTCAGCCAGATCTGTTCGTAGTTCATCATCTCACCATACACGCAGCCAGCGGCGCATCGCCACGGCCATTCGTCTCATTGTTGTTCTATACGATTAGCTCTGTCACCGGCTGCCTACAACCTAACACCTACAACCTCGCCCGTTACTCACGCAGCGCCCGTGGCCCAATCGTCGCCTCGAACGACCTCCAGTTCCGCAACATCTCGCCCAGCGAGTCGCCGCCGAACTTCTCGAGCGCCGCCGTCCCCAGGACGATCGCGCACATCGCCTCGACGATGATCCCTGCCGCCGGTACGACGCAAATGTCGCTGCGCTCGTAGTGCGCGGGGATCTCTTCGCCCGTCATCAGGTCCGCGGAAGGGAGCGCCCGCGGCAGCGTCGCGATCGGCTTCAGCGCGATGCGAACAACAATATCCTGGCCGTCGGTGATGCCGCCTTCGGTGCCGCCGGCGTTGTTCGTCGCGCGCGCCCACGGCTTGTCGGGGCGCCATTGCGACAGCGGCAGGATCACGTCGTGGACGTGCGAGCCCGTCGTCCGCGTCGCCGCGAATCCGGCGCCGATCTCGACGCCCTTCACGCTGTGGATGCTCATCAACGCCTGCGCCAACAAGCCATCGATCTTTCGGTCCCAGTGCACGTGGCTGCCGAGGCCCATCGGCACGCGCAGTACCCGTCCCTCGACGACGCCGCCGAGCGTGTCGCCGGCGTTCCGCGCATCATCGATCGCCGCGACCATCTTCTCAGCGCCCGCCGCATCGGCGCACCGTACCGGTGACCCCTCGACGGCTTCCCAATCGATCTCCGGCGGCACCAGCGCGTCGACGTCGCCGATCTGAACCGTGTGGCTGCGGAACTCCATCCCCAGCTCTTCGAGCAGGCGCTTGCACACGGCGCCAACCGCGACGCGCGCCGCCGTCTCGCGCGCGCTCGCGCGCTCCAGCACGTTGCGCACGTCATCGAAGTCGTACTTCACGATGCCGGCGAGGTCGGCGTGACCGGGACGCAGCCGCGTCACCTTCTGGATCTCACCCTCGATCGGATCGATCGACATCTGCTCGGTCCAGTTCACCCAGTCCCGGTTCTGTATCGAGAGCGCGATCGGGCTGCCCAGCGTCTTGCCGTGGCGCACGCCGGACATGATCTCGGCGCGATCCTGCTCGATCTTCTGGCGGCGGCCGCGGCCGTAGCCACCCTGGCGCCGCCGCAGATCGACCGCGATGAAGTCTTCAGAGAGCGCCAGACCCGCAGGCACGCCTTCGATGATCAAGGTCAGCGCCTTGCCGTGCGATTCGCCCGCGGTCAGGAAACGCAGCACTCAGTCGTCCTTGTAGAACACCGCCGGCACACCGGTCGCCGTCGTCGCTTCGGGATTCACTGCCAGCGGATAGCCCCGGTCGTCGAGCAGGAAACGCCCGCCAAACGCCCGTACGACCTCCTCGGCGTCCATCTCGTCCCAGGCCAGGGCATCGGCAACCTCGCGCAGGCACTTCGTCGACAGGATGCACCGCTGCGACGAGCCGGCGTCGTCGCGATACGTGCTGTAGATGTCGATCTGGACGTTAGCCAGCCGCGCGTTCGGGATGTCGTACAGCACCATATCGGCGAGTTTCGCCGTCACGCGCATTCCTTCCGCGAGCGGGCCGCTCACTTCGCGCCGTTCGCCATCGACCTGCGCGTACTGCCCATCGGCCGACGCGCTGATGCGCACGCCGTCCGGCTGCGTATCGACCAGTTCCGCGCTCTGCACACCGTGCCAGATGGACGGCCGCGTACCCTTCGGCATGCGGATCGTCTTCCAGCGCAGCAGCTCTTCGCCCACCAGCATCTGGATCGTCGGCACATCGCCCGCATCGACCGCGCGCCGCCACGCCATCTGCGCCCGCGTCCCCTGCATGATCACCCAGCCGACGATGAAGAACAGCATGAACAGGACCGCGACCGCGATCACGAGCCCGTAGTCCGAAGCAGCAAGCAGCGGCAATATCACAAGGCAAGTATGGCAGATAGCCCGCCCTGCCGTACGATGCCCATGGTCAAGAACACAGTCCGCGTAGGGGCATTCCGTAGAATGCCCTCCCCGTGAGTGCACAATGCCCGAACTCGACGACGCGTCACCGGAACACCGCCGCCGCTCGATCCGCCTCCGCGATTTCGACTACGCAACCCACGGTGCATACTTCATCACCCTGGTGACGCACGAACGCCGCGAGCTCTTCGGTCGCATCACGGAAGACGAGATGCTGCTGAACGCCGCGGGTCGCGTCGTGACCGAGGAATGGCTCCGCTCTCGCGAAGTCCGCTCGAACGTCGAGATCGACGAGTTCGTCGTCATGCCGAATCATTTCCATGGGATCGTATTTCTGTTGCAGGACGACCAGGGCATTCTACGGAATGCCCCTACGCGATCGTTTGGCTCCTCGATGACTGGTTCGCTGCCGGTCGTCATTCGGAACTTCAAAGGGGCTGTGACGCGACGGATCCGCGAGCACGGATCCGTTGCGCCCGTCTGGCAGAGGAACTACTACGAGCGCGTGATCCGGAGCGAGCGGGAGTTACAGGCGATTCGCCAGTACGTCGTCGACAATCCGCGACAGTGGGCGCTGGACAAGGAGAATCCTGCAACACGGCCGTAATCGCCTTGGTCGAGCAAGGCGCTCTGCGGAGCGCCCGTACGTCAGCTTTGCTCTTGCCTCAGCATTGTCCTTGCTTCGAACGAGACCCCGAAAATGGGCGCGTTACCCCAGCGCCGCGCGCGCCGCGGCGAACATCGCCGCTGTATCGGCGTCCTTCGCGGTCCAGAGCTTGAACGACTCGGCCGCCTGGTAGACCAGCATCCCCAACCCCGATACGGCCTTCGCGCCGCGCGATTTCGCGGCCAGCATCAGCGGCGTCTCGGCGGGGTTGTAGACGAGGTCGAACACGCTTGTGCGCTTCTCGATCAGGTCCGCCGGCAGCGGCGATTGTCCTGCGGTCGCCGATCCCGCAACACCAATGGGCGTGCAGTTGACGACGAGATCCGCTTCCTTCAGCGAGCGCAGGAACGAGCCGTCGCCCCAGTACGCCCAGCTGATCGTTGTGCCGGACGGCGTCAGCGGCTTCATCGCCAGCACGACCCCCTCCGTCTTGCGCGGCTGCCGCCCGACGACGAAGATCACCGCCGCGCCCGCCTGCACGAGCGCCAGCGCCACCGCCCGTGCTGCGCCGCCCGCGCCCAGGATCATCGTGCGCTTGCCTTTGGCGTCGAACCCGGCGTCGTCACGCAGCGATCGCGCAAAGCCGGCGACATCGGTGTTATGGCCAATCAGCTTGCCGTCCGCGTGGACGATCGTGTTCACCGCGCCGGCGCGCGCCGCCGTCTCGTTCGTCTCGTCAAGGAATGCCAGCACCGCCTGTTTGTGTGGAATCGTCACATTCGCGCCGAGGAAGTCACCGCCACGGAGCGAATTGACGCGCCCTTCCAGCACGTCGAGCGCCGTGTCCCACGCTTCGTACGCGGCGTCGATGCCTGCCGCCGCAAACGCCGCCTTAAACATCGCTGGGCTCGCTGTGTGCCCCAGCGGGGTGCCGATGACTCCGGCGCGTTTCGTCACGTGTCCTGACTCCTACTACTGCTGCCGGTACTTCTCGACGTTGCGCAGATGCTCCTCCAGCGTTTCCGCGAAGACGTGCGTGCCGTCACCCCTCGACATGAAGAACAGGTAGTTCGTCACAGCTGGCCGCACTACCGCCTCAATCGATGCGAGCCCGGGATTCGCGATCGGCCCCGGCGGCAGGCTCGCGACGACGTACGTATTGTACGGAGAATCGATCTTGAGATCGTCCACCGTCAGCTCCTTCTTCCAGTACGTGTATTGGCGCACGCTGGAAGCGTCACGCGCGACGGCGTACTGCACCGTGGGGTCGGCCTGCAAGGGTATGCCCGCCTTCAGGCGATTCAGAAAGACGCTCGCGATGATCGAGCGCTCCGACGGCGTCTGCGCCTCGCGCTCCACAATCGACGCCAACGTCACCACCTGCTCCAGCGTCAGGTCCTGCCCCTCGAGCTGCACCTTATCCGCGACGTTCGTCTGAAAGCCGCGCAGCAGCGTATCGACCACCTCGGCTGCCGTCGCGCCGCGACGGAATTCGTACGTTGCCGGGAAGACGAAGCCCTCCAGGCTGCTCGCGCTCACTTGCGCCAGGAACGGCTCCTCGTATTGCGACTTCACGAGCGCGGCGAGGAATGCATCCTTCGAGATCACGCCTGCCCCTTCGAGGATCTCGCCGACCTCCTCGATGCGCCGCCCCTCCGGGATCACCACATCGTGAGATGCGGTCTTGCCTGCTGCGATGCGGTCGACGACAACGACCACGGGCGTGCCCGGATCGAACTCGTAGTCGCCGGCTTCCAGCGAGTTCTGCACGCCGCGCAACCCGACCATAATCTCGAACAGGCGGCTGCTCCGGATCATGCCCTGCCGCTGCAGCTCCGCGCCGATCGTCTTCGCGTTCTCGCCCTGCTTGACGGTGATGATCACCGGCGCCCCGCTCGCGGCGATCGGCGGCACGCGACGCTCCGACTCTTCCGAGAAGATCGAGCCCGGCGTCTGCATGACGAACCACGCCGTGCCAACCGTCATCGCCACCGCAATCAGGACGGCTGCGCACGCCACGACGCGATATGTCATCGCGCGCCCGCTTGTGCCGCATCGATGTACGCCTGCAGGATCACCGCCGCCGCCGCATCATCGATGCCCCGCTTGCGGCCACGCTGCGCCGTCCGTCCGGGTACCGTGCGCCCGCGCATCGAGCTCTTCCTTCCATCATCAGTCTTCCATCTTCCATGATCGGCGCTCCCGTCGGCCATCGCGGCTTCCGCGCGCGCCGACGAGTAGCGCTCGTCGTGATACATGACCGGCACATCGAGCCGCCGCGCCAGCGCATCGCCGAAGCGCCGCGTCCGCCGCGCCTGCTCGCCCTCCTCGCCTGATTCCAGCACGGGCAGCCCGACGACGACTGCGGCCACCGCACGCTCGCGCGCAATCATGGCCACACGCTCGAGATCCTGCTCGCGATTCGCGTGCTCGACGATCGTCAGCGGCACCGCGACGCGTCCCTCGCTCACAGCGACGCCGATCCGCCGCGCCCCGAAATCCACGCCCAGCATCCGCGGCGGCGCTGCTTCGTTCGTATCCATCGTTAGAGGATACCGAGCGCGAATCGCAGGGCCACGCGGCTCAACGCGCGAAGTAGCGCAGCGGAGAGAAGCCGGTGTCCTGCGGGTGACGTGCTACGAACCAGGGGCGGGCGTATCATCATGGAGCGACCAACACAGGCAACGTCGCGGGCGCGATGCAGTACGACACGGAGGCCGAATGAACAAGCTGCACCTGGAACTTTGCTCGAGCGATGAGTGGGCGGAGTCCGTCAAGAAGTGGATCATCCCCGGCGCGCTCGAAGGCGTCGATATCGGTGACGATGTACTGGAAGTCGGCCCCGGCCCCGGCCGCACGACCGACGTCCTGCGTCACATGACGGCGCACCTCACCGCCGTCGAGATCGATCACGATCTGGCGGAGGCGCTCCGCCTGCGCATGGCCGGCACAAACGTCGAGGTCATCGAGGCCGACGCGACGGCGATGCCGTTGCCGGACAAGCGCTTCACCGCCGCCCTTTCGTTCACCATGCTGCACCATGTGCCATCGCCCGCGCAGCAGGATCTGCTGTTCGCGCAGGTCGCCCGCGTCCTGCGACCCGGCGGCACGTTCGCCGGCGTCGACAGCAAAGACAGCCCGGAGTTCCGCGGCCTCCACATCGACGACATCTGCGTGCCGCTCGTTCCCGATGAGCTGGAGGCGCGCCTGAAGCGCGCCGGCTTCGCCGAAGCGACCGTCGACCTCAACCCCTACGTCATCCAGTTCCGCGCCATGGTGTGAGCCGCAAGAGCCGAGGCGAACCGACCGAGAGCGTGGCGCGCAGGATGGTCCCATGCCGTCATCCTGCGCGCCCACTGACGGCAGTCGTCGTTCCGATGACATCGGGCGTGCGTGCGACACGCTCCGCAGTTGTCATGCACCAGTCCGCTATGGCACATGCACGCATCGCACCATGACGACGTGGGCCAGCGAAGCCAATCCCGCTTCCCGTCTCCCGCGTCCCGCTTCTAACTCGCCAACCCAGCCCGCGCCAGCCGCCGCGCCTCGTCCAGCGCTTCGTCGAGCTTCGACCCGTCCTTGCCGCCGGCCTGCGCCATGTCGGGGCGGCCGCCACCGCCACCGCCCGCGATCGCAGCGATCTGTTTCACGAGGTTGCCGGCGTGGACGCGCGCGTTCAGGTCCTTCGTCGATATCACGAGGAAGTTCGGCCGGTCGCCGATGACGGCGCCCAGCACGATCACGGCGCTGCCGAGCTTCTCGCGCAGCACGTCACCCATCTCGCGCAGCGCCTCGACGTTCGCTGCCGTCACACGCGACACTAGCAGCGACGCGTCGCCGATCTGCTCCGCCGAAGCCAGTAGCGCATCCGCCTCGCCGCGGCCCGCCGCGCGTTCAAGCTGCTGCAGCCGTCGCCGCTCCGTCTCCAGTTCCGTCTGCAACGCATCGACGCGCGCTTCGATCTCGCCGGCCGTCGCGTTGAGCTTACGCCCGAGCCGCGCCATCGTCGCCTGCTGCTCCAGCACGTAGGCATCGGCCAGCGGCCCCGTCAGCGCCTCGATGCGCCGCAGCCCCGACCCCACACTGCTCTCGCTCGCGATCACGAACGCCCCGATCTCCCCCGTCCGCCCGCAGTGCGTCCCGCCGCACAGCTCCTTCGAGAAGCAGCTTGCCTCGTGCGCCTGATCCCCTACGTCCGTGGCGCGGCCCCTATCCGTGGCGCGGGCCTTCAGCCCGCGTCCCTCCCCAACAGATCCTTCGTGCTCCTTCGTGTCCTTCGTGGTTTCCATTCCCTCCGGCGAGCAGATCCCCACGACGCGCACGTTCGCGGTGTACTTCTCGCCGAAAAGTGCCATTGCGCCGCCAGTGACCGCTTCGTCGTACGGCATGTGCTTCCAGTGCACCGCCATGTCTTCGCGGATCTTCTCGTTGACCAGCCGCTGCGCGGCCGCGATCTCCTCCGGCTTCGTCGCCTCGATGTGGGTGAAGTCGAAGCGCAGCCGGTCCGGCGCCACGAGCGATCCCGCCTGGCGCACGTGGTCGCCCAGCACCTGACGCAGCGCGGCGTGCAGCAGATGCGTCGCCGTGTGATTGCGCTGGCTCGCCCGCCGCTTCGCCACGTCGACGCTCGCCGTCACGGCATCGTTCACGGCGATCCGCCCCACAACGACGCGCCCGCGATGCACAATGAGCCCCTCGGACGAGTGCGTATCGTCGACGGCGACGCGAGCGCCATGCAGCACGATCTCGCCCGAGTCGCCGGCCTGCCCGCCGCCCTCGGGATAGAACGGCGTCTCGATCAGCACGACCTCGACGTCCTCGCCCGCCTCCGCGCTCTCCTGCACGCCCAGCGGCCCGATGATCGCGGCGATCGTCGTGTCGAGCCGCGTCTTGTCGTAACCGACGAACGCCGGCTTGATGTGCGCCAGCTCGCGGTACGCCTCCGTGCGGTCGGCATCGATGTCGAACTTCGCCGCCGCCCGCCCGCGTGCGCGCTGCGCTGCCATCTCCTTCTCGAAGCCTTTGAGGTCGACGGCGAAGCCAGACTTTGCCGCGATCTCCTCGGTCAGTTCCAGCGGATAGCCGAACGTGTCATAGAGCGTGAACGCCTGCTTGCCCGTGACGATCTTGTCCGCGGACGCGGCGGCAAGAATGCCATCGAGATGCACGCGCCCCCGCTCCAGCGTCTCGCGGAACTTCGATTCTTCCGCGGCCAGCAGGCGCGTCGTGAAGCTTGCGCGGTCGCGCACGTCCGGGTACGCGCGCTCCATCCGCTCGATCACCGCCTCCGCCACCTTTTCGAGCAGCGTGCCGTCCGTCGCGCCGGAAAGCTGCGTCAGGTGGTACACCGCGCGACGCAAGATCCGGCGCAGCACGTAGCCGCGGCCTTCGTTCGAAGGCAGCACGCCGTCCGTGATCAGAAACACCGCCGCGCGCGTGTGCTCCGCCACAATGCGGATCGCCGTATCCAGCGCCGCCGTCTCGCCGTACGGCTTACCCGTCAGCACCTCGATGCGCTCGATAATCTCGGTGAAGACGTCGGTCTCGTAGATGGAGTCCTTGCCCTGCAGGATGCACGCCATCCGCTCGAGCCCGGAGCCAGTATCGATGTTCTTGCGCGGCAGCTCGGTGCGCGTGCCATCCTCGGCTTGGTACAGCGTCATGAAGACGAGGTTCCACACTTCCAGAAAGCGGCCGCAATCCGGCTCCAGGTTCGGTTTGCACGCGCCTCCAGCGCAGAACTCGCACGTCTCTGCGCGCGGTCCGCGGTCGACGAAGATCTCGCTGTTCGGCCCGCACGGACCCACATCGCCGCTGAACCAGTAGTTGTTCTTTTCTGGATAGCGCTTGATCCGCTCCTCCGGCAGCCCGATGGCGCGCCAGAGGTCGTGCGCCTCCTCATCGGTCTCGAAGATCGAGATCCAGAGCTTGTCCTTCGGCAGCTTGAAGTGCTCGGTCAGCAGCTCCCACGCCCAGCCGATCGCTTCCTTCTTGAAGTAGTCGCCGACGCTGAAGTTGCCCAGCATCTCGAACAGCGTCAGGTGGCTGTAGTCGCCGACCTCGTCGATGTCCGTCGTGCGGAAGCACTTCTGCACCGTGCACATGCGGGGCGCGGCCGCTTCGGCCAGCCCCATGAAGTACGGCTTGAACGGCACCATTCCCGCGCTCGTGAACAGCAGCGTCGGGTCGCCATGCGGCACCAGCGATGCGCTGGGGATGCGCAGATGCTCGCGCTCCGTATAGAAGCGGATAAACGTCTCGCGAATCTCGTCCACGTTCATAGGGGAGAGTTTACAGTTCGCGGTTCGCAGTTCACAGTGTTCGGGCCGCTCGCAGGCGCGATGACTACCTCACCGCCGCCCCTTCACGGCCCAGGCCCGCGCCGACAGGTTGATCGTGCCATCCAACTCTCGCGCCAACGCGCCACGCAGTCGATCGCGGAGCGCATCGCGCCGCGTGTCGTCCAGCGAGCGGACATACACACCACCCGGGCCCTGCCCGCCGAGAAATGGCGACCAGTAGTCGTCAAAATCGGCGAAGACGGTCGGGACATCGATCGCTCGCCCCTCGACGTGGGCGTACCCGGCTTCGCTGAAGAGCTCCGACAAGTAGCCGCCATCCCAGACACCAAAGCGGCGCGTTTCGTAGAGGTCACGCGCCTCCGGATCCAACGCCACAGCAGCATCCCAGAACGCGCGCATCATCTGCATTTCGCCAGCGTAGTCCCACACGTAGACGGCTGCCGTGCCGCCGGACCGCAACACGCGATGCCATTCCCGCAACGCGACGTCTGGCTCCGGGACAAAGTTCAACATCAGTCCGCCCACAACGGCGTCACCGGTCCCGGATCGAAGCGGCAATGCGCGCGCGTCTGCGACGACGAACGAGACCCGCGCTTCTCGAAGGCTCGCGCGCGCGAATCCAACGAAGCCAGGCGCCGGATCGACAGCGCACACCGCCCGCGGTTCCGCGCGGTCGAGGATCACCTCGCTGAGCGCGCCTGTGCCACATCCCACGTCGATCCACGCGGCGTCGGCGGGAACCTTGAGCCAACGCACGAACTCATGCGCCACGGGCCGGCTCCAGCGTCCGACGTAGCGCTCGTAGGCGTCGCCAGCGTTCCAAACATCAGATGGGTTGCGCGCTTGCTCGCTCATGGTTTGGCCGCTCTAGCTCAACGTCGGTTCAACATGCGGCGATCGCCGTCCTCGACTTCCGCCTGTGGAAGAACAGCCACACGCCACCCGTCAGAACGACCGCCGCCGTGAGGATACCGAAGGCCTCCGCTGAAACGGTCGACGACAGCGACTGGAGTGCACCGAGCGCCAGGCCGCGGTAACCCAGACGCTTCCCGATAACGATCAGCCGCCCTTCCGCACAGCGTACACACGCACCGCATCCGCGATGCCCTTCAGCGCATGCTCACCCCGATCCTCGAACGTCACGCCAGCGCTCGTGCGCGCGAGATCGGCGACCGTCCGCGATACCAGCACCTCGCCCGCCGCGGAGAGCGCACTGATCCGGGCAGCGATGTTCACCGCGCCGCCAAACACGTTGCCTTCCTCGCGGATCACATCGCCCGCGTGGATCCCGGCGTGCAACTGCAACTGCGCCGCGTCCGCCGCGCGCTCGAACGCCAGCGCAGCGTCGATCGCTTGCGACGCCGACGGGAACGTCGCAAGAACCCCATCGCCGAGCGTCTTGGCGTCGATCGTCGTACCGCCGGCTTCGGCGATGATCCGCCGCAGCTCGACGTCAAGGTCGCGCGACTTCGCACGAAACACCGAGTCGCCCATGCGCTCGGTGAGCGCAGTGGAGTCGACGATGTCGGCGAACAGGATGACGGCCATACCTGAGGCGAGTCGCGCCGCGTCGTCCCGCGCTGCGCCTTGGTATCCGAAGAACTCGCGAAAAGCCGCGAAGTATGCCGGGTCGGAGTCCCCCACGTCGGTAGCGAACAAGCGGGCGCCGGGTATGGCGGCGGCAAGTATCTGCGATGTTTCTATCGGCCCGGCGAGTCGGCGTTTCGGGTACATCACGAGGGTTGGCGCCGCGATCGAGGCAAGCTCCGACCCTGGATCCCAATTCGCTTCCAGGTAGGAAGCGGCCACTTCCGGGCTCATAACCTCGCCAAGAAAGCGGATATACGCGCGACGTACGTCCGTGTCGGCGCCTCCAACTGCAATGTCGGCAATGGTGCCACGCGCCAATCCCCAGTTCGAGCGGGCCATGCTGGCTATGCTCCGTCCCGCCGTGTCACCTCCGGCCGTCGTAGGGGTGGATAGAGCCAGTCGCCGCACCAGCTCAGGATGGCGAGCGGCGAACGCGGCTGCGACGTGGCACCCCTCGCCGAACGCGACGAGGTCGAGTTGTGCTAAGCCCGCCCGTTCGACTACAGCAGCGAGATCGGCCACTTGAGCGTCGAGGCTGAAATCCGTGACGGTACGCTGCGAGTACCCGACGCCACGCCGGTCGAAACGCACAATTTGCCGACCGGCTTCCAGCTTGGTCGAGTTGAGTTCCATGATTCGCGCCGTCCCGATGGGGAGAAAGACGTAGTTAACCCACAGCAGCGGCGGCTCACCGCCATCGTTGACGAACGTAAACGCAATGCGCGTGCCATCGGCACTCACGCAGTAGCGGATCTGCGGCTCGGCCATCACCCAGCGTCCTTCCGCACCGCGAACACCCGCTGCGGTTCGGCGATGCCCTTGAGCGCATGCTCACCGCGGTCCTCGAACATCACGCGCGGCGGGCCTTCGCCCGCGGCCGCGTAAGCGATGCTCACCCCGTCGCTTGTCTTCACGTAGCGGATCTGCGGTTCCATCCGCCGATTATCGGCGATCCGCGAGCCCACGGCTACGCCCCACAAAACACCCGCCTCCCCCGAACTGTGAACCGCAAACTGTCAACTGCAAACTCCCGCTCCCTTGACACCTTCCGACCCCCGTCGATACGATCCTGCAAAGGCCCAGCGCTCGCCGCCGCACGCGCGGCGAGGCAACCGCCGAAACCTTGATAGAACACTCAGACGAACCTCCACAGATCCGGCAGGGCGCATCGCATCCGCGATGGGTCGCGATCGTCATGGCCGCCGGCCAGGGTACGCGCATGCGTTCCGCCCTGCCGAAGGTCGCGCACCCTGTCGCGGGCCGCCCGATCGTCCATCATGTCATCGAGGCCGCGCGCGCCGCCGGCGTCGCGGAATGCGTCGTCGTCGTCGGCAACGCGCCGGAGGCGGACGCCGTCCGCGAGGCCGCGGGCGACGGCGTGCTCTTCGCGGTGCAGCCACTGGCCCTCGGAACCGGCCATGCAGTCGAGTGCGCGCGCGAGGCTGCGGGCGATGCCGACTTCGTGCTGATTCTGAACGGCGACGTGCCGCTCGTCCTGCCTGAAACGCTCCGGCGACTCATCGCGGCCGTGGAACACGGCGACGGCGCACCCGACCTCGCCTTGATCACGGCCTGCGTCCCGGTCGAGTCCTATGGTTATGTCGAGCTATTCGGCGATCGCGTGATCCGCATCGTCGAGACGAAAGACGCCGGCGAGGTCGACCGTACGGCGCCACGCCAGATCAACGCCGGCCAGTACGCCGCGCGCGCGTCGTGGCTCTGGTCGCACCTGCCGAAGATCGCCGCCGCGCCAAACGGCGAGCGCTACCTCACGCATCTCGCGTCGATGGCGCACGACGAAGGCAACGCAGCCGTCGCGGTCGAAGCCACTGGCCCGATCGAAGTGCGCGGCATCAACGACCGCATCCAGCTCGCCGAAGCCGAGGCGGCGATGCGCGACCGCATCCGCCGCCGCCACATGCTCGCCGGCGTCACCATCATCGATCCGCCATCGACGTTCATTGATGTCGACGTCGCCATCGCCGCCGACACGACGATCGCGCCAAACACGCACCTGCAGGGCGGCATCAGGATTGGCGGCAACTGCACGATCGGTCCCGGCACCCTGATTCGCGACTCGGCGATCGGCGACGGCTGCGAGATCCGCTTCTCGATGGTTGAGGAGTCAACGGTCGAGTCGCGCGTCGATATCGGTCCCTACAGCCACGTGCGGCCCGGCTCGTACGTCTGCGAGGGCGCGCACATCGGCAACTACGCGGAGATCAAGGCATCGCGACTCGGACGCAACACGCGCATGGGGCACTTCAGCTACATCGGCGACGCGACCGTCGGCGACGACGTGAACATCGGCGCCGGGACGATCACCGCGAACTACGACGGCGCAACCAAACACCAGACCACCATCGGCGACGGCGCCTTCATCGGCAGCGACACGATGCTGATCGCGCCGGTGAACATCGGCCGAGGCGCGCGCACCAGCGCCGGCTCCGTCGTCACACGCGACGTGCCCGACGGCATGATCGCCATCGGCGCGCCCGCCCGTATCCGCGCACAAGAGGCCGCCGGCGCCAGCGAGGAGGCCGATCCTGGATAACGATAGCGTTCTGGGCATGGTGGCCTTTGCGCTGGCGCTGCTCCTGCTGGTCATCGCGGCCGCCGCCGAAGCGTCCGTCGCGTCAGCCAGCCGTGTGCGGCTGCGCACTCTCGCGAGCAAGGGCGACCGCCGCGCATCCGCGCTCCTCAACTACGTCGACCGGCGCGCATCGACGCTGGGAGCGCTCGCCGTCGTGCGCAACTTGGCTGTCGTCACGGCGACGGCCCTCGGGATCTTCGTCGTGACGCGCGAGCGCGGCCACACGTGGGGCGTGCTGGGCGCGGCGGCCGCGCTCACGCTGATCATCGTCGCCGTCCTCGACGCGCTGCCGCGCCTGATCGTGGCGCGCAATGCCGAACGCTGGGGCATGCGCCTGTCAGCGTTCATCGGCCTCTTCCGCACGATCTTCGGGCCGATCGCCGGCGCGATCAACCAGGGGCTCTCGTCCGTCGTCCAGATCCCGCCTGAAGAAGAAGAGGATGCTACCGACGAGATACTCCGCCTGGCCGAGATCGAGACAGACGGTGAGCCGATCGAAGAGGAAGAGCGCCAGATGATCCGCGGCATCATCGAGATGGAGGACACCATCGCCCGCGAGATTATGGCGCCCCGCATCGACATCGTCGGCCTCGACGAGACCGAGACGATCGACGACGCGCTCAAACTCATCGTCGAAAAGGGGTTCAGCCGCATCCCACTGTACAACGAGACGATCGACAACATCACGGGCATCATCTACGCGAAGGACCTGCTGCGCTGCATCACCGAAAATCGCCGACCGACGCTGACCGAGATCGCGCGCCCGCCTTATTTCATCCCGGAGTCGAAGCGCGTCGACGAGCTGCTGGCGGAGCTGCGTCAGAGCAAAGTGCACATCGCCATCGTCGTCGACGAGTACGGCGGCACGGCCGGCCTCGTCACGATCGAGGATCTGCTCGAAGAGATCGTCGGCGAGATCCAGGACGAGTACGACCGCGAAGAGGCGCCCATCGAGCGCGTCAACGACAGCGAAGCGATCCTCGACGCGCGCGTCGGCATGTACGCGCTCAGCGAGCTGTTCGGCTTCGAGCCCGACGACGAAGAGGCGGACTACGACTCCGTCGGCGGCTTCGTCTATCACCACCTTGGCAAAGTGCCGGTCGCCGGCGATGAAGTGCGCGTCGACGGACTGACGCTTCGCGTACTCAGCGTCCTCGGCCGCCGCATCAAAAAGATCCGCGTCACCCGCAATGTCGAAGACGCAACAGTCGCGTCCGCGTAGCCACTCCGTCGACTAACGAGCAACACGTCGTAGCGGAGGACCTTCAGCGGGAATGATCGGCTTGACACAACAGCCTGAAAAGCCTCAGCTATCGACTTCCCACGGCCAGCGTAATCTTGGTTTTCCGCGTTGATACAGCCAATGAGCCCATGCGCGTGCGGTTGTGAGGACAAACACCCCAACGATCGCGATTGGGATCATCCAGAGTGGCCGACCCGTGACGAGCACCACGATCACGCCGAAGGGGGCTGCAAGCAACCCAGTCCAAACAGGCAACCATGGGTACTTCTCTTTGAGCGGTCGCATTGAAGAAAGCGTACCGGATGGAACAGTGTGTCAAACCGATCATTCCCGCTTCAGCTCCGATCGCATTCCCACTGATGCCTGCCCTTCGTCCACGTTGCCGCGCGCCCCTAACCCTTCGCGTTCCTTCGTGTCCTTCGTGGCTAACCGTCGCGTCGCCGCTAACGCCCCAAGAACTTCGGCGGCCGCGCCGCCACGAACGCGCGCGGCCCCTCGCGCGCGTCCTCCGTCGACTGCGCGATCGCCATCGCGCTGCCCGCCATCTCGAACGCCTCCTGCCAGTCGGCGTTGAGGCCGCGATACACCAGCCGCTTCGCCAGCTGCATCGCCACCGCCGGCCCCTGCGCCAGACGCTGCGCGAACTCCATCGCCGACGACATCAGGTCGTCCGCCGGCACGACCTTCGACACATAGCCGATGCGCAGCGCTTCTTGCGCATCGAAGAAGTCGCCCGTCCAGATCAGCTCCAGCGCCTTCGCGATGCCGACGATGCGCGGCAGGAAGTAGCAGCCGCCGTCGCCCGGGACGAGGCCGACCTTCACGTACGACATCGCAAACTTCGCGCTCTCCGACGCGATCCGTAGGTCCGCCATCGACGCCATATCCATGCCAGCGCCCACGGCCGATCCATTTACGGCCGCGATGTACGGCTTGTCGAGCAGCTGCACCGCGCGCGGCACCATGTGCACACCGTCGCGCAGCCAGTTGCGGCGCTCGGCCGCCGCGGGCGGCGCCGTGCCCTGCGCCGTCGCGCCGATCCCCGACCCGCCGCGCAGGTCCGCGCCGGCGCAGAACCCGCGCCCGTTGCCGGTGACGATCACCGCGCGCACGTCGCGGTCCAGCCGCGCGTCGTCCAGCGCCGTCGCCCATTCGCGGATCATCACGTCCGTAAACGCGTTCATCCGCTCCGGCCGATTCAGCGTGATGACGGCAACACCGTCCGTCTTCTCGTACAGGATCGTCTCGTATGCCATAGCTCACTCCGTTTCGGGAGAACACGATAGAACCTAGAACCTAGGATCAAGAACCTTATGGTGACGGTTCTGGGTTCTAGGTTCTAGGTTCTCGCGCCCGCCCCGTTGACGCTAACCCGCCCGCCACACACAATTCCAGCCACAACCACGCCGACATCTCCGGAGGCCACATGGAATTCAAGGAAGTCATCGGCCGCCGCCGCTCCATTCGATTCTTCGATCCCGACCGGCCCGTCGAGCGCGAGAAGATCCAGAAGATGCTCGAAGCGGCGCGACTCGCCTCATGCGCTGTGAACGCGCAGTGGGCGCGCGCCGTCGTCGGCTTCCGCGACGACCTTACCGCGGATCAGCTCAAGCGCCTCAAGACACCCGTGGCCGGCCTCAACGTCGAGCTGGCTCCTGTCCACATCCACTTCTTCAACGATCTCGGTGTCGTGCAGCGCAATGAGGGCCGCCCACTCAAGGAACTCGTCGACGTAGGAGCCCTCGCGCCGACACACGGCTGGAGCCACAAGTTCGTCGACGATTTCGTCTACCCCCACATCCTCAAGCCCATGACCGAAGGCCCCGGCTACCCGATCGCATCGACGTTCGATGTCGGCATCGCTGCCTGCCAGGCGATGCTCGCTGGCGTAGATGAGGGTCTCGGCGTCGGATTCGTCACGCTCATGCCGAACGTGCTCAAGGAAGTGTTCCAGGTACCCGACGACTGGATCCCCATGCCCACCCTCCTCGTCGGCTACCCCGCCGAGTCGTGGGAAGCTGGTGGCCAGCGCCCCCGGCCACCGTTCGAGGAGATGTACCACGAAGGCAAGTACGGTCAGCCCTTCAAACGCGATGACAACGTCGTCGAAGAACTGAAAGCCGCCAAGATGATCCAGGCGCCCGCCACCCCCAACAACCCCGCTCGCATCGAAGAGATCAAAAAGCTAGCCGAAAAGTACGGCCTGCCGATGTAGGTGGGAGTTGGGAGTTCGTAGTGGCGGCATCCGGCGATCCGTCCTCGTAGCGGAGGAGCTGCAGCTCCGGTTCTTGGGCGAAAATCCCGCACGATCCGAGGCCGTAGGGACGCAGCTTTAGCTCCGTCCAACGTCCGGGACGGACCGAAAGGTGCGTCCTTACGACCTCATCAACGATGGACTCGTCGCCGAACGAATGCACGACAAAAGGAATTCGCGTTTGACCGACGCCACCACCCCACCCGAACCCCCCATCACCCTCCGCCCCCTCACCGATTACGCGAGCGTGCAAACGTGGCTCGACGGCCTGCTCCAGCATTGGGGCGGCGATCCAGCGGCCGACGATCCGGACCGCCTGCCGATGCTCGAAGCATTCTGCCGCTACGCCAACTGCGATCCCGACCAGATCATCAAGCAGACGACGATGATCAAGGATGGCGAGAAGCGCATCCGCACCAAGGGCCGCGAACGCTACGCCACCCTCATCGACGACTGGCAGGCGACCATCGAAGGCTCGCGCATCCGCAAGGGCAAAGCCGGCAACACCGTCCGCAGCTTCCTCATCCACAACGGCGTCCTGCTCGCCGCCGGCATGCAGGGATAGCGGGAGCGCCACTGCCGTCGCAGGGACAGGTCTTCTCGCAGAGTCGCCGTAGGAGACAGACCTGTCCGCGCTTTGTTGGCGCCGATCCTCAGGCGAGCCGCATCGGCCCACCGAATGTGGCACGGCCGCCCCCGGCTGTGAGCCGTTCGGACCGCACATGTTCCGCCTCGCCCTTGTCAGACCAGCGCTTGAACGAGCATCTCCAACGTCGTTGCATCACCTCGACCGTCAGGATCGATCCAGACCGCATGTGCGCCGGCATCGGATGCCCAGCCACAGCATGCTGAATCACTCTCAATCACAAGCGCTCTACTCGCCGTGACGCCGGCATGGGCAAAAACTCTCTGGTAGAAGGCAGGGCCGTGCTTCACGTGATCAACAAGGTCCGGTCCATACAACCCCGAAAAGACCTCCGCGATGCCCATCTTCGCCATGATGCGCCGCAGCTCCCATGATGGCGTTCCTGATGCGGTGTAGAGCGTGTATCCGGCGCGATGCAGCGAGAGAGCGGCATCCGCGGCGCCAGCGATCGCAGAATTCGCGCGTTCGCCTATGTAGCTGGAAAGCTCCCGGTACAACCTCACCGCTTCATCGTCCGGCGGAGGCGCGATGCCGACATGGGCGCACATGCTTCTCACCCACGTAGTTGCATACATTCGCTGAAACTCTTCGTGGCTGGCGAAGTCGGGCAACCGCTTCTGCAGGTCACCCCACACCTGCGAAAAGACGACCCGGTTCGCGCTCGCCCACTGCTCGGCAGTCCCACCCAACCGAGCTGGCATGAACTCGCCGATCAATCGCAGCCACTCCGGCCCACGGAGACTGTTGTCGTTCAACACTCCGCCGTCATCCAGAAACAGTGCACGGGGCCACGCGCTCGAGTTCTTGAGCTCATCCAGATTCGTACGATGCCACGAATTCATCAGCCGTCCCTACATCGATGCGCACGGACTCGCGCCAGCATCCAACCCGAACCCAACCAAACCTTCGTGCTCCCTACGGGCCGTAGCCTTAGTGGATCGTGCCGTCACCCCGCCAACCACGGATACACGTCACGAAACGCGCCGGTGTCCTTCACGAACGTAAACGTGCCCTCGTCTCGCATCTCCGAGCCCGCGCGCATCAGCGCGAAGATCGCCGCGCGCGTGAGCAAGCCGCCGGTGCTGATGCGCTTCACGCCCAGTTCAGCCAGATCGCTCACGGAGAACGCCATCCCCGGCAGGCCGATGAGCACGTTGACCGGACGGTCCACCGACGACGTGATGGCAGCAATCTCCTCCTTCGTCGAGATGCCCGGCGCATACAGCACGTCCGCACCCGCCTCCTGAAACGCCTGCAAACGCCGGATCGTGTCCGCCAGATCGCGCCGCCCGTGCAGGAAGTTCTCCGCGCGCGCCGTCAGCATGAACGGAAACGGCAGCGCGCTCGTGACCTCGGCTGCGGCCCGCACACGCTCAACAGCCAGCTCGAACTGGTAGATCGGGTTGTCGCGATCGCCCGAGTCGTCCTCGACCGACGCGCCCGCCAGCCCGAGCGCGGCGACCTCACGAAACGTCGCCGCGACAGTCGCCGGATCGTCGCCGAACGCATTGCCGAGATCGGCGTTGATCGGCACATCGACGTTCGCGACCAGCGCGCGCAGATGCGCCATCGACTCTTCGCGGCTGAACGTGTTGTCGCGCTGGCCGATCGAGTACGCGAATCCCGAACTCGTCGTCGCCAGCGCCTCGAACCCCATCCCCGCCAGCACCCGCGCCGACCCCACGTCCCACGGATTCGGAATGACGAACGCGCCGTCGCGCTCGTGCAGCGCGCGAAACGCATCCGCCAGCTCAGCCTGAGAACGCACGCGGCTACTCCTTCATCTCTCTGGCCGCCGACACCGTGCCCGGCGGCTGAAGAATACTCACGGAGCACCCTTCCCGTATGTGACGTAGAACTGTGACTTTGGTTTGACAACGAGAGCGCCCAAGCCCAGCGCAGCGATTCGTCCAAGACCAGCTGGCTGTCTCACCTCTTGGACACTGATCACGTACCATCCATCTTTTTGGCGCCGCGCGCGATCCTTATTGAACTCACGGTGTCCGCTGTACTGCACGGCAATCGTGCCGGCCTGACCAGCTACTGCGTGCGCCCTTGGTTTGCCGAGGTCGTTCGCGATTCGGCCGAAGTGTTGTTCGCCGACCGAAGCGCCGCACGATGGGCATGGGTTCATCGCCGCCCTATCAACTATGTCATAGCCCCTGCCGCAGAGTTCGCACTTCCAGCGCATCGGCGGCGTTGGGGCCTTTGGAGGGTTGGGGCTCAGCGATCCGGCGGCGTACTGGTCGTGAAGCCGGCGCATCTTCGCGATGATTTGAGTGCCGCGTTTCGTCGAGCCGTCAGGCCAGGCCTCCGACATAAAGGCGGTAAGCAAGTCATTGTCAGTAATGGAAGCTAGTACTCTAGAGCGCTTGAGCGCCCTCGACACGGCGCGACCGTAGTCAGTCTGGTCCTCCCGAATCGCCGCGGCTTCGGCTCTCAATCCGTGACGTGCCATGAAGGAGTAGGCCTTCACTAGCGGGAACTCGCCAACACGCATTACTCGCTCGTTCGATGGTCGGCTCGGCGCCGCTTGAGTTAGTGCACAGCCGCAAAGCTAGGCGGGGATCTCCACCCTAGCTCCGACGGCCGAGGGGCGTCAAGCTAACGTTGACGACGAGGCGAGGGCGCGTGCGGGCGGGCGGCGAATAGGCCCACGAGAAGCTAGCGGAGGAGGACATACGATGCCGCGGCGAAATCTCAAGAGGGATATGTTCGAGCACAAACGGGAGCGAGTTGCGACGGCGGTGGCGAACCTCGAGATCTTGGCGAGCACAGATTTCGGGGCGCGGATGACCGTGGTGGCAAGAGTCGCGACGAAGTTCGACGTGAACCCGTCTTGGCTACTTGGCGTTACGCCTTCGGCGGCGACCCCGGACGGCTGTGCAACCTGGGCTGCGAACAACCTCCGAAAGCTGGTGGCTGAGGAGGCGGAGCTGAAGCAGCTTCAATCTGAGCAACTACGGCAAATGGACGTCTGGTTCGACGAGTTGCGTAGTCAGTGCAAGAAGTTCAAGTTGAAGCAGGCAGTAAGTCCAGCGAAGGATCGAGGTTTAGAGATAGCGGCTCGGACGTTCGCGGAATGGCAGCGATCCTAGCGAGCGCGCGCAAAACAGTGGCTGA
Organism: uncultured Dehalococcoidia bacterium; assembly: GCA_964458665.1. GTDB lineage: Bacteria > Chloroflexota > Dehalococcoidia > DSTF01 > JACRBR01 > JANXYW01. The sequence goes on from CAYWOO010000129.1 coordinate 24,518, forward strand.
GTCGGTTGCCAGATAGCCCTCACTAATGTGCCATCGCGCAGCCCGCCAAGAGCAAATAAGTGGACGGTTCTAGCTTCGCTCTCGGAAGCTATTGCACCGCGCATCTGGTTGGGGTAGTCGGGAAGCAGATCCTCTACTGACCTTCAACACCCGCACCGAACGCCCGCTCCACCTCATCCACCAGGTCCGACGGCCGGAACGGCTTCGCGATGACGCTGTCCGCGCCGCTCGTTTCGATGCCCTCAGCCAGCGCGTCGCCCGTGATCAGGATCACGTGCGGCGGCGACGGACTCGTCTTCAACGCGCGGCAGACGTCGATACCGCTGAGCTTCGGCAGGCCGACGTCGAGCAGCACCAGGTCCGGCCGCTCCCTCCACGCGACTTCCAGCGCCTCACTGCCATCGACCGCCTCGACAAGGCGAGAGCCCGTAGGCTCAAGCGCCGCCGTCAGCAGCGCCCGCACCACGGGCTCATCGTCAACCACAAGAATCGATCGTTGCCGGAACGTAAGAGTTCCTCCGCTTCCCCCTCTCCGCCGGGCGGAGAGGGTCGGGGGGAGGTCTCCCCTCAACCCCAATCTGCGTAATCTGCGGTTCCGTCCTACCCCTTCGCCGCTTCCCCCTCCCCGCCGGGCGGAGAGGGTCGGGGGGAGGTCTCCCTCAACCCCATTCCGTGAAATCCGCGTAATTCGTGGTTCCCGTCTACCCCTTCGCCGCTCGCGAGAGCGACAGCGTCAGCCGTACATCCTTCAGCACCGACTTCGCCGCATCGCCCTGGCCGATGTCCAGGCAGTCGCAGTAGGCCGCGAAGATTGATCGGTCCAGCAGGCGCAGCCCCTGCTCGTTCAGCTCCTCGAAGTGGTCCCGCCGAAGCCGCAGCAGCCGCCGCAAGCGATTCAGGTAGCCGTCACGCAGCTGCTCCGGCTTCGCGTGCGTGATCTCTTCGATGGTCGAACTGAGGTCTTTCATCGGCCGCTTCTCTCGTGATGTGTGTGTGTTCGCCATCTAGCCGGCTGCCTCTTCGCTGCTGCCCTCGCTCAGGTCCGGGCCGCTCTCCAGCCCCACGATGCCCTTTCGGATCGCGTAGCGGATGAGGTCGGTGCGGTTCTGTGCGTGTAGCTTCGACATGATGTGCGCCTTGTGCGCTTCGACCGTCTTGACGCTGATGAACAGCTCACCGGCGATCCGCTGGTTCGAGTAGCCCTCGGCGATGAGCTGCAACACTTCGCGCTCGCGGCTCGTCAGCAGGTCGTAGCCCGTCTTCGACTCCGGCTTCTTCGCCTGCCACAGGTAGTCCTGCACGGCGTCGCCGTCGCTGATCGCGCTGCTGAAGTACGTGTTGCCGCGGTGCACCGACTGGATGCCCAGCAGCAGCTCCTGCACGTCCGACTTCTTGACGACGTAGCCGCTGGCGCCGGCACGCAGCGCGGCGAGGATCTGCTCGTCCTCCATGTAGCCGGTGAGAATGAGCACCTTCGCCTTCGGCAAACGCCGCCGGATCTGGCGCGTCGCCTCGAGGCCATTGAGGCCAGGCATCACCATGTCCATCAGCACGACGTCCGGGTGCAGCTTCTCGGCTGCTTCCAGCGCCTCGCGCCCATTGGCGGCGTCCCCGACGACTTCTACTTCGGCCTGGCTCTCCAGCAGCATGCGGAGCGCCTGGCGCAGCACCGCGTGGTCGTCCACGATCAGTACTTTGATGCGGCTTGCGTGCTGTCGTGGTGCGGGTGCGTTCGTCATCTCGTTGCTTCCTCCCTGAATGGCTCCGGGCCTCCCCGTTCGAGGCTGGCCCTGGATGCTGCTTCCTTGCTCCCCTAAGGGTATTCCCTAAGGGTTTCCTACACTAATTAGTCGGTCGGCCCGTGCCTCAGCTTCACCGCGACATGGCGCTCTTCAGGGAGGCCGCTTCCTGGTACATGCCCAGTCGGCTCGCGCCTTCGACGCTGGCCGGGTACTCCCGCGTCGCGCCACAGAGCTTGCAGCGGCCGCGGATCACTTCTTCTTCGGGCCGTGCCAGCACCCAGTGGTGTATGCAGGCTCCCGTCGTTAGCGTTTCTGCCATGTCAACATCCTCCTCAACACGGCGGAGTATCAGCGCTGGCGTACGCCTTGCACATAAGGGTTTCCCCCTAGAAACCGTAGGGGAATACCCCTAAAAGCCTTAGGGCGCATAGGGGAGCGGTCGGGGGATTGGAGGTTTGATGTTGGAGATTCGAACGTTCGGGGCGAGGGAACCGGCGCCACGCCTGTATCCCCAAGCCACCATGTGATGAGGGAGCGCGAACCCCGATCGGGACCTGCCTCGCGCCCCCCTCTCCGCCGGGCGCCTACGGCCCATGGGGGAGCGGGTCGGGGTGAGGTCCCTCCGGAGGGACGCTCGACCCCGGCCGCGCGACAAACCGCCCCACACCTATCGTAGCGCGGGCTTTTCAGCCCGCGCGGTCTTCGAGACGCCTACGGTGCGTGATCAGACGGCCTAGCGACGACGCGCAATCACCCGTAGGGAAAGGTCTTCAGACCTGTCCGCCTGGCGGCGCAGCCCTTCGCTCGATGGAGAACCAAACACCGCGCGGGCTAGCAAGCCCACGCTACGGCGTATCTACACGGCCGACTTCAACAGAACCCAACCCTCACCGGCGGCCGCGTCCGCGCCCCCTCTCCGCCGGGCGGAGAGGGTCGGGGTGAGGTCCCCCCAGAGGGACGCTCGACCCCCGCCGTGCGACAACGCCCACCCACCTCGTAGCGCGGGCTTTTCAGCCCGCGCGGGCGCCGTGGCGAGTACCGCGGCGGGCTTCGCCAACAACCAAAGATCGCGCAGGCTAGCAAGCTAACGCGACGGTCGAAGACGCGGTGACGCTGGCCGAGGGCGCGTCCCTTCTGCGGCCGCGAGAGGGGGTCGGTCTGGGGTTCCCGCCACGTGGCTGCGCCCAACCGCGGAGCGCGTAATAATGCAGCCGAAATGACGATCCCAGAACATGCGCACGACCGAGCAGAGCGGCTGCTTACCAAGTTCGCTGAACGCCGCGTTCCGCCGGCGTTTAGCGATAAGGTGCGGCTGTCTGTCGAAACGCGCGGTAACTCCATTGCTATCCTGGAGCACCGGCCCTTGTTCCATGCCCCCGATCGATGGACCAACAGCCCCGTCGCCCAATTTCGCTACAACCTGGACTCGGGACTCTGGACGCTGTACTGCGATCGCAAGGGACGCTGGCAGCGATACGAAAGCAAAGCGCCATCAGCCGATATTGCGACGTTGATCCGGGAAGTTGACAGGGATCCGACCTGCATCTTCTGGGGTTAACGCCCACCTACCTCGTAGCGCGGGCTTTTCAGCCCGCGCGGTGTTCGAGACGGCTACGGTGCGTGATCAGACGGCCTAGCGACGACGCGCAATCACCCGTAGGGACAGGTCTTCAGGCCTGTCCGCCTGCGGCGCGGCCCGTCGCTCGATGAAAAACCAACACCGCGCGGGCTAGAAAGCCCACGCTACGGCGTATCTACGCGGCCGACTTCAACACAACGCAACCCTCAACCGGCGGCCGCCTCCGCGCCTCCGCGCCCCCCTCTCCGCCGGGCGGAGAGGGTCGGGGTGAGGTCCCCCCAGCGGGACGCTCGACCCCGGCCGCGCGACAAACCGCCCCACACCTACCTCGTAGCGCGGGCTTTCAGCCCGCGCGGTGTTCGAGACGGCTACGGTGCGTGATCAGACGGCCTAGCGACGACGCGCAATCACCCGTAGGGACAGGTCTTCAGACTTGTCCGCCTGTGGCGCAGCCCTTCGCTCGATGGAGAACCCAACACCGCGCGGGCTAGCAAGCCCACGCTACGGTCGAGGGTGGCGCTCGACCGTCGTCGTTACTCGTCCTCGGGTTCGTCGTCCTCGAGGCCCAGCAGCTCGCGAGCACGGCCCAGGTCGCGGTACAGGACGTGCACCTCAAACATCGATATGGCGTTCGAGCGCAAGTGCGCGATGCCGTTCACGTTCTTCACCACGCAGCGAATACCCTTGTCTTCGAGTATTCCTTGCCACAGACCCGCAACGGCCTCTCCGTCCGGCTCGCCAAGCAGCACAACCTGACCAGGTTCCGGTGGCGAATCGTCATCCTCCAGCAGCACCCGCCAGAGCCACCGAAACGGGTTCACGACTCGCCCCCATCGCCGGCATCGCCGATGACTTCGCGCGCTCGACGCAGATCGCGGCGCAGCACCCACAGCTCGTACGCCCATGGCGGCCCCATGCCACCCGACTCCGCGCTCACCGGGTCGCGATTCTTCACCATCGCGTGGATGCCGTCCGCCGCAAGCATCTGCCGCAGCAGCGATGCGTCGATCTCGCCGTTCGGCCGCGTCAGCAGCACCAACTCGTCCGGCAACGGCAGCCGCGCCGGCGCGTCGGGATCGCGCCGCACGAACAACCGCAAGATGGAGGCGATGATGCTCACGGCAAAAGCATACGGCGATTCGCAGATGACCGCGGGCTACGCGGGGAGCCGCGAACGTCCCGCACGATTTCCGCGGGAGTAGAAGGTCATCGTGGTACAATGCGATTCGTCACGCGGAGGGGTCGCATAGTGGCCGAGTGCGGGCGCCTGCTAAGCGCTTATCCCGAGCTAATCGGGATCGAGGGTTCGAATCCCTCCCCCTCCGCCAGCATTTCCTCTCTACGCAGCTGCCAGTTCGTCCTCATCGGGCCGCACGAACGCCAGCTCGCCACGCTCGAACAGCCGCACCAACGCCTCGACAATGCGCGGGCTGAACTGTGTACCACTGCACGAAACGATCTCGCGCACAGCCTCGTCCACGGGCCGCCCGCGGCGGTAGGGCCGGTGGTTCGTCATCGCGTCGAAGCTGTCCGCGACGGTCGTGATCAGCGCGCTCTCCGGGATCTCTTCGCCGGCGAGCCCATCCGGGTAGCCTGCGCCATCCCAACGCTCGTGGTGGTGCCGTGCAACGCTCGCCGCCAGCTCAAAGCCGGGTTGCTCGCTAAGGAACGCCGCGCCCCACAGCGTGTGCTGTTTCATCAGCACCCACTCCGCTTCCGCCAGCGAATTCGAGCTGCCCAGCACGGAATCCGGCACGCGGATCTTCCCAATATCGTGCAGCGTCGCCGCCATGCCCAACGCACCCGCGCGGTCCTCGTCGTACCCCAGTTCGCGCGCGATCGCCTCGCTGATCGCGCGGACCCGCTGGAGGTGGCGGCCCGTCGTGTGGTCGTGCGCCTCGGCCGCGCTGGCCAGCATCAGCACCGTGCCTTCATGCGCCTGTTGCAGCTGCGATGTCGAGACCTGCAGCTCTTCGACCAGCGACGACATCCGCACGATCGCCGTCACTTGCGTCGCCACCGCGCCCAGGAACTCCACGTCTCGCACCGTGAACGCGTTCAGTTGCTTGCTGGCCACCGAGAGCGCACCGATCAGGCGACCCTGCCAGATCATCGGCGCCACCACGGTCGAACGCAGCCCGCCGCTGATCAGGGCAGCTCGCTGTACATGCGGCAGCAACTCCGTCGTCGCGATGTCGTCGATGATGATCGGCTTCTTCGTCTGGATCAGCAAGGCAGCAATTCGGCGGCGGTCAGACCGCAATTGGCGGCGGCTCCACTCCTCCAGATCGTCGGCATCGATGCTCTCGCTCGTCGCCGATGACGCCTGTCGCGCCTGGCCCAACCCTTCGATCAGAAAATTCACGCCGTCGTACCCCGCGCCCACCGATAGCCGGTGCGCCACCAGGCGCAGCTTGTCATCCAGTGCTCCCGGGGATGTCAGCAGTGGAACGATCTCGCCGACCATCTTCGCCGCACGGTCGCTCCCCAGCGAACGCGCGTGCGTCTGGTCACCCTCCACCACACGCTGGCGCCGCGATGCGTACATGGCGCTGTCCGAGAGCCGGATCAGGTCGTCCACTGCCTCTGCTTCCTCGGGATACACGGCCAGGCCGATGCTCACGACCACCGGGATGCGAGAGCCCGATTGCTCGTCAATCAGCCCCGCACCCACCAGCGACGCCAGTACGTCGTCGCGATACTGCTCAGCCGCGGCACGGTCGGCGCCCGGAACGATCGCCACGAACTCGTCGCCGCCGTAGCGGCCAACGATCGCGCCGCTCCGCATGAGCTTCTGCGCGACCAGCACAAGCACGGCATCGCCGACCTGGTGGCCGTACGTGTCGTTCGCTGTCTTCAGCCCATCCACGTCTACCATCGCGATGGCCAGCGAACGGCCCGCATCGGCGCGAATCATCTGGCGCATCGCATCCGCGATCGCGGCGTGGTTCAGCGCACCGGTGAGCTGGTCCCTGCGAGAGCGCTCGCGCTCCTGCTCCAGCCCGCGCTCCAGCAGGAACGACTTCTCTTCCAGGTGTTGCTTTGATTCCTCGAGCGCGCTGTTCGCATCCGCGAGCCGCTGGTACATCCGCTCCAACTCCTCGGTGCGGCTCCGGACGGCCGTCTCGGCACGCTCCTGCTCGATGGCGATCCCGGCGACGTGCGTCGCGATCTCCAGCAAGCTGCGCTCGCGGTCGCGCACGCCGCCCGGCTCGCGATGGTACACCGCGAACGTCGCCAACACCTCGCCTGTGGCCGAAAGGATCGGCATCGACCAGCAACTCCGCAGTTCATGGGACAGCGCCAGATCGCGGAAGTTCACCCACAGCGGATCGGTGGCGATGTCCTCCACGATAATCTCACGCCGCAAGTATGCGGCCGTACCGCACGAGCCCACGCCAGGACCGATCACCACGCCATCAATCGCCTGCGCGTAGGCCGCAGGCAGGCTGGGCGCCGCGGCATGGCGTAGTTGCGTGCCGTCCGGCGAAAGTAACAGCACGGAGCACAGCGCACCTGGCGCGCGTTCTTCGAAGACGGTCGCCAGCCGTGTGAGCACATCCGCGAGCGGTGCGCCGACCGCCACCATTTCGAGCAACTGCCGCTGGGCGTCCACCAGGGATTCGGCCCATCGCCGGTCGGTGACGTCCTGTACGATCCCATAGAGCAGCGTCCGCCCATCGACTTCGACCGGCGAGCCGAACAACTCGACCTCGCGAAGCTCACCCGACTTCAACCTGTGTGTTCGCTGGACTATCGATGTCGACGTGGACTCCACCTGCACCTCCCGGAGGGAATCCAGGATCCCTTCGGGAGGCGTGGTACTGATGGTGGAAATGGGCATGCCCGCCAGCTCATCGACGGAGTATCCATAGAAGTCGCTGGCAGCCTGGTTCCCTTCCTCGATCAACCCCGTCGCGGGGTCGACGAGCAGCCGCACGACCCGGTGCGTCTCGTAGATCGCGCGATACCGCTCCTCGCTCTTGCGAAGCGCCGTCTCCGCCTGAATCCGATTGCTGATGTCGACGGCCACCCCGATCGTGCCAACGACCTCGCCTGTCGCATCGCGTACAGGCGATTGCATAACGTCCAACGCCGCGCGGCCCAGCCGGAACGCGTACGTAGCCGCCTCCCCGGCGAGCGCGCGCCTCGCGCCATCGGTCACCGCAGGCAGATCCGCATACACTTCGAACACGGATCGCCCGACATACTGCCCCGGCGCGAGCCCCACACTCGCAAGTCCGGCGCCTTCGGACAGCGTGTACACCCCTTCCGCATCCGTCGCGAACAGGATCAACGGCGCGTTCGTGACAACCGTACGCAGCCGTTCCTCGCTCTCGCGCAACGCCTCTTCCGCGCGCAGACGGTCACCCACGTGTAGCACGAGGCCGATCGTGCCCGTCACCACGCCGGCCGGGTCGCGGACCGGCGACTGGTGCACCTCAAGCGCCGACTGCTGTCCGCGGAAGATGTACGTCACCGTCTCCCCGGCGAGCGCCTGGCGCGCTCCCTGGACGATGTCGGGAAACGCTCCCATCGTCTCGAAAAGAGACTGACCGACGAGTTGGCCGGCCACGATCCCCAGCGGCTCCACGCCCTTGCCATCGAACAGCGTGAACACGCCCTGGCTGTCCGTCGCGAACAGGATCACCGGTGCGTTCTGCATGAATGTCCGCAGCCGTGCCTCACTCTCGCGAAGGGCGCCCTCCGCGCGCACGCGCGCCGTCGCATCGATGAGGATGCCGACCATGCCCGTGACCGCGCCGGACGCATCGCGCACGGGCGTGTGGTGCACTTCGAACGTCACCCCGCCGAACTCGGCCAGGTCGCTAAAGGATTCGCCGGCAAGAGCCCGGCGTACGTCCTCACAAAGCTGTGGCCGGTCTGCGTACAACTCGAACACGGACTGCCCCACGAGCTGGCCTGGCTGCGCGCCGAGCGGCGCGAGGCCTGCGCCTTCCAGCAGCGTGTATCGCCCATCCTTGTCAGTCGCGAACAGAATGACCGGCGCATGCTCGACAAACGTCCGCAACCGCTCGTCGCTTTCGCGAAGCGTCACCTCCAGCGCCATCCGCTCGCCGATGTCGCGCGCCAGGATCACCGCGTGTGACTCTCCCGCGTCGTCTCGATAGAAGTTCGCGCTTACTTCCAGCCAGCACCACGTCTCATCGTGCCGCTTCAACCGGAACGTGCTCGTTCCAGGCGGCGCACTCCCCGAAATGGCGTCCGCAAATTGCTGGATGACCCGCTCACGGTCGTCCGGATGGATCAGCTCGAACGGGCTGGTGCCAAGAAGCGCTGGAGGCTCGTAGCCGAGCACATCGCGGAAATTCGGGCTCGCGTAGGCGAATCGCCCCTGGCTGTCCAACTCGCAGACCAGGTCGAGCGCGTTCTCCGCCAGCGCGCGATACCGCGCTGCGCTCTGCTTCAACGCCTCTTCGGCACGTACGCTCTCGGTCACGTCCCGGGCAAAACCCGCAAACAGGCGTACGCCGGCGATCTCCACGTCACTGAACGCCACTTCCATCGCGAACTCGTGGCCATCTTTGTGCAACCCCGGGATGCGCGTCGCTCGCCAGTCCAGTTTCCGCTCGCCCGTCGCCAGGTAGCGCTGCATCCCGGTGCGATGCGCTTCCCGCAGCCGTTCTGGCTGCAGCATCGCCAGCGGGCGCCCGATCACTTCGTCGGATGTATAACCAAACACCTGGAGCACGGCCGGGCTCGCGGATTGGATCGTGCTGTCTTCGTCCAGCAAGATCACCGCATCGGGAGATGTCTCCCACAGCAGCCGGTAGCCCGCGTCGCGTTCAGCCGTGTCGAAGGACGACGCGGCGCGCGAGGGGATGCGGAGGGGAGTACTCGGCGAGTCCTCAGACGGCTGCGACTTGTCGTCTGGCACAGGTGCGATCATCGCTACAGATTCCGATCGGCGACGCCGCTACGCATGCCGGTACGCCCTCGACCGGCTTGGCGCGGCGACGTTCCAGTAGGTATCGGCAAACGCGCCGCAGAGGTAGAGCGTGTGAGAGCCATCGCGCCACGGCGCGCTGGGCGCGTGCGTCATGCGCGGTACGGGTGCTACCCCCTCACTTGACCCAGCACGTCGCGCGCGACACCCTTTCGGCGATGCGGGACGACCAACTAAGCGCCTATCTGCGTTCGCGCATGCCGGATGCGCGCGATCTCGCCATCGCGAATGTTGCCCGCATCCCCGGCGGCGCCTCGCGCGAAACGTGGTCGTTCGACGCCCTCTGGATTGAGGGCGCCGAGACAGTCGAGCGCAGCTTCATCGTGCGCCGCGACCCGACGGCCAGCCTGTTAGAAAGCAACAACGACCTCGAGTTCGATCTCTACACCGCCCTCGAAGGCAGCGGCATCCCCGTCCCGAAGGTCCACTGGATCGAGCGCGACGGTGCTGCGCTCGAGCGCCCGTTCTTCATCATGAGCCGCCTGCCCGGCGCGACCGACGCGCGCACGCTCGCTACCTCGCCGCAGTACGCCGGCATTCGGCCGGCGATCGCGCGCCAGAAGGCGGAGATCCTGGCGAAGATCCACGCCGTCGACATCACGCGCGTCCCGTCGCTCCAGCGGCCCGCATCGGCCGCGAGCAGCGCGCTGCACGAAGTGGAAAAGTGGGAGCGCACGATGCGCCAGGACACGCTGGAGCCGCAGCCCGTGCTGGAACTGGCGTTCCACTGGCTGAAACGCCACCTGCCGCCGCCGCCGGATCGGCTGGCGCTGGTGCACGGCGACTACCGCACCGGCAACTTCCTCTACGACCAGACCGGCATCACCGGCATCCTCGATTGGGAGATGGCGCACGCCGGCGACCCAATCGAGGATCTCGGCTGGGTCGTCATGAAGTCGTGGCGCTGGGCTGGCGACGGTCGCGTCGGCGGCCTCTGCCCGCGCGGCGAGTTCATCGGCCTGTATGAAGGCGCGGGCGGCGTGAAGGTCGATCCGGCAACGCTGAAGTTCTGGGAGGTCTTCTCCAACGTGAAGTTCGCGATCATCTTCATCACCGGCACGAAGTCCGTCGTCCAGGGCAAGACACCCGACCTGCTGCTCGCCCTCACCGCGTTCGTGAACCCCGGCCTGGAGGCCGAATTGCTGGAGCTCATCGCATGAGGCCGTACCCGGAAGAAGTCCTGCGCGCAATCCAGACCGGCGTCAGCTCCCACTTTGCGCCCGAGCTGAAGTCGGCGTACGGCCAGGCGCAGTTCGCCTTCTCGATGCTGCTCTTCACGATCGTCCAGCGCGACTACGACACCGCCGTGCCCGATCTCGTCGATGCGAATCGTACGCTCCGCGACCTGCTCGCCTCCGCGCACGCAGCCCTCGGCTCGATCGAGCGCGACGACGCCCGCGCCGCACGTGAGACCGCCGCCGCGCCGCCGCCGCCTGCGCCGTCGCTCCGCCTCTCCGCCCTCCGCGCCGAAAACGAAGCGCTGCGCGCGATGATCAGCGCGCTCACACCCGTCATCGAACCCGCCGGAGACGACCCATCCCTCGCACCAATGAAGCCCGTCCGCACCGCCATCTACGCCCACCTCGCCGCCGATGCCAAACGCCGCATCTTCCCCATCCTCTCCGCGTAGGAGTGCGGACACATGTATGACGATGCACCGTAGGGGCGCACGGCTGCGCGCCCCATCCAGCGCCACCGCCCGACGACCGATGACGAACCAACCCCGCCTCGCCCCAACAAAACTCTGTGCCTCTGTGCCTCTGTGGTGAACCGTCCCCGACGACCGGCGACTGACGACCGACGACCACCGAACCCGGCTCGCCCCAACAAATCTCTGCGCTTCTGTGCCTCTGTGGTGAACCGCTCCCGACGACTGACGACCGCCGACTGACGACCGGCGACCACCGAACCCCCCTCGGCCCAACAAATCTCTGTGCCTCTGTGCCTCTGTGGTGAACCGTCCCCGACGACTGACGACCGCCGACTGACGACCAACTACACTACCCCCGTGATCGAACACATCCGCAGCCGTCTCGCCTCCTACGAGCCGCAACTCATCGCCGACGACACCCTCGCCCGCGCGGCGGTGCTGCTGCCGCTCTACGACAGCGGCGACGATACGCACATCCTCTTCACGAAGCGCTCCGAGCTGGTCGAGCATCACAAGGGCCAGATCTCGTTCCCCGGCGGCGCCTACGACACCACCGATCCCGATCTGCGCTTCACGGCCATCCGCGAGACGTGGGAGGAGATCGGCGTCGACAAGGATCACGTCGAAGTGATCGGCCAGCTCGACGAGATGATCACGATTTCGAACTTCCTCGTCCGCCCATTCGTCGGCCGCATCACCCAGCCGGGCCCGTACCCGTTCGTCCACAGCGAGGTGGAGGTGGCCGAGATCCTCGAAGTGCCGCTCGCCCACCTCCGTCACGAAGCGAACGTAGTCGCCGAACTACGCACCTACCAGGGCCGCGAGATCATGGCGTACAGCTACCGCTGGCGCGATCACCTGATCTGGGGCGCCACCGCCCGCATCCTCAAACAGTTCCTGGATCTCGTCGAGTAGAGCTCGATCAATGGAGCGCAGGCGCCCCGTCCGTATGGTCGCGAGGCACGATGTCCCATAGTTGGAAGGCGTACCTCACCCCGCCCGTCGGGCGCGCCCTCTCCACGACGTGGAGAAGGCTCTCGTGTCGGAACGAATGCGTGGGACATGCGACGGACGGTTTCACGCGAGGCAGCGGACGCGCCAAGACGCAATGGAGCGCGGGCGCGTCGCCCGTATCGTTAGCAGCACAATGCCACATCGCTGAATCGCGCACCTCTCCGGGCTGTCTCCCGCGGCGACTCGCGATCGGCCACGTCGCTCTACGACGTGGAGAGAGGCTCAGGTGGGGCGTGCGGTGGAAAACGGAGAGTAGTTGAGTAACGGACAGTTGTTACGGGCGGGACGCCCGCGCTCCATTGGCATCGAAGTTCAACGAACTGTGAACTGTGAACTGCAAACCGCGGACTACAAACTACCCACTACAAACTACGAACTACGAACTACGAACTCACGCCTACCCCGCCTTCGGCGCGTTCTCCCAGAACAGGCGCAGGTCGTTCGATGTGCGCACGCGGTTGCCGCCGTCGCGTTTCGCCAGGTACATCGCCTGATCTGCCACCTTCACCAGCGTCGCATAGTCCGGCGCATCGAAGGGAAACGTTGCGATACCGACGCTCAGCCCCACCGTCAGATCGTCAGGGAGTTGATCGCTCACGGCGCGCATGTTCTGGATCAGCTGCTCCGCCCGGTCGAACGCCGTCTCGCGCGTAAGATTCGGCAGCACCACGACGAACTCGTCGCCGCCGTAGCGGCCGACCAGGTCCTGCGAACGCAGCCCGCGCTTCAGTGCCGCGCCCACTTGGCGCATCACCTTGTCACCGGCATCGTGGCCAAGCTCGTCGTTGATCCGCTTCAACTTGTCCATGTCACAGAACAGGACGCTCAGGTATCCGTCGGCCGACTTCGCGCGCCGCAGCTCGCGCATCGCGTCCTTCTCCAGCGAACCGCGGTTCAGCAACCCGGTGAGCCGGTCAAAGCGTGCCGCCTTTTCCGAGCGGCTCAGCAGCTTCGCATTCTGCTGGTTCAATCGATCGATCTCGTCGACCTGCTGGGAGCGGCTGTTCTCTTCTTTCGCCAACTGCCCAACGCCCACGGCCACGAACAGCATGTACGCGCAACGCAGCACGAGCACACCAACCTGATCGGCTCCGCCGTTCCACGTGAACAGGTACGCAACCGAATAGGAGAAGGCGTAGATAGCACATCCCACGATCGCCTGTCGCAGGTCGAACCGCATGGCGACCGCCATGAGCGAGATGTAGTACAACGGGAAGAATGGGCTCGTCGAACCCCCGGTCGCCGAGATGAACACCGCGATCAGGGCGGCGTCGAGAGCCGCCGAACCCATGCTCGCGCCGAACACCTTCCACCGCCTGTACGGTTGGAAGATCACGATGGGTATCGCGTATGACCAGGCAAGCCCAACGAGCACCCAGACGACCTGCATGTGCATCGCCCGAGTGTCGAGCGCCGTCAGCAACAGCGTGGTGTTGATCAGCAAGACCAGCAGGCGCAGACGGCCGATCAACGCCTCCATACGCATCGAACGCTCAGTATGCGCAGGCAGCTCGATCAGCCACGCGAATCGGATACCCGTGCCGGGCGCATCCCCTTCTGGGCGCATGACCGTAACGCCGCGGACTCCGCCGCAGCTCCCCTTATAGAGAGCATCGGCCAGGGCGCGCCGCACCTGCGTCCCCTGGCGAGCGAATCTTCGCCCGAACCGGACGCGTCTTGGGCTCGTCGAGCAAGGCCGTGCGACCCCCGGCCTCAACACGACGGGCTGCGCCCCTGTGTAGTGCTGCTCGATCCGCCGTGGTAACGAGCGCAAGATCAGGGCCCGACGGGACGCGAAG
>CAYWOO010000130.1:0-10970 GCA_964458665.1 uncultured Dehalococcoidia bacterium
ACCCTTCAGCACGTTCCAGAAGTTCGGCAACTCGTCCAGGCTGGTCGCCCGCAGGAAGCGGCCGACGCGTGTCAGCCGCGACATCGGCGTGGTGAAGACGAACGTCTTGAAGTGCACGGGCTCCAGCTTCGGCGTCTCGTAGGGTTTGTGCCCTTCATGCGACATCGAGCGGTACTTATACATGGTGAAGCGCTTGCCGCGCAGGCCCACGCGCGTTTGCGAGTAGATCGCCGGGCCGCGCGAATCGAGCTTGATCGCAAGCGCGAACAGCGGGTACGTCACCACAAAGATGACCACGCCAACGATGGCGACGGCGATATCGAAGAGCCTGGTGATCATGCAGCTATGTCCGGTGATCCCGCACGATCTCCTCAACGGCCGTCGCGACGCGGTCGACGGCGGCATCGGTCATGCGGGTGTAGAGCGGCAGCGACACCATCGTAGCGAACGCCTCGTCGGCGACGGGGAAGTCACCGGGCGCCCAGCCGTAGGTCTCGCGATAGTACGGGTGGTGGTGGATCGGGATGAAATGCACTGACGTGCCGATGCCGCGCTCCTTCATCTTCACTATGAACTCGTCACGAGAGATTGTAAGCATCTCGGGCCGCAGCCGCACGACATAAAGATGCCATGCGTGCGTCGTGCCCGCCCGTTCGACTGGCATCATCAGTTCGGGGAGGGCGGCCAACCGCTCGTTCAGCACGAGCGCGATCTCGCGGCGGCGGCGCTGGAACTCGGCGAGGCGGCTGAACTGCGCGTGGCCTAGCGCCGCCTGGAAGTCGCTCATCGTGTAGTTGTAGCCCGCGGCCAGCACCTGATACGCCCACGAGCCGCGATCGGTGTAGCGATCCCAGGCATCGTTACTCATGCCGTGCAGCGCCAGCAAACGGCAGCGGTCGGCCATCGCATCGTTGTTCGTCGTCAGCATGCCGCCGCGGCCGCTCGTGACGTTCTTCGTCGGGTAGAAGCTGAACACCGTCGCGTCGCCGAACGTGCCGATGTGCCGTCCATCGATGTGCGTGCCGAGTCCGTGCGCCGCGTCTTCGACGACGAGCAGGTTGTGCCGGCGCGCCAGATCGAGGATGGCGTCCATGCGACACGCCGAGCCGCCGTGGTGCACCGGCATGATTGCTTTGGTGCGCGGCGTGATCGCGCGCTCGATCGCCGCCGGGTCGATGCAGTAGTCGGCGCCGTCGATATCGGCGAGGACGGGCGTCGCACCGGTGTGAATCGCGACGTTCACCGTCGCGGCGAACGTCGTCGGCGTCGTGATTACTTCGTCGCCCGCGCCGATGCCACCGGCCAGTAGCGCAAGATGCATGCCGGCGGTGGCCGAATCGAGTGCGATCGCGTGCTTGGCGCCGGTGAACGCCGCAAAGTCTTCCTCGAAGCGTTTGACCCGCGGCCCCGGAGCAAGCCAGCCGGAGCGCAGCGTCTCGACGACGGCGTCCACTTCGACGTCCGAGATGTCGGGCAGGTTGTACGGCAGGAAGCTCTCGTGCTCGTTCATCGCTTGTTCACCGTGACGCCTCCCGAACGGTTGACGGCGACGCCCGCGTCCTCCAGGACCTGCACCACATCCTGACCTGGCTCAACCGAGCTGCGAAAGACATGCGATGCCGTGTTGAAACCGCTCGTGTCGAAATCCTCGCGGAAGGTCACCGTCACGTCCGCGTCCCGCGCGTCGATGCTCAGCACTGCGCCTGCCCGGGCGAAGTCGATCACGCGCGCGAACGGGATGGCCGGCTGGTCGGCGGCGGGCGAAACGGTGACGCTTGCCGCGATTTGGGCCGTCGCCGTCGGAGCCGGCCCGGAGGGCGACTTCCCGTCCGACGGGCCGACAGCCGACCAGAGGACAATGGCAATGGCCGCGCCCGCGACCGCCAGAATGGCGATGATGACGAAGTAACCTAGCCTCGTGAACATCGCGCGCCCATTCTGTCCGCAATGGTAGCAGGTTCGTCGATGGCCGTTTGGTGATGGAGGCCGGCGTCGCCCGCGCCTCTGCTGCAAGCGCGCGCTACTATCTGGGACGTGTTTCACGTGGAACAAGGCGGAGAGGAGTGCTGCTATGGCGCGCGTACGGCTGAACGAGACGGCAGATCTGCCCGAAGACCATCGCTGGTTGTTCGAGCGGCTGGAGAAGCAGGGACCGATCCTGAACATTTTCCGCGCGCTCTCGCACAGCCCGGAGGCGCTTCGGCGCTTCATGAAGTTCGGCAGCTACTTCCTGGGCGAGGGCGAGCTCGACCCGAAGCTCCGCGAACTGGCGATCTTGCGGGCGGGCTACCTCTGCCGCTCGCCGTACGAGTTCTCGCAGCACGTCTCGTTCGGGCGGCGGGCCGGGCTGTCCGACAGCCAGATCCGCGGCATCGCCGAGCCGAACATCGCGCTGTTCAGCCCGCAGGAG
The DNA here is from genome assembly GCA_964458665.1 of uncultured Dehalococcoidia bacterium. GTDB lineage: Bacteria > Chloroflexota > Dehalococcoidia > DSTF01 > JACRBR01 > JANXYW01. Next base: position 2,411 of record CAYWOO010000130.1, read on the forward strand.
ATGGCGGTCCTGGCGTACGCCGGCGAGCTGACGTCCGACGCCCGCGTTTCCGACGCGGCGTTCGCCGCTGTCGCCACATTCCTCAACGAGCAAGAGATCGTCGAGCTGACGATGGTGACCGGCTTCTACAACATGGTGTCGCGCACGCTGAACGCACTCCAGGTGGATGTCGATGCACCGGCACTCAAGGACCTGGCCGACATCGGCGTAGATCTGTAGCCCGTCTGGCGCCGAGCGCCAAACACTAGACATCGTCAAGATTCCTCGCGTACGTAATGCGGCCGTAACACGGCATGGTTATCCTCTTCCCCATCAACACACGTACAGGGGAGGAAACATGACGGAACTGCCTGCGATCAACCCCGGAGATACGGCATGGATGCTGACCGCATCTGCGCTCGTCCTCTTCATGACGCCCGGGCTGGCGTTCTTCTACGCGGGATTTGTCCGCAACAAGAACGTGCTGGGCACGCTCATGCACAGTTTCATCACGATCGGAGTAGTGGGCATCCTTTGGGTGGTCGTCGGGTATTCGCTGGCCTTTGGGCCAGACGTCGAGGGCTGGGGCATCATCGGCAACCTCGACCACTTTGGTCTCAAGGGGGTCGGCGCGGCCGGCGACTCGCAAGCGGGGACGGGCATCCCGCACGAACTCTTCATGGCGTTTCAGCTCATGTTCGCCATCATTACGCCGGCCCTCATCACCGGCGCGTTTGCCGAGCGCGTGAAATTCGGTCCGTTCCTCATCTTCATGGCGGCGTGGTCGTTGCTGGTCTACGCACCGGTTGCGCACTGGGTGTTTGACATCGAAGGCTGGATCGCGTCCGACGTGAAGGGACTCGACTTCGCCGGCGGCACCGCCATCCACGTCAATGCTGGTGCTGCCGCGCTGGCTGCCGCCATCTGCTACGGCAAGCGCCGCGGCTATGGCGAAGAGCCGATGGAGCCTCACAACGTCCCGTTCATCGTCCTCGGGGCGGGCATCCTGTGGTTCGGTTGGTTCGGATTCAACGCGGGCAGCGCGGGCGCGGCGAACGCCGTTGCCGTCAACGCCTTCACCGTCACCACGACGGCTGCGTCTGCCGCCGCCCTCTCGTGGGTTGCGATGAGTTGGCTGATCAATGGGAAGCCCAGCGTGGTCGGCGCGGCGGCTGGATGTGTGGCCGGTCTGGTTGCTATCACGCCTGCTTCGGGCTACGTCCAGCCCATGGAGGCGATCGCCATCGGCGCCATCGCCGGCGTTGTCTGCTTCCTCTTCGTGCAGTGGCGCTCGAAGTCCCAACTTGATGACTCGCTCGATGTCGTGGGCGTACACGGCATCGGTGGTATGTGGGGAGCGCTGGCAACGGGTATCTTCGCCGTCGCTGCAAGCAACACCGGCGTCAACGCGCTCGGAGCGCAGGTGGACGGCCTGACAAACGGTGGCGGACTGGACCAGCTCGGCCGCCAGGCGCTCGGGGTTGTCGTCGTCGGGGGATACTCCTTTGTGGCAACGTTCATTATCCTGAAGGTGCTTGACCTGACGATGGGCATCCGGCCCGATGAGGAAGAAGAGAACGCTGGTCTCGACGTCTCCCAGCACGGCGAACGCGGGTACATCTTCGGCGGCTCGGGACCGGTGCTCGGTATCCCGGAAGGCATTCCGATCGACGCTCCGGCCGTGCCGCACGTCGCGGCGCCCCGGTCCACGGCGACCACCGCCTAAACATGAGTGGGTGAGGATCGCCCAGTAGCCAGGGGAAGGACATTATGAAGAAGATCGAGGCCATCATTCGGCCTGAGAAACTGGACGACGTGAAGCACGCGCTTGCAGACAAGGGCTACATCGGGCTCAACATCGTAGGAGTGACCGGACGGGGCGTCCAGAAGGGCATCGTGCACGCAGGGCGCGCCGGGACAGCGTACTCCGTCGACATGTTGCCAAAAGTGAAGCTCGAGGTGGTCGTCCTGGACAAGAATGTCGAGGAGGTGGTGCAGATCATTCAGACCAACGCCTCGACCGGCAATATCGGCGACGGCAAGATCTTCATCATCCCGGTTGAGGACGCGATCCGCGTCCGCACGGGGGAGCGTGGTGACGCGGCGGTGTAGCGGGTGTCATGCCGGCGCTACTCGCGCCTTGTAATTGAAAGGACGAGTTACGCAGGAAACAGCGCGTCTGCCCCGGCTCGAATGAGAGCCCGGGGCAGACCCACGACCAGCAGGCTCGATGTCAATCGAGGAGAGGAGACAGACGGTGGCGGGATTCTACAAGGCCGAGTACATCTGGATCGACGGCACAAAGCCGACCGCGAAGCTGCGATCCAAAACAAAGATCATCCCCAAGGGCACACCGCCGATGATCTGGGGCTTCGACGGCTCAAGCACGAACCAGGCGCCCGGATCCAACTCCGACTGCGTGCTGAAGCCGGCCTTTGTCTGCCCGGACCCGCTGCGCGGTGGCGACAACAAGCTGGTGCTGTGCGAAGTGCTGCTGACGGACATGAAGCCGCACCCCTCGAACACGCGAGCAGCGTGCGTGGACGTGGCGAAGAAGTACGCAGCGCACGACATGTGGTTCGGCATCGAGCAGGAATACACGTTCTTTGAGGGGTCGAAGCCGCTGGGCTGGCCAGACAACGGCTTCCCCGCGCCGCAGGGGCCGTACTACTGCGGCGTCGGCGCCGATGAGGTCTTCGGTCGCGAGATCGTCGAGGCTCACACCGACGCGTGCCTGGCCGCCGGGCTGATGATCGCCGGCACGAACGGCGAGGTCATGCCGGGGCAATGGGAGTTCCAGATCGGTCCGATTGGGCCGGTCGAGTGCTCAGACCACATGTGGACTGCACGCTGGCTGCTTTACCGGATCGCTGAGGACTTCGGTGTGAACGCAACGCTCGATCCGAAGCCCGTTCGGGGCGACTGGAACGGCGCGGGCGCACACACGAACTTCTCGACGAAGGCGATGCGGTCGAGCTACGCGCCGTGCGTCGCGGCTGCCGAGGCGCTCGGCAAGAAGGCCGCCCTGCACATCGAGAACTACGGTGCTGGCATCGAGGCGCGACTGACCGGCGCGCACGAGACGGCCTCGTACAAGAAGTTCAACTACGGCGTCAGCGACCGCGGTGCGTCGGTGCGCATCCCGTGGCAGGTGGCCCGCGACAAGAAGGGCTACATCGAAGACCGCCGGCCCAACGCTAACATGGATCCCTACGTGGTGACCCGGCTGATCACGGACACCGTGTGCAGCGCCGTAGGCAGCAAGGCATCGAGCAACGGCGCGTCGAAGGCAAAGATCCCGGCAAAGGCCGCGGTGCGACCGAAGACGAAGGCGAAGGCCGGCACGCGGCGGTAGCCTGAGCTCGTATCGAGTAGCTGTGGATAAGCGGAGAGGCCCTTGCGGAAGCAGGGCCTCTTTTGGTTGCCACGCGCACGTTGCCCGCGAAGCGGGGCGCACAGCCGTGCGCCCTTACGAACGTGTGCGCCAGATCTTGAGGTCAGGTACACGCCGTGTGATACGATCTTGTCGATGATCAGGCGCATTTCGTATCGCTCGGCTGGTACGGCGTTTGTGTTTGCGGGGCTCTGGTTCGTGCTGGGGTTGCTGCTGCTCTGGTCGCCTATCCCCGGCGCGCTGGGCATCCGCAGCGAGTTGCTCATGGCCTGGCTGTTGCTGTTTCTCCTCGTGCTGGCCGGGTCCGGCGCGATGCTGACGCTCGCCTCCTACAACGGCATGCTCCCGCCGGACGACGCGCCCGCGCCACGCGCGCAGCCATCGGCGCAGACCGAGCCTCTGGTGACAGCGGACGGCAAGCCGATGCCATGGACGCAGTCACCTCTGCCCGCGCGTCCGGCACGCCGCACCGCCAACACCACGACTACCATCCGGTCCCGAACGTCGGAGCAACCGCCCACATCGCGCGGCCAGTAACCGCGATGCCCCACATGCGCGTCAACGACATCGACATCTGGTACGAACGCTCGGGCGGCAACGGGCCGGTGCTCGTGCTGTCGCACGGCTTCGCCGGCGCATCGAGCCCAGGCTGGCCGCCCGTGATCGACGAGTTCCGCTCACGCTTCGATCTCGTGCTCTTCGACGCGCGGGCTCACGCCAACACGAGCGTGCCTGCCGATCTCTCGACCGTCACGATGCCACAGTTCGCGGCCGATGTCGCCGGGCTGATGGATGCGCTCGGTATCGAGCAGGCGCACATCGGCGGCGTATCGATGGGCGGCATGGTCAGCGCGCAGTTCGCGTGCGACTACGCGGAGCGCGTACGTTCGCTGCTGCTGTGCGACACCGTCGCCGGCAATATCGCGACGCGGCCGGCAGCCGTCACGGGATCGACGGCAGGCGCTGACGAGGCGGAGCGCTTCCTCATCGACGCACTGACAAGGATGGCCCGCGTCGTCGAGAAGCACGGCACCGAGGGCCTCGTCAAGCGCGAAAATCGCTACCGGCGCGACGGCGACCGGTACGCGCACTTGCAACCGCTCTCGTTCGACGAGCAGGACGCGCGGAACGCGCTCCAGAAGGTCGCCAACATGACCGCGGCCGGGTACCTGGCGGCCAGCCGAGCCATGCGCGAGCGTCCGGACCTGATCGCGCGCACGCCGCAGATCACGGCGCCGACGCTCGTGTCATGCGGAGAGTGGGATGCCTTCTATCCGGCGGCGCAACGGGACCACGTGCTCATCACGAACTCGCGCTTCGTCACGGTGCGCGGCGCCGCACACGCGACACCCGACTACCAGCCGCAGCTCTGGAAGCGCGCCGTATTCGACTTCATCGCGGACGTCGAGGCCAGTGCCGACGTGCGCGGCGAGTTCGAGCTGGCGGAGTAGGATCCACTTCGTAGGTGACGCGAGGACGCGCGAGCCGAGCCGTTGGGCCAGATCGAGCTAGATCCTCCGCGTTGCTTAGCATGACAGGGTCGCTCGACACCGGTAGGGCAACTGCAACTCCGACACGAGCACGCCACCGCGTGCCCCTACGCGGAGGTGGGTGCTATCGCTACGTCGTGCGCTGCTTCTTCACTGCGGATGCCATGCGGTCGCGCATCATGTCGACGCCATAGTCAACGGTCCACGGCAGCATGTCGTTCCAGCGTGCCATGAAGCCGTCGGCGGGCCCGATGAAGACTTCTGGCTGGCGCCAGCGGACACCGCGTACGATGGCGCGTCCCACCTGCTGCGCGGTCGCGATGCTCATGCCCAAACCATCGAACTCGACATTCTCGATGAGATCCGTCGCCGTAGGCCCGGGATACACGGCCATGACGTGAACGCCGTCGCGCGTAACTTCCCGGCGCAGCGATTCACTGAACCCGCGCATCGCGAACTTGCTGGCGCAGTACGTCGCGTAGTACGGCAGCCCCATGCGCCCGGCGACGGACGACACGTTGACGACGGTGCCGCTCTTCGCCTCGCGCATGTGCGGCAGCGCGAGCTGCGTCAGCCGGATCGGCGCCCAGACGTTAACGGTCGTCATGCGTTCCACGTCGTCGGCGCCGATCTCGTCCAGGCGGCCGCCCGCGACCACGCCGGCGTTGTTCACGAGCACGTCGAGCCGTCCGTAGTGCGCGATCGCCTTGCCGACGAGCGCTTGCAGGTCCGCATCCTTCGCCACGTCGCAGTGGACGATCTCCGCCGCCTTCGCGCCCGCGCGCAGCCCTTCGGCCGCAGCCGTCTGGAGCGCATCCATCCGCCGCCCCGCCAGCAGCAGCGATGCGCCCTCGGCGCCAAACTCGATAGCCGTAGCGCGGCCGATGCCGCGGCCTCCGCCCGTAATCACGACGACCTGATCCGCGAATGCGTTTGCCATTGCCTCTACCTCCTGTTGCTCTTACTTGATCCTCGCGCTCTTGGCCCTAAGAAGCAACAGGCCGATCGGCGGCAAGGCACCGCCATCCAGCCTCGAATCTCTAACGCCGAGCCTCGGCCTTCGGTACGCTGCCCCCATGGTGTTAAGCGACAGGACGATCAAGGAAGAACTGGCAGCCGGGCGGCTAATCATCGATCCGCTGGACCCGGAGGACATCCAGCCGGCCAGCGTCGATATGCACATCGACCGGCGGTTCCGCGTGTTCAAGGTGAGCAGCCGGCCCTACATCGACGTGCGGGAGCCGATGGATGACCTGACGGACGAAGTGATCATCGAGGACGACCGCCCGTTCTTCATCCATCCGGGCGAATTCGTGCTGGCCAGCACGCTGGAAGTCGTCACGCTGCCGGACGACATTTTGGCGCAGGTCGAAGGGAAGTCGTCGCTCGGGCGCATCGGCCTGCTGATCCACGCCACTGCGGGATTCGTCGATCCCGGCTGGCACGGCCGGCTGACGCTGGAGCTGTCGAACGTGGCGAAGATGCCGATCGCTCTGCACTACCGGATGAAGATCGGCCAGCTCAGCTTCATGCGCATGTCGACGCCCGTCGACCGCCCCTACGGCAGCCCCGGCCTCCGCAGCAAGTACCAGCACCAAATGGAGCCGACGGCCAGCCGCGCGCACACGGAGTTCGAGAACGAATAAAACCGCAGATTGCGCAGATTTCGCAGAGGGGATCAGGATTGACTCGGACGACCGAAGCCGACAAGCGCGATCCGCAGACGTACGCCATCATCGGAGCGGCGATGGAAGTGCATCGCCGGCTTGGGCATGGGTTCCTCGAAGCCGTATATCAGGAAGCCCTTCAAGTCGAATTCCTCGAGCAGGGAGTGCCGTTTCAGCGAGAGGTCGAGGTCCCGATCGTCTATCGGGAGCGCCAATTGGGCTGCAGCTATCGCGCTGACTTCGTCTGTTTTGGCGAGGTCATCGTGGAGCTGAAAGCACTGAAGAGCCTGACTGACATCGAGCAAGCGCAGGTCATCAACTACCTCAAAGCCACTGGTCTTCAGCGAGCGCTACTCCTCAATTTCGGCGCTGCCAGCCTCGAGCACAAGCGCGTTGTAAGACAATTCAACCCTCTGCGTAATCTGTGAAATCTGCGGTTCCTCCGTTTCGTGCGGTGATTTTTGATATGGACGGCACGCTGACCGATAGCGAGCCGGCGTTTCACGCTGCAATCAATGACATCCTGGCGCGCTACGGCAAACACGTGCCCATCGAGAAGTACGGTCAGTTCATCGGGATGGAGACGCCTGCGACGTGGTCACGCATGATCGAGCTGCACGAACTGCCCGTCGAGTTGGAGCAAGTGATCAAGGACTACGAGCCCGTGCTGATGGAGCGGCTGCGGCAGCCGCGGCCGGCGCTGCCGGGCGCGCGCGAACTCGTCGTGGAGCTGCGCGAACGCGGCGTGCCGATCGCCCTGTGCACGGCGTCGTACACGCGGTGGGTGGACGCGATCCTGCCGGCGGCGGGGCTCGACGGGCTGTTCGATGTGCTCTCGACGTGCGACATGGTGACGAAGACGAAGCCGCTGCCGGAGCCGTACCTGCTCGCCGCCGAGAAGCTCGGCATCCCGCCCGAGCTATGCATCGCCGTCGAAGACAGCACGAACGGCCTCACGTCCGCCCTCGACGCCGGCATGCACGTCATCCAGCTCCGCGCGACGGGGACCGCCGCCGCGCCCATGGCGGGCGTCGCGCGTGTGATCGAATCGCTGCGGGAGTTTCCGTTGGAGTTGGTGACCAACCGGCAAGCGTAGTCTTATGTTGAGGCTGGCGCGGACTGAAAAGCCCGAGCTACGGCCGGAGACCCCCGCCTACACCTCGCGGAACTCGCCCTCGACGGTACCCTCTTCGGCTGCGCCTTCTGCGCCGGGCTCGCCCGCGCCGTTCGCGCCAGGTTCGCCGGGAGCGCCGCCCTGCGCGCCGTAGACGGCCTGGCCGATCTTCTGCATCGTCTCGGAGAGTGATTCCGTGGACGAGCGGATGGTGTCGGCGCCGGCCGACGCCAGCGCGCTGCGGACGGCTGCGACCTTGCCTTCGACCTCCGACTTCAGCTCGGCGTCGATCTTGTCGGCGTTCTCGCGCACCGTCTTCTCGGCCTGGTAGGCGAGGCTATCCGCCGTGTTGCGGATCTCGATCTCCTCGCGCCGCGCCTTGTCCTCGGTCGCGTGCAGCTCCGCTTCCTTTTGCAGGCGCTCGACCTCATCCTTCGAAAGGCCGCCGCCGGCGGTGATGGTGATCTTCTGCTCCTTGCCGGTCGCCTTGTCGCGCGCCGACACATTGAGGATGCCGTTCGCGTCGAGGTCGAATGTCACCTCCACCTGCGGCACGCCGCGCGGCGCCGGCAGGATGCCATCGAGGATGAAGCGCCCCAGCGACTTGTTGTCGGCACCCATCGCGCGCTCACCCTGCAGCACGTGAATTTCGACGCTCGGCTGGTTGTCGGCCGCAGTGGAGAAGACCTGGCTCTTGCTCGTCGGGATCGTCGTGTTGCGCGTGATCAACGGCGTCGATACGCCGCCCAGCGTCTCGATGCCTAGCGTGAGCGGTGTCACGTCGAGCAGCAGCACGTCGCGGACTTCGCCCTTCAGCACGCCGGCCTGAATCGCCGCGCCGATCGCTACGACCTCGTCCGGGTTGACGCCCTTGTGGGGCTCCTTGCCGAAGAACTGGCGCACCTTCTCCTGCACC
>CAYWOO010000131.1:0-13345 GCA_964458665.1 uncultured Dehalococcoidia bacterium
CACAGCAGCGGCGATGAACATCAAGAGGGCGGTCCGAAGCAGAGTGCGGAAGCCCGGCCCCGCCGTGGCGCCGCGCCTTCTCGCTTGGCTGCAAACTTCGTGGCGCACAGCGACCTTGCTCGCACCACGCATCGCCCCGACATAGGACCCTTCAGCAACAACCCCTATACTTCGAGTGCACTGCAACCACGGCGCGACATCAGTGGTCAGAGCTCCGCGATCCGCTGTGCGAGCGATGCAACGAGCACCGAAGCGAACACAACCGCCTCATATCGCAAGAAGACGCCGAGTACGAATACGTGGTGTGCCCCGCGTCACTGGAGGACAACACCTTTGTCCGAAAAGAATGATCGAGCGCTAGACAAGCTGTTGGCGATCGTCAACAACAAAGGCATGGTGCCCGACTGGAAACAGGCGAACACAACCGCCTTCGGCGCGCTATTCGGCGGTGACGGTCGCTACAAAGCGGAAGCGGTCAAGACGGTGAAACTGCGTGCCCCTGACATGGCCGCAGCCGAGACCGGCGTCCCATACGCGGCATTCATCCATCCGAGTAACCAAGACAGCGGGCCTTACGGCGGAATGTCATTCGTCATCTTTCCTGTCGACGGCGAGCGCTGCCTCGTTGCACTGGTGTTGGGAACCGCTGGACTTCCACCCGACGAGGGCATCATCGGCCGACCGGGGCACGCGCGGAAGACCCACGCTATCTGCGCATGGCTCAACAAGCAGTATGGGCACGGCAGACTCGTCGCCTGGGCTAAGCAAGATCCTTCGCGCATAGATCAGACGATCCCGCCTAACGTGGCAAAGCAGTTCTCGGTGTACGAGAGCGTCTTCGCGAAATACGGCAAGGAGATCTACGCACTCTTCGCACCAACGGAAAATCCGGTAGCATCACGGGACGCAGTCACGGCATTCATCGACCTGCTGTTCGATGAACGGCTCGCAGGAATCGTGGCCGGTGCGCAAGAGAACAACGATCTGATACAGGCGCAATGGCGCAATCATCTGACGCCCGAGATTACCGAGTCAGACGTAGTCCGTCTCCTCAAGTCACGGCGCTACGCCGTGGTCGAAGGCCCACCCGGAACCGGAAAGACCCGGATGGCTCAGCGCCTCTTGCACGACGCCTACGCAGACAACGGGAAGTCCGTCCAGTTCCATCCCAACACTACGTACGAGAATTTCGTGGGCGGCCTCGCACCGACTCAGACCCAGGGCGGACTTGGACTCAGCTTTGCTCCCAAACCCGGCTACCTCATGGAAGCGTCCGCCCTCGCGAGCGCGCATCCGGATCGCGACTTCCTTCTCCATATCGACGAGATCAACCGCGCCGACCTCTCGAAGATCCTCGGCGAAGCGATCTACCTACTCGAGCCGGGTGAGCAGCGCACCATTGCCCTGCCGTACGATTTCGGCAAACCGCACGGCGACCAGCTTTCACTCCCGAGCAACCTACACGTCCTCGGCACCATGAACACCGCTGACCGCAGCCTCGCGATCGTCGATGTAGCAGTCCGTCGCCGCTTCGCATTCACGAAGCTCTGGCCTCAACGCTCGGTGGTCGCTGCGCAGAACGACGCGACCATGACGCAAGCGTTCGACGACTTGATGCTTATCTTCGTCGAGTATGCAACGGCTGACGCCTTCGACCTCGTGCCTGGCCACTCGTACTTCCTGCTCAGTCCGGGATTGACCGCAGCAGAACAATTGAGGGCGACCCTAAAACCGCTGCTCGAGGAGTACCTCGCGCAGGGCTACGTGGGCGGGTTCTCCGAACCTATTCGCTCCTATCTCCAGTGGATCGAGAGCTTGTGACGCGGCGTGGGGGGCGCATTCGTTCAGCGTACGCCCCCAAGCTCGGAACACCTTGCTTCGAGGCGACGGACTCGTCAACCACGACCCTCTCCGCGTCGTTCCTCTTGCGTGGAACGCCGCCGCGCGATCCGAGCGCGCAGCTAAGCCGGCTTGCTGGTCAATTCATCACACAGAACCGTTCGTACCTGCGCCATCTCGACACGGAAATCGAGCAGCGCTACAACGGCACGTCGGTCTCACTGGAGATCAAGACTCGCACCTGCGTTGGCGCTGTCCCTCTGCTTTCCCCGACCACGGGCCGCGCCGATTACGGACTCGTAGTCAAGCCACGCTTCGACTGGCAGGGCCTGGGCCCAATGCTCGGCGACATGGGCTGGCGCATTGTCCCGGCGCCTCTTGCGCTTCCAATGCTCCCACGCTCAGATCGCAAGATCCCTGCGTGGGTGCTCTCGACGATCGTTCTGTTCCGATTGCAGGCGCTGCTCAATCAGCTCGAACGCCGCTTTGAAATCACGGAGGAAGACCGCACCGCACCGAAGGGGTCGGTGAACTGGACGGCCTACGCGACGAAGCAGATTCCCCACGGCGGATTCCTCACTGTTCCGTGTCGCTTCCCCGATCTCCGAGATGATCGTCAGCTAAAGTCCGCCATCCGGTTCACGTTGAAAAAGCAGCTTGCAGGTCTCGAAGGACAGCGCACTTCTGGAGTCTTCGTGCTGAAGCTCATCGAGCTATGCGCGGGCCTCCTCGATCGCGTTCGCGACGTACCGGCTCGCGAACCAGGCTCGCGCGAGTTGGAGTCTTGGCTCCGCGGTTCACTCAAGACCGACGCGTTCCGCGACGGCATCCAGGCGGTCGAATGGACGGTTGACGATCGGGGCCTTGCAGGGCTCAGCGATCTCTCAGGCTTGCCCTGGGCGATGTCGATGGAGCAATTCTTCGAGGCGTGGACAGAGACAGTGCTGGTGGACGTGGCGCGCCGAATCGGGGGCGTCCTGCGCACAGGCCGCCAGCGCCAAACCGTTACGCCACTTTCGTGGGAGCCTCCGTACACCGGATCCCAACGATCGCTGATCCCCGACCTGATGCTGGGGCGCGCAGACTCGACCATCATCATCGATGCAAAGTACAAGGAACATTGGGAAGAGCTGCAGACCCACCGATGGAGCAACATCGAAGAAGAGATCCGCGAGCGACATCGCGCGGATCTCCTTCAAGTGCTCGCCTATGCGAATCTTGCGACTACACCACGCATCATTGTGTGCCTCGCTTACCCCTGCGCGCGATCGACTTGGAACTCGCTGCAGGAGCGTGGCCGCCTCTTCCACCGTGCCACGCTCCGCGCTGGCGATCGGTTGATCGAGATCATCCTCACGGCGTTTCCAATGGGGGTGCCATCATCAGAAGTCGCCACGGGACTCGCGGACGAACTACGCAGGGACGCGCCGTGACGCACGGCTCCGTGGCGAAATGACCTCTCCGTTTCGGTCGCGCACGCAGTCGCCGTAGTCCTCATGCTTGCCCATGTGGAAGTCGGCGCACCAAGTGCCGCAAGACACCGCACTGCAAGCTTCCAGTTCACACGCGAAGGTCGTGCCATCGGCATCGCGCAGTGCTTCGTTCCGGCCACACCAGTCGCACAGTCGTCCCATCTGAGATCCGACGAGCATTACACCACCAATCATGTTTGCGCCCTGTACTATTCTCTCGGTCCCTGTAGTGTTATATCGGGCAATTCGCACATCCAGCGCAAGCGGCGCGCGAAACAGCGAAAGGAATCGCACATGAGCAGCGAGGTCATCCCGATCTCCCACATCCTCAGTTCGGATGTCGCGTTCAAAGGGGACGCGTATCTCGTGTTCGAGGAAGAGGACGTGCTGGACTACTCGTCGAACGTCCCCTACTTCGTCTTCGATGTCGCGGTACCGGAGGAGAAGCGCGAGCGCATTCAGCAGCGCCTACGCGAGGCGGTCGGCGAGGATCGCGCCGCGGAGCTCGTACATCTACTTGATGACCGCGGATGGAGCACGTCGTTCCTCTATCTCGGCTAAATCCTGTCCAGAGTCATTCCTTCGTGCTCCTTCGTGTCCTTCGTGGTTCCCTGTCGAATTCTTGGTTCCCAATCTGCGAAATCTGTGAAATCTGTGGTTCCCGTGGCCACTAATCCGTCATCGTCCAGCGCCCGTACGGAGCGTCGCCGCCGCCGCCAAGCTCGAACACCGCGTCGGCGACTTCCGCGTCCGTTGGCGGGGGAACGACCCCGAGCTCCCAATTGCGGCACCCGGTGTTGCCGAACGTTGCTCTCTTCCCGGCGGACCAGAACCTCTTCGAACATTCGCTCATGTTCGCGATGGCTGTGGTGATGTCTACTTTCCCGGGCTCAGGGCCGTGGCGCGCGCGGAAGATGAGGAGGTTGGTCTGATCCGTGATCGGCGCGTACTCCACGCCGTTCTTCCCGTATGCCTTCAGAATGCTGATCTGCACGCGTTCGTCGGGCTTTGCCTTGGCAAACGCCTGCAGCCACGCGTGGTAGCGCACCCACATCTGCCACGCGTTGCGTGCCGAACGCGCCTTGTCCGGCAGCAGGTCGATGATCTGCGCAGCGGCGTCGCTCGAGAACGATAGGTCGGGCGGGCGCTGAAATCCGAAGAACGCCTTCGCATCGAACGCCTTCACGAGCCCCTGATTCGCGGCCGACGAGCACGCGTTGACGAAGATCAAGGTGTTCGCGAAACTCACACCCATCTTCTCTCGCAGGAGGCGGAAGTACTCCGACGACACCCACAGCTGCAGGCTGCCGTCGAGGTCCGTCACGTTCGCCCGGATCGTTAACTTCAGGTCGTCGTCCAGCGGTAGCCCGGCCTCGCGCAGGATCTTTTCGCGAATCGCATCCTCCAGCGTCGTTGCGTCCTCGTGGCGGATCTTCCGCTCGCCAATGACGTCCTTGCGATCCTGTTCCGAGAGCGCGCCCATTTCCAGCTTGATCGTGCCGTTGTCGCGCTCTGCGCCGTGGGTCATGAAGTAGATGACGCCGTATTCGGTGCTCGTCAGCTTCTTCGTCAACTCGACCAGCGCATCAATACCCGATTGAACCGGCTTGCCCTTCTCGATGCGCCCCAAGATCGTCTCGGGCGCGTAGCCGCCCCGCTTCAGCGCCGCGGCGATGCACTCGACGTTGTTGCCGCCGCTGCCATCGCGGAACCCCGACCAGTGACCGGGTGCCGTTGTGTCGCCCTCGTAGACCGGCCCTGAGTGGGGCACGTCGTACAGCGGGGCGAACAGCAATGCCTTGCGCGCGCCCGCCGGAGGCGAATCGGCGCTGCTGATCGGCTTCGGCTGCTTCGCCGCGTCATAGCCGCTCACGCCGTACAGGACGGGCGGGGGCGGCTTCTGCTTCGCCGGCGCAGGCTGCAGCCCCTCGCGCCCCGGCTGTACGGTTCTACCCTTGCTCGTCTTCACGGCGCCGCCGCTCGGAATTGCGGGCAGCTCGCCACATCCATTCGATTGCGCGGCCACGGGCGCAGCAGAAACGTAGGGCTCGGACGAACTCGCGCCGGTCGCGGAGAGGCCACCCTTCGTCACGCTGAAGCGCTCGGTCAGAAACTCTTCGTCGTGACCGTCCTTGTAGCGGATCAACGCGTTCAGCCCGTTCGGCGACACATCCACGCCCACGACATCGCTGAAGCTCTTCGCCCGGGCGACCGCCGCCTGCACGGCCGCCTCCCATGTCATGTGTTTGTCGTTGACGCTCTCGGTGAACGTCTTCATCGCCTGCGCGGTCGCGTAGTTATCATCGAACAGCGACCAGTCGGGCTTCAGCTCCGAGAGTCCGCCCGGCGCACGCGGCGCACCGAAGTCCGCCGATGCGTCGTCGCTCGCGGTCGGCTCAGCGTCCGCGGCGCCGGCAGCTGCGCGCTTCCACGTCGACGAGCCCGCTCCCTCGCTGAACATCTTCACGGGGATCTCCAGTGTGTCGCCGTCGAGCTTGTACGGCTGGTCCTTCGCAGTGAACCCCTGCTCCTTGAACTCGATCGTCATCTTGCCGTCGTGCACGCTGTACGTGCCACTGTCCGTCAGCTCGTCGTCGCCGCTCACCGCGCGCACCGCGAGCGTGCCGTTGTCGAGCAGGAGCGTCACCGTCGCGCCCGGTATTGGCTTCGTGCCGTCCGAGTCCTGCACAACCGTGTAGGTGCCGCTCACGTCACCCGCAGCCGCCGCAGCCGGTGTAGCCGTGCCGGTCGAACTCGACTTCCCGCCGCCACCACCGCACGCACCCGCCGCCAGCACCAGCAACGAACTCGCAGCGAGGAGAAGACCGGCGCTACGGCGGACGCGAATAGTAGCAAACATGAAAAGCTGCCTCTCTCTGACCAACACCCTCAAGAACGAAGCCCCGCCTCAGATCTCGGCCGATCGGCCCCGAGCAGCCACCATCGATCCCGTAGCCTACCGCACCGCCGATCCCACTCCGGGCTCGCGCGGTGAAAATCCCTCCGCATCAATCGGGGAAATCTGTGAAATCTGCGGTTCCCCTTCGTTCCCTCCTTCGTGCCCCTTCGTGTCCTTCGTGGTTCCCGTCGCCCCTTCGTTCCCTCCTTCGTGCCCCTTCGTGGTTCCCGTCGCCCCCGAGGATGACGCAGAACGCTCGGAGATCACACCATGGCGCGCCTATCATCGCCGCATGCACATGCCGCACGTCAGATGCACCTCACAACCTGGCTCCATTGATCGTTTCGCCGCGATTCAATCAAAAAACAATCAAACATAAACAATCTCGCGGCCCGCCGCGGCTTCGGTCAATCAACCACCAAGCCCGCGCCCGAATCTGGAACAATCAGCCAACAGCGAAAAAACGAAAAACAAGGAGTCAATCAAAGACCGGCTATCATGGACGTATGCCCGACCGCCGCATCTACTTCGACCACGCCGCCACCACGCCCACCGACCCGCGCGTCGTCGCCGCCATGCTGCCCTATCTCACCACCGCCTGGGGCAACCCCAGCAGTATCTACGCCGAGGCCCGCGAAGCCCGCAAAGGCCTCGACGCCGCCCGCCGCACCGTCGCCGAAGCACTCGGCGCCAAGCCGAACGAGATCGTCTTCACCAGCGGCGGCACCGAAGCCGACAACCTCGCCCTTCGCGGCGTCGCGATGGCATCGCCCCAGCGCCGTGAAGCGGTCGCCGCAGGAGACGGCGACCACATCATCACCACCGCCATCGAGCACCACGCCGTCCTCCACGAATGCGAGGCGCTCGCAAAGGAAGGCTTCCGCATCACGTACCTCCCCGTCAACAGCGAAGGCTTCGTCGCCCTCGACGCCCTCAGCGCCGCGCTCGACGACCGCACGATCCTCGTCAGCGTCATGTACGCCAACAACGAGGTCGGCACAATCGAACCGATCGCCGAAGTCGCCCGCATCGTCAAGGCGCACAACCCGCACATCGCCATCCACACCGACGCGGTGCAAGCCGCAGGCGCGCTCGACCTCAACATCGATGCACTCGGCGTCGACCTGCTCTCCATCGCCGCGCACAAGATCTACGGCCCGAAGGGAGTCGGCGCGCTCTACGTGCGAGGCCGCACGCCGTTCGCCGCGCAGATCGTCGGCGGATCGCAGGAGCGCAACCGCCGCGCCGGCACCGAGAATATTGCCGGCGCCGTCGGCCTTGCGACCGCGTTCCGTCTCGCCGCCGACGAGCGCGAAGCCCGCAACGCGCACGTCATCGCGCTGCGCGATCGCCTGCTCGACGAGCTTCCGCGCCGCGTCCCGGACACGATCATCACCGGCCCGCTCGACCGCGCGCTTCGCCTCCCGAACAGCGCCAGCTTCGCCTTCCAGCACGTCGAGGGCGAAGCAGTATTGCTACAGCTCGATCTGGACGGCATCGCCGCGAGCAGCGGCAGCGCCTGCACGACAGCATCGCTCGAGCCGTCGCACGTGCTCGCAGCAATGGGCGTCCCGGAGTCGTACCTGCGCGGCAGCCTGCGCCTCACGCTCGGCGCAAGCAACACCACGGCGGATGTGGATGCGCTGCTCGACGTACTGCCGCCCGCCGTCGCCCGCATCCGCACGCTCCAGCCCGCAGCCGGCCGCACCGCCTAAGCGCGCCCTCACGCGGTATCCTATGGCAGTTCTGGAGGATCACATAGCGCAGGGACCGTCCAAACCGAAGGCACCGACTCCACGCAAGAAGCTGACGCTCGAAGAGATTCGCGCGTTCAACGAACGGCTGATGGCCGATCCGAAGATCCAGGCAATGATTCGCGAAGCGGACGATCCGGCAAACGCGAATGACGTTGTCCGCTGGGAGGACCTGCAGCGCAAGCATGCCGGACGTTGACGTCCTGCTGTGCCCCGAGGCGCGCCTCTTCTACAACGACATCGCTACCAGCGCCGAACAGCGAGCCATCGACGAGATCATCTCCATCATCTGTGCACGGCCGCAGGTAGACGAAACGATCCGATTCTCGACAAGGCGCGGAGATACGCTTTACAACGACGGCGCCTTCTGGATCCTGTATCGCGCGCTGAACAACTGGACGATCGAGATCATTGGTATCGGTAACGTGAGCGATGAGGCGCCGCCATGGCGCGCAGTTACACCCAACCCATCTCGTGTTCGATGGCCTCGAGTTCGGCCGGTACGTGGTGGATCGGCGGCTCGGTCTTCAGCGCCGTCTCCGGGTCCTTCAGCCCGTTGCCCGTGATGATGCAGACGATCGTCTTGCCGGCGAAGCTGGCGCCGCCAGCCACGAGCTTCAACAGCCCCGCGACGCCCGCTGCTGAGGCCGGCTCGCAGAAGATGCCCTCTTCGCGCCCCAGGCGGTTGTACGCTGCCAGGATCTCGTCGTCCGTGACGGCATCGATGCTGCCGCCGGACTCGTCGCGCGCGGCAATCGCCGTCTTCCACGACGCAGGGTTACCGATGCGGATCGCCGATGCGATCGTCTGCGGCTGCTCCACGGGCGCGCCGTATACCAGTGGCGCCGCACCCGCAGCCTGAAATCCCAGCATGCGCGGCCGCTTGCTCGTGCGCTCGCGGTGGTGGTACTCGACGAACCCCTTCCAGTACGCGGTGATGTTGCCCGCATTGCCGACCGGCAGCGCCAGCACATCCGGTGCATCGCCGAGCGCATCCGCGATCTCGAACGCGGCGGTCTTCTGCCCTTCGATGCGGAACGGGTTCACGGAATTGACGAGCGCGATCGGATGCTTGCTCGTGATCTCTCGCGCCACACGCAGCGCCGCATCAAAGTTGCCTTCGATGGCGATGATCTCCGCGCCGTAGACTGCGCTCTGCGCCAGCTTGCCACGGGCGATGTTGCCGTCGGGCACCACAACGTACACGCCCAGCCCGTATCGCGCGGCGTACGCCGCGGCCGATGCGCTGGTGTTGCCGGTCGAAGCGCACAGGATCGCCGTTGCTCCGGCTTCCATCGCCTTCGCGACGGCGACGACCATGCCGCGGTCCTTGAAGGATCCGGTCGGGTTGCAGCTTTCCAGCTTGAAGTACAGCGCCTCGCAGCCGATGTCACGCACGATGTGTGTCGACTTCACGAGTGGCGTATCGCCCTCGCCCAGCGAGATCATCGGCGTCGCCTCGCTGATCGGCAGATGCTCCGCGAAGCGAAGCAGCACGCCGCGATTCGGCGCGTCTCCCAGCGCGGCGGGCGTCCCAGCGGTCATTCTTCCTCGGCGTTCTTCAGTTGGTTCGCCTGCAGGCGCAGTTCCTTCACCTGCCGCTCCGTCTCCTCGACCTCGCGCCGTTTCATACGCTCCAGCATCTGGTTCAATTTGAGCAGCTGATCGGTGAGGGTTCGCCGGTAGTCCAGCGTCGAAGAGTGAATGTGGTCAAGGCGCGCATCCTCCGCCTTCAGACGCGTGTCGACGTGCGACGAAAACTCCTCTTCACGCTCCAAACGCGCCCGGGCGTCCTCCAGCGACTCTTCTGCCCTCGATGTTCGATCTTCAAGCCGCTGGCGCTCCGCCCGCAGCAACTCCACGCGCTCTGCCAACAGCGGTAGCACGCGGTACTCCTCCTGCTGGGCATGAAGCTCGACTTCCAGCCGTGCCGCTACCTCATGCGCAAGTCGCGCCCGCTCCGCGAGCACGTCGTCCTCGCGTCGTAGCGAACGAATCGCCTGCTCGATCTCGGAGTGCCCCTGCTCCATGCGGTTCACCGCATCGAGGTTGCGGGCCGTCTTGCTTTCGACCGCTTCTAGGCGCTGGCCCATCGATTGCGCCAGCAGATGCGATCGCGACACCTCGTCCTGGAACCGCCGCGTGGACTCATCGACGGTCGACTGCCTCTCGCCGAGGCTTTCGGATCGTCGCTCAAGATCCTGCACCCGGCGATACAGGTCATTCTTTTCCGACTGATCGCGCCCGCGATCCTCGCCGCTCGTACGCTCCAGCAGCTCGAATTTCGTATCGATCAGTACCTCTGCATCCTGGATGCGCTCCATGAGGCCGGATAGCTGGCGCAGTTGATCCTGCATCGTCGGCAAGCCGACGGTTTTGGCGGTGATCTCGCGAAGGCGCGCCTCCGCGTCGCGCAGCTTCTCGTTCACGTCCAGTGTCGCCGCCTGGACCTGGTCGTTCTGCTGCTGCATGCGCACAACTGCGGTCTTCAGCTGCGTCACCTGATCCTGCAGCCAATGCACAGCATCGACGCCGCCGCGGGCTTCGTTCTGAGGATCACTCATCGTCATGGCTTCACCCGCAGCAACTGGTCCGCGCCGGCTACTCCATCGATGCCGCGAATGTCCACGAGCGCGCGCTGCATATCCGCTTCTCGCGCATCATGCGTCATGATAACGATCTCGGCCGCCTCCTGTCCTTCAACTTCCTTCTGAATCACGGACGCGATGCTGATTCCGCATTCGCTCAACACGCCGGCGATGCGCGCGAGCACGCCCGGCTTGTCGGCCACCCCGATGCGGAGGTAGTAGCGGCTTCGGACTTCCTCCATAGGCATCACGTGCAGTCCGGCCTCCCGGCGTGACGAATGCGGCCAGTACACGTGGTTGGTGATGCTCACAGCCGCATCCAGCGCATCCGCCACCACGGCCGACGTGGTCGGCAGCGAGCCCGCGCCCGGCCCCTGGAACAGCACCTTGCTCATCAAGTCGCCCTCGATCTCGACCGCGTTCAACGCGCCATCGACGCTGGCAAGCAGTTGGTCGAGCGGCACGAGCGCAGGATGCACGCGGAGTTGCACCTGATCGCCCTGCTTGCGGCCGATCGCCAGCAGTTTGATCGCGTAGCCGAGTTCGCGGGCATATGCGAAGTCCCGTTCGCCGAGGTTCGTGATCCCCTCACGGTAGATGTCTTCCGGATGCACATCCATGTGGAATGCCAGCGTTGCCAGGACGCAGAGCTTATACGTGGCGTCGATGCCCTCTACGTCGTTCGTCGGATCAGGCTCGGCGAAGCCAAGCGCTTGCGCGTCCGCGAGCGCGTCCGTGAACGTGCCTCCGCCCTTGCTCATCGAACTGAGGATGTAGTTGGTCGTGCCGTTGATGATCGCCGTAACGCCAACGATGTCGTTGGCCAGCAGGTCGCGCTTCAGCGGCGCGATAATAGGGATGCCGCCGCCCACGCTCGCCTCGTACAGCAGGTCGACATTGTGCTCGCGTGCCACCGCGAGCAGCTCGGCGCCGTGCTTCGCCATCACTTCTTTGTTGGCTGTAACAACGAACTTGCCGGCTTGGAGCGCGTCCCGAAGGTAGCCGTATGCCGGCTCTTCGCTTCCCATCACTTCGATGATCAGCTCAACCTCGGGATCGTCGAGCAGCTCCTTCACGTCCGTGGTGAGCAGGGACGGATCAATGGGGAAGTCGCGCTGCTTCGATGGGTCGCGTACCAGCACGTGACGGATCGCGAGCGGCCTACCGATCTGGCGCTCGTAAACGTCGGCTTTCTGCTGCAAGATACGCGCGACGCCGCTGCCGACAACGCCGAGCCCCATCAGGCCGATGCCGATGGCGCGCCGATCACTGGCCATTGCTGGGCGCAACCGGTTGGGACGGCGCTTCCGGGCTCGCACCGTCGCCCTGGCCCGCCGGTGTTGCCTCGGGCGTGACCTCCGGTGAGGGCGTCGTGGCTGCCGCTGGCGGGCTTGCCGTCAGTTGAGCGACAGTCGTGGCGCGCACGTCCGCGACTTTCTGGTCGTCTTCCTGTTTTTGCTTTGCCTGTGCCGCGAGCCGCTGCGCAAGCCTCGGTGCAATGGCCGTGAGCGCGTCCACTTGCGACTGGTCGTCCCAGTCCTTCTTGTACGTGCCATCGGCCAGCATCTCGTCCTGTGTTGCCTTCAGCCAATCCCGTTGGTTTCGGCCGCCGATCAACGCCTTCTGCGCATCGGTAACCGGTTGATCCGACCGGTCGATCACCTTCACGACGTAATACGGCACCGTCGTCGATGGATCAGCGCCGACGCGCGAAGCCGCATCTCCCGTGGTCAACGGTTCGCTGATAGCGCCTATATCCGCGGAGAACGCGAACTCCTCGTAGATCCTCAGCAGTGTCCCCTTGGGACTGTACTCTTTGACGCCGCCCGTCGTCGCGGCACCCGGCTCGTTCGAGGCGGTCTTGGCCACCTCCGAGAAGTCCTCGCCGTCCTTGATCCGCTGAATCGCCAGCCTCGCCTCATCCTCGGTCTGCGTGGTGATCACACCAAGCTTGGCCTGGAGCGCCGTGCCGGGTGCATCGGCCTTGAACTTTTCGAGGATCTTCTTGTCGAACGCCTCGGCCCTTGCGATGGAGCGAAACTCCGCCTCCGTCAGCCCCGTCTTGTCCAGGGCGATACGAAACGCGTCGGCGAACGCACGCTGATCCGCCGACGCAGCCACCGCGAGCTTTTCGCGAAGCTTCTGGTCGAACTCCGATTGGTCGAGAGATATGCCGAGTCGTGGTCCCGCCTGCGTGATCTCCGTGAGTTCGTTGAGCTGAGATTGAAACGCCGCGGAGGCAAGCAATTGGAAGCCCTCCTGGCTCTGGTAACCCGTGTTCTGTATGAATTCGTAGCTCATCCGGCGTTTCATCGCCGTGTACGAGACCTTCTGGTCAGCAACCTGCAGCACCGTGCGGTTGCGCGGAAGGATCACCGTGTACCAATAGCCGAAGATAAGGAATCCGGCGGCGATGGCCACGACCACCGCGACGGCGCCAAACAGCAGTAGCCGTGCAGAGGTCTCAGAGTCGAGATTGAGCCTTCCTCCGCCGGAGTGGCTCGCCCGTGGCGCGGGCTTCTTTCCCGCGGGCTTGCCGTCACCCTGTGCACGTCCCGACTTCCCCTGGCTCGCCATCGGTGATGCCCCTTGCGTTCAATGCCGTTCGGAAAGCGCCCGACAACCTCGCGGAGTTGGGACACCCATCTCTACGGGCGTGATGCTTGCTAGCGGGAGACGGATTGGCCCGCGGTGTAGGGCAGCAGCGCCAGGTGACGCGCACGCTTGATCGCGACGGTCAGCCGCCGCTGATGCCGCGCGCATGTCCCCGTCTTGCGGCGCGGCTCGATCTTG
>CAYWOO010000132.1:0-3811 GCA_964458665.1 uncultured Dehalococcoidia bacterium
ACAGCCGGGGACGGCTGTGCCACTCTTCGGGGCTCGATCGGACTCTTGAGATCGTTTATCGCGTCGGTTGACCGATCGTGCCGCACGCGATCGGAGTTCTCCGTCGGAGTCTCATCTAGGGTCGGTCCGGCTCTTGCCGGACACACAGCCGAGGGCGGCTATGCTCCACGCTTCGCGTCTCTCTTGGCCGCGATCTCGCGTTCACAGCAACATTGTTCGACTGTGGAGGACTCGCAGCCGGGGGCGGCTGTGCCACTCTCTGTCGGCGCAGCGAACTGCAAACTGAAGACTGTGAACTGACGACTACGAACTACGGAGCGAAGCGCTTCGTGATCGTCAGCGGGCTCCATTCGGCCGTGAGGCCCTGGCCGTGGCAGCTGACACTCTTGCCGTCGACGATGTCCTTCTCGGTCATCATGCCGAGCGCTGCGATGAAGGAATCCATCTTCGGCACGTTGACTTCGTGGTTCACGAGCTGGCCTTCGACGTGGAAGAACAGCTCGGCTGACCCCTGGTTGTACGTGATCTTGTAGCGATGCGTCTGCTGATTGCCCTTGGGCAGAGGCTGCTCCTTGAAGAGCGCAAAGTATTTCGTGGAGTCGTCCTCCGGGGCGATCGCGCCCGGAAACGGCAGCCGCGCGTACACGGTCGCGAAGCACTCGTTCGACACGAAGAAGTCGACCGCGAGGCCCGTGGAGAAGTCGAGCAGGTTGACCGAGACGAAGCCGTCGTAGAAGTCGTCCGGCACGCCGTTGATTTTCAGGGCGCGAATCTCCAACTCGACCGAGATCTCTCCGCCCGGCGGCACCGTGAACGTCTCTGTGGAGTAGTACATGTGCTTAGCATTGTCGAAGAACTGGACCATCGCGTTCGAGCGGGTTAGCGGCAGCGCGGTCACGCGTAGCCGTCCGTTTTGCACGACGGCAACGGCGTTGGGCTCGCGGAAGTCCCATCCCGGGAAGCCGCCTATCACCCACTTCGAGTCGGGCTTCAGCAGATCGGCGAACCCGCCGTACTCGATCGTTTCAACCGCTCGCTCGGTGTCCGTCGTCATGGGTTGCTCTCCGTTGATCTGTTCGGGTTCGGAGTCAGACTAGATCACTCATCGTGCGCCGACGAGTGTGTCGATGCGGCGGGTGAATAGCGTGCGATGCTCGTAGCGCTGTTCCGGGCGCGCACGCGGCCTGTCGATCCAGGTCCGGGGTGCCGCGAGCGTCGGTCCGGCTTTGCCGGACGCACAGCCGGGGAAGGCTATGCCACGCGCTTCGCGTCGTGAGGGAGCTGCGTCGCAAGCGTCGCAGCGGGCTGAATGCCCGCGCTCCGGTATTGGGTGCGCGCACCGCGCGGGCTGAATGCCCGCGCTCCGATATGGCTGCGGTTGTGCGCTGCGCTGCTACTCGTGGTCGTGCTCGTCGGATTCTTCTTCCGCCATGGCGTTGTGCGGCACGAGCGGCGTCGGGCGGTCGTCGTCCTTGCGGCGACTGCGCGGCGGCAGTGCATCGATCGTCTTGCGGAGACGCTCGACGTTCTCCGGGCCCTCGACGACGGCGACGAGCACGTTCGTGTCGCGCAGCGCCTGCAGCTCCGCCACCGAGATCGCGGCATCGATTGTGGCCATCAGCGGCTTCCGCGTTGCGGCGAAGATCCGCCGCAGGTCGATTTGGCGGCGCACGGTCAGTGGACCGGACAAGGCGCCGACATCGATCGCGTCGAGCTGGAATGACTCGAGCGTGCGCAACTCGTTGTCGCTCAGGTCGGTGGGCAGAGCCAACACATAGCCGATCTTCTCGTCCAGCAACGCGGTCGCAGTGGCGGTGTTCGGGTCGAAGATGACAAAGTCGAAGCCGCCCGCGCGGTATTCTGCTGCCTCGCCCGCCGACTTGCCACCGATGCGAGCGCCGGCGATGGCTCCTGACACGTCTGTTCCGGATCCTGCCGATGCCGGTCCAAGGATCACGACATCCGCGCCACGCCGCACCAGCTCGGCTGCCGCCCCAGCGTTTGACGCTGCCGCGGCCAGCACCATGGTCGAGACGACGGCGACCTTCGCTGCGCCGAATCCCAGCGGCTGCGGCTCGCTGCGCGCCGCGCTGCGTATCTTGTCCGAGAGCTTGCTCAATGCTGTCTCCTGTTGTGTGTGGTTGGTTGGAGACAGGGTATCGACGCGATTGCGCGGGTGGAAGATCAGGGCGTACGGGGAGGGATGCGCCACAGCGGTGGGTGGCGAACGTTCGTCGTGGATCGAACGAGGGCGCAACAGGTTGTCTCCTCCGGCGACTGCGTGGGCGCCCCGCACGTGAATCGGCGAAAGATCTGATCCTTCCCCTGATCGAATAGCCATACGTGAGGCCGATTTGGCTTCGCCAGCGTGATACACTCGATCTGCCGATACTGAAGGCAACAGCTTCGAATCGGCGGGCCAGGATGGCCGGAGGAGCGCTGATGCCCCGCCCGCGTAGGCGCAAAGACCAACCGTTCGAGTTGCCGCTCGTCCCTCGGCGGCGCGGCATCCTGTACCCCAACACCCCGGGCGCCATTCTGGTCGGCCGCCGCACGACCCTGCGCGCCATTGATACGGCCACCGAAGGCGAGGGCATGGTTGCCGTCGTCACCCAGCGCGACCCGTCACTGAGCGACCTGAGCCCGTACGACCTGTACCCGTTCGCTACCGAGGCGAACATCCAGCGGGCGCTGCGGCTGCCCGACGGAACGACGCAGCTCTGGGTGCAGGGCTTCCGGCGCCTGCAAATCCTGGAGCTGCGCGGCGGCGAGCCGTTCTACAAGGTGCTCGTGCAGCCTGTCGATGACCCGACCGACACCACCGTCCCCACGGAGGCGCTGCGACGCGCCGTACTCGCGTTGTTCGAGAAGGTCGCGCGGCTTTCGCCGAGCGTGCCGGACGACGCGTATGTGATGGCGATGAACATCGAGTATTCAGGCTGGCTGGCCGACTACGTGGCGTCGTCGCTGAGCCTGGACGATGAAGAAGCGCAGGACCTGCTCGGCACGCTGGACGTGCGCGAGCGGCTGGAGAAGCTCAGCATCCATCTCGCCAAAGAGCTGGACGTGCTGGAGCTACAGGGCAAGATCCACTCGCGCGTGCAGGAGGAGCTGGACAAGTCGCAGCGCGAGTACTTCCTGCGCGAGCAGATGAAGGCGATCCAGCGCGAGCTGGGCGAGACCGATCCCGCCGCTCGCGACGCCTACGACATGCGCGAACGCATCACTGCCGCGGGTATGCCGGAGGCCGTGGCGAAGAAGGCGGAAGAAGAGCTGCGCCGGATGGAGCAGATCCCGTCTGCATCGCCCGAGGTTGGCATCATCCGCGGCTACCTGGAGTGGCTGGTGACGGTGCCGTGGAGCAAGAGCACCAGCGATCACATCGACCTTACCGACGCAGCGAAGGTGCTGGACAAGCACCATTACGGGCTGCCGAAGGTGAAGGAGCGCATCCTCGAATACATGGCCGTACGCCAGCTCGCGAAGGAAAAGCATCGCAGTCCGATCCTCTGCTTCGTCGGGCCCCCCGGCGTGGGCAAGACGAGCCTCGGCCGCTCGATCGCCGAGGCGCTCGGGCGGCGATTCGTGCGCGTCAGCCTCGGCGGCATCCGCGACGAGGCGGAGATCCGGGGCCACCGGCGCACGTACGTCGGCGCGCTGCCGGGCCGGATCATTCACGGCATGCGCCAGGCCGCCACCGTCAACCCCGTCTTCATGCTCGACGAAGTCGACAAGGTGGGCGCGGACTTCCGCGGCGACCCGTCGTCGGCTCTGCTGGAAGTGCTGGATCCGGAACAGAACCACGCGTTCT
>CAYWOO010000133.1:0-4446 GCA_964458665.1 uncultured Dehalococcoidia bacterium
CGCGGCATCAGGGTTCGCGCGGATCGTTTGGGAGCGATCAACCGGCCATGCAGCGGCACGTCTGTGAGCCTAGGGGCCGTCGATCGCGGGGGCATCGCGGGCGCGATCAGCCGCCGCTTGATCTGGTGGACGGCTTGCCGCGATACGCCAAGGAGACTCGCGACCGCGCTCCAGTTAACTTCTTCGGGTGCGTAGGTCTTGAGGATCGTTTCTACCGTATGCCGGTTATGATGTTGTCCGCGGGCCTGTTCGTGTTTCAGGGGCGCAGCTTCCTCAGGGGCACCATGGAGAATCCCCGGCGGCAACAGCCCGGAACGGTTCGCCGGACCAGGCACGGACGTTGCGGCGCGGCCACACACAACGCAGCTGGTCCTCTTCACCTGACGCGCACAACCAGGGCACAGCCCGCCCTTGTCCCTGGAAATTGCCCTGCGTCCTAGAGATGTCATGAATTGCGTGCCCTTTTCACGAGCCCGAAACTCCGCGATAGGTTCGGCGGGTGACGAGTGCGAGACACGCGATACCACCCAGAACCATCGCGATGAGCAGCGGCATCTGGTCGGTGACTGAGCGACCTCCTGGGCCGCTCGAGTCGACCCCACCGTCTGCTGCGGGGTATGGTGCTGGCATGCGATCCGCGCGCGTCGTCGACCCGACGATGTCCAGATACTGCCGTCCGTACTGTTCACTTGGCTCGATATGGCTGTTCTCGCTGAACTCGTTCCAGCTGATGAGCCCGATCGCGTCGGGCGCAGCTTCGCGCGCAGCTGCCATCTGCCGGCGCAGGGTTTGGCCGTCACCTCGGGATACGACGCTCGTGCCTCCAATCATCCGCGCGTCAAACCCGGGAGCGGCCGGCGCGATCCAGATGCCCGCGGACGCGTGGACCGACGCCGCAAGTGCCTGGAGTTTGCCGGAGTAGTCTGGGAACGTTTCCGGGTTGACAGATGACCAGTAGTAGGCGTTGCCGTCGACATCGCCATGGAGTCGTTCGTACCCGGCTACGTTCTTTTCGGACGCCAGTAACGAGAGCCGATCGCGGCGCGGCGCGGTCACACGGGCAATGTCCCCGGCGCTGAACTCCCAGGTGCCGGACCAGATGACTAGCGGCTTATCGAAGATCTTGAACGCGTCGTCGGACGCGTATCTTGCGAGAAAGACATCGAGGTCACTGGCGACCCTGTCCACTGGCTGCGGGTTTCGCTCGAAGTCGAGTCCCTGGTAGATGATGGCAAGCTTGAAATTCTCGGCGTCAGCCAACCGCATCAACTGTTCGAGGCGGGAATTGAGTCGATTCGTACTCTTCCAGCTCACGATGAATCCGTCGATCCCGGCTTCCTTGGCCCAGATGATGTGCTGACGCATCACGGCCGGATCGTCGCTGGAGTAATCGCCGAGCAGCGGATGATCGGTCTTCGCCCGGTCCCACGACGCCTCGTCAAACCAGATGTAGTAGTACGCCAGAACCGGCGGGCGGCTCACAGTGGTGCTCGCGAGCGCAGCCGGTGACGAGTATGCCGTGGAGCACGCAGCTGAGAGCAGCGCGCACAGAAGAACCACGCGAACCCGCCCGCTCGTCATCGGAGATCCCCGCTTTCCAAGCTGCCCAGGCCGAAGGGTACCGGGAGAGTCCGCCGCCGGGTCGACCAGCGCCATCGGCCCACCACGAGCAGCCCGAACACGCCGACCAAGCCGAGCGTTCCGACTACCGCTATGTCCAGATAGCTGATGACGCGTACCTCCACCTCCTGATTTCGGGAGAGGGCAACGGATGGCGACGAGGAAATACCGTACCCATCGATCTTCAACTTGTAGGGACCGCGAGGGAGCGAACTGAGGGAGAGATCGTGATTCGGTCCGAATGGGAGACGATCCGTTCGGCCGTCGGGGCGTTGGAGGCGTACCGCCGAGCCGACGGAGAACCCAAACAGTGCATCTCTTGTCGAGATGTGCATCGAGAAGAGCGATACGGTTATCGGCAGTTGTAGGCCTTGCTCCGGGTAGAACCGTTGCTCGTACTGGTTGACTACGCTTGACCCGTCCATCATCACGCTCTTAACGGAGTACAGGATCCGCGACTCCTCCAGCCCACGCGTTCGGCGTACGACGCGGGAACCGCGCAGCCATGCTGGCTGGTTGTCAGTCAGCGTGGCCTCTTCTCCCAGGCTGTTCGTCAGCGTCACGGAGGTCACGCGGCTTGCGTCAACGGGCTGTTGGGTGAGATCAAGAAATCTGTAGTTCACGCGGTAATCGACGTCGAAGCCGGCCGTCAGCTGTCGGCTCGAAGCGATGTATATCAACCTGTTCGGCTCGAAGAAGTCGTCGGACCAGCGTGCGAACGCGGCGCGGGGGCCGATCGCCTCCTGAGGAGAATCGGCGACAGCGGCCAAGCCGTACCCCCCCGGCGAGTCAAGAGCAACGAAGGCCAGGCCATCGGCATCCGACGTGAACGTATACACCTGGCCTGGCTGCCCGGATGAAGGAAGCTCAGTCAATTGAAAGCGAACGCCGGGCAGCGCGGGCACGGTGTGGATCTGCAGCCAGGCGACCCCTACATCCACGCGAAGGGCGGCAGTCGCCGCCGCTATCTTCCTGGATGACGAGCCGTTGTATGACGCAACGATGGTGTACGTTCCGGCCGTAAGATCGGGCTTCAGTGCGATCTCGCCGAGGCCTTGTTCGTCTGTGAGAATCGTCCCGATTCGCTGTCCATCCAACGTGACCGGGACATTGATCCCTCCCAGGGCCTGCCCCATGTCGTCTTCGGCATGTAGCACCAGACGCGTGCGTGCACCCAGCGGTATGATGGGTACCGGATCGAACCTCAGGGTGGGCTCCACCAGCGGCAGGACTTCGAGCGTGCCCGGGGCACTTTGAGACGGCGCAAGCCCTCTTGTGGGAGACCCTGCGTA
Source organism: uncultured Dehalococcoidia bacterium (assembly GCA_964458665.1). Classification (GTDB taxonomy): domain Bacteria; phylum Chloroflexota; class Dehalococcoidia; order DSTF01; family JACRBR01; genus JANXYW01. The sequence continues at coordinate 2,913 of CAYWOO010000133.1, forward strand.
GGTGGCGACGAATGTCATCTTGCCGGTCAGAAGGCGTAACTTGACTATCGCCTGCCCCGTCTCGTCTGTTGTTCCCCGGCCCTCCGTCGGCGCGCCGCTGCCAATGATCCCGGCCGCGACGAAGACAGGCTGGTCAGCAATCGCTGCGCCTTCTGCTGTTGTGAGATGTACGAGGATTTGGAGCGTATCTCCGACCCGCACCGGCTCCGGCTGGTCTACCGTCGTTATCGTCTGCTGTTGTGCCGGTTCTTGGGCAAAGATCGGCAGGCTCGCTCGAGTGGACACACCAAACGCCAGGACAAGGACCACGAAGAACCAGAACGCCGATCTCCTCATGACACTCCTCGCTGCTCGCTCTCGTTGACGTAGGGGCCAGACCGCCGTGTCCGGCGCGCTCCCAGTGCGATCAACGTCAACAAGACTGCGCCCGCCAGAGCCAGTCCCGATCCATACACGACGTACACCAGCGTTCGCCGTGAACTCTTGTGGAGCACGGTCACGGTCGAATTGTCGGACCAGAAGTAGGCCGGGCGAGGCGCCGCTTGGAAGTCGAACGCGGACGCCACGCTGGCCGCGCCGGCATCGCGTTGAGCCAGTGGCGCGAGCCCGTAGTTGTCCTCGATAAATCGCAGAATTGATGTGAAGTCGAGTTGCGTGTGATCGATCACTCCCTTCCGAGAGTAAGGACTGATGAGGAGGGCCGGGACGCGGAACCCGTACCCGTCGGCATCGACTTGCGGCGGGACGACGTGATCGTACCAACCACCCCAGTCGTCATACGTCAGAACGAACGCGGAGTTTGGCCATGCGGTACTGCGCGACAGCGCATTGATGAAGTCGCGCACCGCTCGCTGCCCGGAGGCGATGCTGCCCGGCGGGTGCTCGCTTGCACCCGATGGGGCAATGTACGACACGGCCGGCAGCGTTCCGTTCTTCAAGTCCATGTAGTACTCGCTGATGTCGACGATATGGCTCGACAGCCTGGGATTATCGATAAACCGATCGATGTTCAAGAGCGGCACCCAAATTACCTGCGACGCACGGTCTCCGGGGTATTGATCGACGGTTCGATACGTGAGCTGGGGTTCATAGTTCTGGACGTAGAACTTCCAGGATATTCCTTGCTCTTCGAGCCGATCGAAGATGGTAGGCGCGTCGTTGTCAACGGTTGCGCGCGGGGCTGCGACACCACTATTCGTTCGCGCCGGCTGCTTTAAGAGGGTTGACGCGGCGACGGAATACATGTGGTTCTTGTGGCTCCCGTCGGTGGCGGAGCTGAAGAATCGATCGAACAGCACGTAGTTTCTGGCGAGGTACCAGTAGTATGGCAGGTCGCTCTCGTCGTAATATCCCATCGCCAGACGGCCGTCCTGGCGCCGTTCGTTCAGCGCGGCAACAAAGCCGTTCATCTTCCCGCCGTTGTACTGCTTCGCGTGGGTCGCAGCGCTGTGGTCCAGGTCCCCGAGTGCGACGTCGTTAGTTCCGATGTGGAAGGGAGCGATGCACTGCGAGGACGATGGCGATGAAGGTTCAA
>CAYWOO010000134.1:0-12220 GCA_964458665.1 uncultured Dehalococcoidia bacterium
CGGAGCTGACGTTGACGATGGTGCCCGAGCGCTGTTCGCGCATGCCCGGCAGCACCGCGCGCATCATGCGCAGCGGGCCGAAGAAGTTCGTCTCGAAGAGTTCGTGCGCCCCGGCATCCGTCGTGCGTTCGATGACGCCGAGCGGCCCAATGCCGGCGTTGTTCACGAGCACGTCGATGCGGCCGGCTTCGACGAGGACGTTGTCGACGGCGCGCTCGACGGAAGTAGGATCGTCGACATCGAGCTGGGTGATGTTTATCTTGAGCTTCTCTGCCGCTGCGGCTGCCCTCAGCGCCGCGGAGCCGGTCTCGGGGTTCCGCATCGTCGCGTAGACCTTGTTGCCGCTGCGGGCGAACTGGAGCGCCGTAGCAAGCCCGATACCGGTGCTGGTTCCCGTGATGAGTACGACTGCCATGGGGGATCCTCCCTTTCATCGCTGTTCGTTGGCCAATCGACTGTTCGATGTTCGTGGATTGTGGCGCGATTGCTGGTTCGGCGCCAGAATGTCGGGAGTTGCCGGATTGGGAGGTCTCACGACGATGGCGAAATCGCTCGGGATCGGATTTGTCGGCGCCGGGTTCATGAACCGCTTCCACGTCGCAAGCCTCGCCGGCGTGCGCGATTGCGAGGTGGCCGGCGTCTTCAGCCCGACGCGCATGAACGCGGAGCTCCTCGCCGCGGCGGCGCACGATCTGGGCGTCGGCGAAGCGGCGATCCACGGCTCGATCACCGAGTTGATCGCCAACCCGAACGTCGATGCGCTGTGGATCGCATCCACAAATGACACCCGCGTGGCGGTAGTAGAAGAGATCGTCGACGCTGTCAAGAGCGGCAAGGGCGCGTTGATCGGCGTAGCCTGCGAGAAGCCGCTGGCGCGCAACCTCGCCGAAGCGCGGCGGGTCATCGAGCTGATCGAATCGACGCCGCTGCTCCACGGCTATCTCGAGAACCAGGTGTTCGAGCCGGCGATCGTCCGCGGCAAGGAGATCATCTGGCGGCGGGCAGCACCGATCGCCGGGCGGCCCTATCTCGCGCGCGCGGCGGAGGAGCACAGCGGCCCGCACATGCCGTGGTTCTGGAGCGGCGAGCGACAGGGCGGCGGCGTCCTGAACGACATGCTTTGCCACAGCTACGAGGCGGCGCGCTTCCTGCTCAGCGCGCCGGGCGAGCCGCGAACGGCGCTCGTGGTCGAAGAAGTGAACGCACAGATCGCGTCACTGAAATGGACACGACCGGAGTACGTCGAGCTGCTGAAGGAGATGTCCGGCGGGCAGGTCGACTACAGCCGCGCGCCTTCGGAGGATTTCGCACGCGCGGCCGTGTCGCTCCGTGCGCCGGGCGGCGAGAAGCTGCTTGTCGAAGCGACGACGTCATGGAGCTACGTGGGACCTGCGCTGCGGTTGCGCGCCGAGCTGCTGGGTCCGGAGTACTCGATGCAAGTCGACAGCCTGACGACGGACCTGACGGTCTTCCTGAGCCGCAAGATCCGCGGCGACGCGGGCGAGGATCTCGTCGAGAAACAGAATTCCGAGCAGGGGCTGATGCCCGTCATCGCCGACGAGCCTTCGGTGTACGGCTACACCGCAGAGAACCGGCACATGGTGCAATCGTTCCTCGCCGGCCGCATGCCCGACGAGAACTGGCACGACGGCCTCGCCGTTACGGAAGTGCTGATGGCCTGCTACAAGTCGGCTGAAGAGGGCCGCACGATCGCGTTTCCAACGGAGCTGGGCGATTTCGTGCCGGCGGTCGCCCGCGGCACCTGGCGGGGATAGTCGCTGCTCGGTGAAACGTTTAGGTTTCGGGGCGCTCTGCTGGCTTCTGCCCCCAGGCAGACCACATGATCTGCGAGGGCCAGCTCACCGAAGGATCATTCAGCCGCTCAAGGTCCATCTCGAACTCACGCTCCGAGACGAGCCCGGTCGCAAGGATGTCGTCTTTGATCTGCTCGAAGTTCGCGAGCATCAACTTCGCGCCCGTCGAACCGCCCGAAAACAGCATGCTTCTGCCTTCGGCTTCGACCTTCTGGAGGCCCGACTGGCGCATGACGCCGGGCAACCGCCGGCCGAACTCGTGGTCGACGCCTCGTTGGAGCATGGCGCGGTAGTTGGCCTGAAGCGTCTTGAGATAGTGCTCACCAAACCGCGTGGGATTCGGTGGCATCGACTGCGCATCGAACTCTTCGAGCAGCAGCCATCCGCCGGGCTTCAACGCGGCGATCATGTTGCCAATCGCCTCTTCGCGCCTAGGCACGTGGACCAGCACCAGCCGCGTGTGGATCAGGTCAAACGCGCCATGATCCAGAGCGTCGTTCCCGATGTCGTGCTGCCGCACAGAGACGTTCCCGCCAGCCAAGGATGCCAGGTGGCGTGGGTCGATGTCGGTGACGAGAACGCGCCCATCCGCACCGACGCGGTCGGACATCCAGCGCGCTATCGACCCGGAGCCGCCACCGACTTCGAGGCACGCCCATCCTGCCGCAATGCCGCGCGCTTCGATATGGCGCTGCGTCTGCTCGTCGTACAGCGCCTCCAGCCCTCTGAAGCGCTCGGGCGTCTGCACGCCCGCATTGTCAAAAACGTATTCGGTTCGCGACGGCACGCTATCTGGGGTCATGGTCAAGCCTCTCTGGCGTTCGCTCAGATGGTGATTTCGTGGCCCTCTTCGGCCGACCGGTACGCCGCGTCGATGATCCGCTGGACGTTCAGCGTCTCTTCCGGCTTAACCATCGGCTGCGCCTCACCACGCACAACCTTCAGCCAGTGCGCGATCTCGCGCGTGTACGACGCGGTCCAGTCCGCTGCGGGCACTTGCAGTTTTTCGTCGGCAGGGATGCCGGCGTGGTTGCGGTACACCATCGGCGGCGTCGTCGTCGCACCGGCCTCGGTGCCGCAGAGCCGAACGGAGAACGTCTCGGCGTCGATGTGCGTCGCCCACGACGCGCGTAGCAGCAGCGTCGCCGCGTTGTCGAAGTGCACGAGCGCGATCGCGAAGTCCTCGACGTCGAACTTTGCCGGATCCCACGCGTTGCGCAGTTGCTTCGCGACCTCCGGCCGCTTGCCGAACTTCGCCGCCATCTGCGCCGAGACACGGACGGGCTTCGGGTTGTCCATGAGGTAGACCGCCAGGTCGAGCATGTGGACGCCGACATCGAGCAGCGCGCCGCCGTGCGAGTGCTGCTTGTAGTGGAACATGCCCCAGGTGGGGATGCCCATGCGGCGCAATGCGGTCGCCTCGGCGTAGTAGACGTCGCCCATGTCGCCGCTATCGACGATGCGTCGGATGGCGCGCGAATTCTCGTTCCAACGCCAGTTCTGCGCCGCCATCAACCACTTCCCGGCCTTGGCGGCTGCCGCGAACATCTCCTCCGCCTCCGCAACGCTCGTCGCGAGCGGCTTCTCGCAGATCACGTGAATCCCAGCTTCGAGGCAGCCGAGTACGAGCTCGCGATGATAGACGTTCGGCACACAGACGCTGACCGCGTCCGGCTTCTCCTTCGAGATCATCTCGCGCCAGTCGCTGTACACGTTGGGGATCTTGTGGCGCTTCGCCTGATCAGCAGCAACGAGCTCGTTCAGATCCGCGATGGCGACGGGCGTAACGCCGTTCGCCGCGTACGCCGGTAGATGCGCGATCCGCGCCGCCCATCCGGCGCCGATGACTGCGATGCGTGGTGTGTCGGGCACGAGGAACCTCCACTTGCTGACGTAGGGACGCACCTTATAGGTCCGTCCATCACCGTCCGGACGGAGCTAAAGCTGCGTCCCTACGGCCTCATTCGCGCGATTTTATGTGGCACGCACACTCGCGTCACTGTTCGCGATCGTTACTGATACCGCTCCAACAGCGACTTGCACGCGAGGATGCCTTCGCGCTCGGGCAGGCGCTCGCCTTCGTATTCGATGCCGACATAGGCGTGATAGTTGGCGTCATCGACGATCTTCATCATCTGCGCGAAGTCGATCTTCGTTTCGTTGCCGGCAGCGTCGAAGTCGTAGCACTTGGCGCTGACGGCCTTCGCGTACGGCATCATCTTCGTGACGGCGGCGTAGCGATCGGTGGTGTCCGGAATGTTCCCGAAGTCCGGAAGCGTGCCAAAGCGCGGGTGGTTCACCTTCTGCATCAGCCCGACCAGCCAGTCCGGGTCGGATGAGAGGCCCCAGTGGTTCTCGATCAGCACGTTGATGCCCGCGGCGTCCGCGTACTCCAGCAGCGCACCGAAGCTTTCCGCGCAGCGATCCTGCGCATCGGCATCGCCCTCCTGCGCGCCCGTGTTGCAGCGGATCGCGTGGCAGCCAAGCACGGACGCGATGTCGATCCACTTGTGGTGGTTCTGCGCCGCCAGCAGGCGGCTCGCCTTCTCCGGTCCCGCCATGCTGCCTTCCGCGTCGCACATGATCAGCAGGATCTGTACGCCGGCATCCTCCGCGCGCTTCCGAAGCTGTTTCAGATAGCCGTACTGCGGCGACGGGAAGAACGTGTTGACCAGTTCGAGCCCGTCGATGCCCACATCGTGGCTGAGGTCGACCATCCCGAGTTGATCGATCTCCTTCGCGAAAAACATCCGGTGCATCGACCACGCGGCCAGCGAGATCTGGAACTTCGGCTCGGGCATAGTGCCTCCGATCGGGGATGCTCGCCGCGATCACATTGGGTAACGAATAGAGGTTACTCCGACACCTTGCACGGGGGAAAGGAGTTTACTGGGAAGAAATCCGGCGGAAGGGTGTCGCGTGAGACGAAGTCGGACGCGTAGTCGTTCACGACGTTGGAGATCACTTGCTGACTGTATTCGACCCGTAACGGCAAGAAGGAGCCATCGAGCACGACGTCTGTCCTGTATTCGCCGGCCAAAAATCCGGTGCGCTTACCCGACATGCGTACCCTGATCGATGGAACGCCTTTCAGAAAGACTGCTTCGACTTGACGCGAGTCCGGCTCTGTGGACTCCATTGCCGCGAGATAGTCGAGATTCGAGGCAAGAAACCGGCTACGGGAATCGCTTCTCAACTGCCCAACGCCGCCCTCACGGCTCTCCGTTTGCGAGACGTTGCAACCGTCCGTAACCGGGGGCACTGCGGGTGGGGCCGAGCCTTCGATATCATGCCTTGCGACCTGGCGCTCCGGATCGATCCACGTCTCGCTATGAACGACTTTTTCTTGACCCTTCACGGTGAGCGTCAGCTTAACGTGAAAAACGCGTCCCGGACGCTCCAGAGCATCGAATGCTCGCTGGGTCACGGCTTCGGCCGTCAAGCCTGTGATATCGATCTTGGTGCCCTGCTGCTTGTCGCCACCAAAGCAAGCCGATCCTACGAAAAGCGCTAGCGCGAACGCCGAGAGAACCGCAATCCATCGCACGAAGTCTAGGGTACCGGATCGACGGACGCGCGCAGACGTGACGATCTTAGCTCTTCAACCGCGCCTGCACGGCGTCGCCGCGCAGCTCGCGGAGGGCGTCGGCGGCGATCCAGCGGCCGCTGCGGGTGCCGTCGGCGCGGATCTGCTCGGCGCACTTGATCGCGGCGGCGTTGCAGCGGCGGTTGCGTTTGCCGATGTTGCGCAGCGCCCAGTTGACAGCCTTCTTAACGAAGTTGCGGTCGTCGCCCGCCTCGCGGCGGATCACCGGCAAGAACTGGAGGATATCGGAATCCGGCGCCTCCTTGTCGCGATACGTCAGGTAGGCGATGATCGTGAACGCCGCGCGCTTCACATACTCGCGCTTGTGCGACGACCAGGCGTGCGCCTTCTCGTACGCGTACGGCGTCTTGACGAAGAGATCGCAGACTCCGTCGACGACATCCCACGAGTCGAAGTCCTTCGCCCAGCGATCCATCTGGCGCTTCGTCACCTTCGCCGGATCATCGACCATGCCGGCGAGGATGCGCGCTTCGTGGATGCCGGACTGCCAGAGCTGCTCGGCGAGCGCGTGGTCGCGCTCGGCGCGCTTCGCGATCGCTCGCAGCGTCGGAATACTGATGCCCAGCGTGTTCGCGCCGACGATACCGAAATGCGCCTGCCCGGCGGCGTGCTTCGGGCTGGCATGCGATCGGAGTTCTGCGAGGACTTCCTCTGCGCTCAATATCCACAGATTACACAGATTTCACAGATTAATTGGGTAGCCGATCGAAGGACGAGGTCGGCGGGCGCACGCGCACCTCACCCCGGCCTTCGGCCACCCCTCTCCACGACGTGGAGAGGGGATAGATGCGAGAGCGTGCCGTTCGATGAGGCGTTGCTGGCGAAACGAAACCGCGGGCTGAATGCCCGCGCTCGTTTTCGAATTCCCAATCTGTGAGAATCGGTGAAATCTGTGGATGCTCCGTCCGACTACCCCTTGCGGGCATCCCGCGCGCGGTCGCCGCCGCCGAGTGTGCGCTTGCGGATGCGAAGGCTCTTCGGCGTCACTTCCAGCGCTTCGTCGTCGCCGATCCATTCGAGCGCCTGCTCCAGCGACATCTTCCGTGCCGGGAAGAGGTGCGCGGCGATGTCCGATGTGGACGAGCGGATGTTCGTGAGCTTCTTCTCTTTCGTGATGTTGACCGCGATGTCGTCTTCCTTGGCGTTCTCGCCCACGACCATGCCCTCGTACACCTTGTCGCTGGCCTCGACGAACATCTCGCCGCGCTCCTGCGCATGCTCGATCGAGTAACCCGTGACGGCGCCCGCGCGGTCGGCGACCAGCGCGCCGTTGGTGCGATGCTCGATCTCGCCCTGCCACGGCTCGTAGCCGTCGAACAGGTGGTTGAGCAGGCCGGTGCCTCGCGTGTCCGTGAGGAACTGGCTACGGAAGCCGATCAGGCCGCGCGACGGGATGCGGAACTCCAGCCGCACCCGGCCCGTTCCGTGATTCACCATGTTCGCCATGCGGCCTTTGCGGCCGGCCATCTTCTGCGTGACGATGCCGACGTAGTCCTCCGGGCAGTCGATGACGAGATGCTCCATCGGCTCCAGACGCTTGCCGTCGACGGTGCGCGTGATCACCTGCGGCTTGCTCGCGGTCAACTCGAAGCCTTCGCGGCGCATCGTCTCGATCAGGATTGCCATCTGCAGCTCGCCGCGGCCCGACACCTTGAACGTGGCATCGGCGTCGCCAGCGTCGACGTGGAGCGCGACGTTTGTGAGGATCTCGCGCTCAAGCCGGTCCTTGAGGTTGCGCGCTGTGACGAGCGTGCCCTCCTGACCGGCGAACGGCGACGTGTTGATCGAAAACATCATGCTGACGGTCGGCTCGTCGATCGACACGCGCTCCAGCGGCCGCGGATCGTTCGGGTCCGTCACCGTGTCGCCGATGTTGACGTCCTCGAAGCCAGCGATCGCAACGATGTCGCCGGGGCCGGCCTCTTCGATCTCCGCGCGCTCCAGTCCTTCAAAGCCGTAGAGGTACGTGATGCGCCCCTTCTCGAGCGATCCGTCCTCGCGCACGAGGCCGACATCTTGCTTTGCGCGAATCGTGCCGTTCATCATCCGGCCGATCGCCAACCGCCCGACGAACTCCGAGTAGCCGAGGTTGAGGATCAGCATCTGCAGCGGCATCTCGGTGTCGTACTGCGGCGCCGGGATAGCGCGGATGATCTCCTGGAACAGCGGCTCCAGCTTGTGATCCTCGCCGTCAGGCGTCGTGCGGCAGATGCCGTCGCGCGCGATCGTGTACAGCACCGGAAATTCGAGCTGGTGCTCATCCGCGTCGAGGTCGATGAAGAGATCGTAGATCTCGTTCAGCACTTCCTGCGTGCGGGCGTCCTTGCGGTCGATCTTGTTGATCACGACGATCGGCGTCAGCTTCAGATCCAGCGCCTTCTTCAGCACGAAGCGCGTTTGCGGCAGCGGACCTTCGCTCGCGTCGACGAGCAGCAGCACGCCGTCGACCATCTTGAGGATGCGCTCGACTTCGCCGCCGAAGTCGGCGTGACCGGGCGTGTCGACGATGTTGATCTTGTACTTGCCGAAGCGCACCGACGTGTTCTTCGCGAGAATAGTGATGCCCTTCTCGCGCTCCAGGTCGTTCGAGTCCATGACCCGCTCGACGACCTCCTGGTTCTCGCGGAAGACGCCACTCTGCCAGAGCATCGCATCGACCAGTGTCGTCTTGCCGTGGTCGACGTGGGCGATAATGGCGATATTGCGAATGTCATCGCGCTGGGCCGACGTGGAGGTCTTCTCCGGCGCTTCGGTCTGTGCGGTGGTCATGCTGCTCCTTCGGGTACTCACGCCTCTACGGCGTTATGTTCGGCTTCGTTACATCAGCCAGCATCCGCGCGGCCCCTAAAGGCTTCACGCTGGGGCCGTCATCCCCAATTCCGAACACAGCGGGTCGTGGGAGATTCAGACGATGCAAGTGCAGGATAGCGGATTATGGGATTCACCGCAGAGCCGCAGAGATTCGGTTTGGTGCGGTTCAGGGCGTATGCTTTGAGGGAGAATACGGCCCGCGGCAGCACGAGCACCTCACCCCGGGCCTTCAGCCACCCCCTCTCCACGATGTGGAGAGGGGAGCGTACGGAGCTCGGTGCCAGACTAAAGAGGCTTAGAAGAACGAGGATCATCGAGGGTGACGCGAAGCGCGGAGCATGGCCGCCCCCGGCTGCGCGTCCGGCAAGGCCGGACTGACGCAGTACAGTGCTTGTTGTAACGACAATCCGCCGCGTGCGAGGCGACCGAACCGACGACTGACGACTGACGACGACGACTGACGCTATGACCAACGAAGAGCAGCTACGACGGCAATACGACGAAGCGGTCCGCGCCGAGGGCGCCGAACGGCCCGGTCCGTTCCACACGGTCTCCGGCCGTCCGATCGATCGCCTCTACGACGCGACGGATGTCGCTGACATCAACTACGAGCGCGACATTAACGTACCGGGCGCGTACCCGTTCACGCGCGGCATCCACAAGACAGGGTATCGCGGCAAGCCGTGGACGATCCGCATGTTCAGCGGCTTCGGCAGCGTCGAGGAGACGAACAAGCGGTATCGCGACCTGCTGGCCGCCGGCAACAACGGGCTGTCCGTCGCGTTCGACATGCCGACGCTGATGGGCTACGACCACGATGACCCGTGGGCGCAGGGCGAATTCGGTAGCGGTGGCGTGGCGGTCGATTCGCTGGCGGATATGGAGATCCTCTTTCGCGATCTGCCGCTCGACAAGCTGACGACGTCGATGACGATCAACGGCCCGGCGCCGGTGCTGTACGCGATGTTCGTCGCGGCGGCGGAGAAGCGCGGCATCGCGCGGGCGGCGCTGTCTGGCACGCTGCAGAACGACATCCTCAAAGAGTTCATCTCGCAGAACGAGTTCATCTTCCCGCCGAAGGATTCGGTGCGCCTCGTCGTCGATACGATCGAGTTCGCGTCGCGCGAGATGCCGAAGTGGAACCCGATCAGCGTCAGCGGCTACCACATTCGCGAGGCGGGCTCGACGTCCGCGCAGGAACTGGCGTTCACGCTGGCGAACGGGCTCGAGTACGTGCGCTGGGCGCTGGAGCGCGGGCTCGATATCGACGACTTCGCGCCGCGCATCAGCTTCTTCTTCAACTGCCACAACGATCTGTTCGAGGAGATCGCGAAATTCCGCGCCGCGCGGCGCATCTGGGCGCGCATGCTGCGCGAGAAGCTCGGCGCCAAGAACCCGCGGTCCTGGCTGATGCGCTTCCACACGCAGACCAGCGGCGTCTCGCTGACGGCGCAGCAGCCAGAGGTGAACCTGATCCGCGTGGCCATACAAGCGCTGGCAGCCGTGCTGGGCGGCACGCAATCGCTGCATACCGACGGCATGGACGAGGCACTGGCGCTGCCGAGCGACAAAGCCGCGACGTTAGCCGTCCGCACGCAGCAGGTGATCCTGCACGAGAGCGGCGTCGTCAACACCGTCGACCCGCTCGGCGGATCCTACTTCGTCGAGCGCCTGACGTCGGACATGGAGGCGGACGCGCTCCGCTACCTGGCGCAGATCGACGCGATGGGCGGCGTCATCCCGGCGATCGAAGCCGGCTTCTTCCATCGCGAGATCATCGAAGCGTCGGCGCGGTTCCAGCGCGAAGTCGAGAGCGGCGAGCGCGTGATCGTTGGCGTCAACGCCTACCAGCAAGAGGGCCTCGACGACGTGCCGATCCTCCGCATGGACATCGAAGGCCGCGACCGCCACATGGCGCGTCTCAGCGCAACGAAGGCCGGCCGCGATCAGTCGGCATGGGCCGCGGCGCTCGCACGGCTCGAAACCGCCAGCCGCGCGCGAGAGAACACCATGCCGTACATCATCGCAGCCGTAACCGCCGGCGCCACCGTAGGCGAAATCTGCGGCCTCTGGCGCCGCGTCTTCGGCGAGTACAAAGAAGTGATGGCGGTGTAGGTCTTCGGTCGTCAGTCTTCGGTCGTCGGTGCGAGCGAACCGCCAGTCGTGCCACCGTCACGCGGGCTTCCCACCCCGCGCGGTGCTCGCAAGCGGCTGAAATGCTGACGTGCTGATCAGCTGAAAAGCTAACATGGTCGGGGAGACAGGATTCGAACCTGCGACCTCCTGGCCCCAAACCAGGCGCGCTACCGGACTGCGCCACTCCCCGACGAGTGCGCGAGTAGGATAGCAAACAGCGCCTCAAGCGACGTGCGCGGCTTTACGGCAGAGGCTCGTGCCCGTAGTATCGAGAGCATGATGCTGCATGGACGCAAGGCACTCGTACTAGCGCTAACGCTTCTGCTCGCGGCGGTCGGCGCGTGGGCCTGCGGAGCGGGCGGCGATTCAACCAGCACCGCGACCATTGCCGTGGCTGTCACGAGCACAGCAGTGCCCTGCACCGACGAGAACGCGATAGGGATCGTGCGGAGATCCGTTGTCCGGATCTCGACGGATGACGCCGTCGGAACGGGGATCGTCGTGGGAGACAACGAGATTCTCACTAACGCCCATGTTGTCGAAGACTACGAAAAGGTGCGAGTCGAAAGTCAGGACGACGCTGGAGAAGGCACCGTCGTCGGGACGGACAACGTCATCGACTTGGCGCTCATACAGGCCGCGACGCATGCGCTCCCCGCAGTCAAATTCGCCGACCCGTCTTCGCTCAGGCCCGGGCAACGCCTGCTCGCCATCGGTTACGCGCTGGACCTGCCCGGTGAGCCATCAACGACCGGCGGCATCTTCTCCGCCCTCCGGGAGCTCGACGGTGTCCACTACGTGCAGACCGATGCGCCGATCAACCCGGGCAACAGCGGCGGTCCGTTGTTCACGCAATGCGGCGAAGTCGTGGGGCTCAACACATCGGGAAACCGCGCCGGCATCGGCTTCGCGATTGATTCGTCGGCACTGCGAACTGCGAATCATGATCTTGCCGCGCAGCCGCCCAAAGCGAAGCCGACCTCCGACCCAAGCTCTCTTCAGCCTTTTGGAATCGGCGACCAAGTCGTCGTGACCGGCATCGGCGAGCCCGATTGCCTGCGAGTTCGTGAGCAGCCCACCGCGCGGGGACAGCAACTCGCTTGCGAGTACGACGGCACCAAAGCCATCGTGCAACAAGGGCCCGTCGACGCGGAGACCTTCACGTGGTGGCGGATCGCTGGCGACGGCTTCAACGGCTGGGTTGTCGCGCAGTATCTCGAACGACAGTGAGACGCCCTCTGCAATCGCGAAACGTCTCGTGGTATCTACCGTCACGTGACTCGAAAATAGGTTCTGGAGGCGGCCCGTGGAAGTAGCAGCAATCGCAGCGGCTTGTGTCGTTGCTGTAGCGACCTGCGTGCTGGTTGTCGTCACGTGGTTCTATGCCTGGCAAACACGGAACATGGTCAAGGAGATGAGCGCCCAGCGCAATACCATGCAGAATCAAGTTGAGGAGTTGAGCGCGCAGCGCGCCGACGCCTCGCGAAACGAGGCCGAACGCCGACGGACGGAGACTCTCTCGATTCGCCACTCGGTGGCTTCCGAACTGCGCCAGATTGTTGCGTCAATTGAGGGGAAGCGCGGCTACGCGAGGCTGTACATGTGGATGCCCGCGGCAGCATGGCGGGCAAGCTTCCGCTACCCCCAAGCGTTCCCTGATGACGTCCGGCAGAAGTTATTTCCGATCTACGACGAGGTAGTAGAGTCCCAGGACGTGGTGTAAGTAATTGGTCAACTGGATAGCAGTTGGCCACAGCATCATCCTCGTGTGACAGCATCACCCAGCACACAAGGAGGATCTCTGTGACCACCCCTACGATGGACGCTCTCGACATCATCCGCAAGCACGCCG
>CAYWOO010000135.1:0-2673 GCA_964458665.1 uncultured Dehalococcoidia bacterium
GGCCGTACGCGTGGGTGTCGAGGTCGAAGTCAGCGTCGGCACCGCTGTTTGCGTACGCGTTGGCGTTGGGCTGGCCGTGGATGTCGGCGTCTTCGTGGCCGTCGCGGTTGCGCTGCTCGTCGCCGTCCGCGTCGCCGTGGCGGTTGCTGTCCGGGTCGCCGTGTTGGTGGCGGTACCAGTCGCCGTTGCGCTGGGGGTGCGGGTTGATGTGGCTGATGCCGTTACTGTCGGACTCGGCGTCCGCGTGTTCGTTGCCGTGGCGGTGGCGGTCGATGTCGCCGTGCGCGTCGCCGTCCTCGTCGCCGTCGCGGTCTGCGTAGCCGTCGGCGTGCTGGTGGCTGTGCGCGTCGCCGTGACGGTGGCAGTCTGCGTCGCGACTGGCGTCGCGGTCACCACCATGGGCGTGCCTGGCGTCTCGATGGGCGTCGGCGTCGACTGCGGCGGTATTGGGTGATCGCACGTGCTGCCGTTGCGGCCGAATACGAACTGCAGGTCCTTGATGTCGATATCATCATCCGGGAATGCAGAGGGCTCCAGATCGTGGTACTGGTCGTACTTCAGCGAACCGAATGTTAGGGGATAGCGGGACGCCATGTCCTGGTCATCGAGAATCGTGATCTGGCAATCGCGGACAACGTCGCCCTCCAACGCACGCGCGATGATGTTGGCGTCGGTGGCCTGGCCAACGATGATCGGGTCGCCCGCCACGTCGTAAAGGTGCGTGCCACTCAGGACGTCTTCAAGCACTGTGCCGATGCCGTTGTCTTTGGTGGCGCGAATGCGGAGACCATCTGCCGTGGACACGGTGAGATAGGCCAGGATCCCCGGGCCGGTGGGCGGCGCGGGAGCGCCCGTGGTGGCGCATGAGTAGACCGTCTCGTTCGGCGCAAGTGGCAAGACCTGACAGACCACGGCGCGTCCGGTGCTGCCCAGCAGCGGTCCTTGCGAAAACGTTGTCTTGACGACGCTGGAGTCGAAGCGCAGGTCGATATCGAATCCGGCGATGCCGCGATCGGCGCCGGCAACGTTCTCGGTGAACGTCAGGGCCGGTCCGCCAACAAAGAGGTTTGCAGAGAACGGATACTTGTACACAACGGCGCCTGGAGGATTCGCGGCGGAGGCACGCTGCAGGAGCATTGCCGAGAGGCCGAAGACAGCGACCACGAGGACGAGCGGCCGGCCGAAGCTGAGTACGCGAGAGAAGCCGCCGGCTACCAGCACGGCTCCGCGTCCTCGCCACAGGGATAGCGAGACTACGGCGCCAGCAAGCAGCACTGAGGCGAGCAGAGCCCAGATCGCGGTGAATCCCGGAAGTCCCCCACCGGGATCCCGATCATAACGACGCATACGTTTCTCGCTTGCCATGCTGCCTCCCTGTGCTTCTTCTCCGGCGCCGCCCGCGGGTTGCGACCGGGGATTTCCTGGGGCGTTCGCCGGTCCGCCAGCAAGCGGCACAATCGGCGTGTCCGTCGGCGCGTTCGTCGCCGTGCCGGTGGGTGTTGGTGTGTTCGTGGGCGTCGCCGTTGCCGTGCCAGTGCTCGTCGGCGTCGCCGTGAAGGTTGGCGTGCTCGTGGGCACCGGCGTATTCGTCCGCGTATTGGTTGGTGTCGGCGTCGCCGTGGCCGTGCTGGTGACCGTAAAGGTCGGCGCTGGCCCGTGCTGCCCGCGAACCGTCAGGGCCACGTGCGACCAATGCGTCCCCGCCGTGATCGTCCGCGACATCACGACGTTCGCGCCGCCCGCCTTGCTGCTCGACTGCCCGCGCACGCCTCCGCCCGCTGTCACCGAGTTCGTCCACAGCGAGGTCTGACCGGCGCCGACGGTGATCGCGTTCGCGGCGCTCACGCCCACCACATCCACGACGATGTCGCCCGTCGCTCCGCCCGTCACGGTCAGCGCCGGGTTCCCCGTGTCTGCGTTCGTGTGGAACGGCGTCCCCAGCGGCAGCGCCGTGTCCACACCCGTCCACGACGTTGCGCCGCATGACACCGCTTCGTTCGCCGCGCTCAGCGTGATCACGACGTCGTGGACTCCCGTCGCGGGGTTCACGAGCGAGAACAGCGTTACCCGCACATCGCCTGTATTCAGCTCCGTCTGCGCCTGCGTCATCGCCACGCCGTTGTACGTCGCCGTCACCGTCACCGCGCCGTTTTGCGTGGTATTCGCCACGCCGACCAGCAGCAGCCGGTTCGTCCCCGTCGTCGTGTGCGACCACGTCCGCGTCCCGACGTTGTTCGCCGCCAGGCACTGCGACGCCGCATCGAACACGACCTGCGCCGACGGCGTCGCCGCGAACGATGGCGTCGCGGTCGGCACCGGTGTGTTCGTCGCCGTCGCCGTAATGGTCGTGGTCGGCGGGAGCGGCGTGCGTGTCGCTGTGGCTGTTGGAGGCACCGGTGTGAACGTCAGCGTGGCCGGCGGCTGTACTGCATTGTTGTTCGCCGCGAACGCGGGCACGTCCGTCGGAGTCGGGGTGGCGGACGGCGTCTCCGTGCTCGTCGGTGTGTCCGTCGCCGTCGGTGTGCCCGTCGCCGTCGCCGTGTCTGTCGGCGTGCTGGTCGGCACGGCCGTATTTGTGGGCGTTGGCGTGTCCGGTGGTGTCTCGGTTGCCGTGGCCGTGTCCGTCACGATCGCTATATCGGTAGCCGTCGGCACGGGCGTGTTCGTAGGAGC
>CAYWOO010000136.1:0-4094 GCA_964458665.1 uncultured Dehalococcoidia bacterium
CGATTCGCCACGCTGCCAACGATCCCAAATTTCAGACTTCTGTTCAGCGGTAAAATATATCCGACGCCTGTATCTCATTCCAACACTCCATCTTTCCAACAAAGATTAAAGTGTTGCGTCGATCAATTGAGATCACCACCCAAAGCCGACATTCAAAAGCGCGGTCCCCCTCACAGTCAAAATCAGGGGCACCCGGCCCCTGCGGTCTTTCCGCGAATGCCCAACAAAAGAACGGCGATCACTTCGAAGAAAAAAGGGACGGGGCAATATCGGAACTGATTAAACGTGATAGATTGCCACCACTGAAGCAAGCAATGTCAAAGCGCGAGTTGGCCCCTTCGTTCACGACGTCGAGGGAACTGTTTCTGGCGAGCGTGGAATATGGCTTCAACCTGTCAGATACTGTTTCAATCCTTCAGCAAGGCCGTCAAAGACCGCGCTGATGGCGGGCTGATGCCGCTGGTCCTCATGGACCACCAGCCAAACATCCAGATTGAAGGCAAAAGTTCCCTCGAGCACCGGCACCAAATCTGGGCTTCGACGAGCAATCCCCATTTGGACAATTCCCATTCCGAGACCGGCCTTGATGGCTTCCAGCTGGGCGGCATCATTGTCAGAGCGGAATGCGAACATTTCTCGCGTTATTGGGAGTATCTCCTGCGTCACTGAACGCGCGGAATGATCATCTCGATCAAATCCGATCAGATGTGCCTCCAGCAATTCGTCGATGTTTGTTGGCATGCCAAAGCGAGCAAGGTAGCTACGATGGGCATAGATGCCCAAGGGTACGGCCCCAATCTTGCGTGCGACTAGACCGTCTTGGACAGGCCGTACCATCCGTACCGCGATGTCAGCATCGCGACGTAAGAGATCGTCGTTCCGGTTGTTGAGGACCAGTTCAAAAGTTATCTTGGGGTGCGCGTTGCGGATGGCAGTCAGAATACTAGGCAACACTGCGATACCCATAATTTCACTCGCCGCGATGCGCACGGTTCCACGCGGCGATCTAACATCACCCCCTGATTCAGCAGTGCGGATCAGCGAGGCCATCGCGGCTTCCATCGCTTCTGCCGAGGACAGTAATGAACGCGCCGCTTCGGTCGGTATCAATCCAGATGGTGAACGGGTGAACAGTGCTAGTCCAAGTGACGCTTCGATTTCATCGACGTGTCTACCAATTGTAGGCTGCGTCAGACGTGTGGTTCGGGCGGCGGCAGAGAGGCTGCCGCCGCGCATCACGGCGAGGAATGATCGAACAAGGCTCCAGTCGGACAAAGCAGTCATACAATTTTGTATATCAAGTAAACCAATATATGCAATGTTCAATAACTCCGCTTTGACGCAAAACCTCTTCATCGCAGGAGATATCGCTATGAAAAACCCATCCCGAACCCCAACCAACACAAACACCGCCGGACCGGACATCCTTCATGGAGAAAGTTCCATCATGACCATGAACGCACTCCTGCGGCTCGAAGGCCTCGTCTACCTCTGCGGTGGAGCGCTCGCCTATTCCCAACTCGGGGGCGGTTGGCTGGTTTTCGCGATCTTATTCCTCGCTCCGGACGTAAGCCTGGCGGGCTATCTTATAAATGCCAGGACCGCCGCAATTCTTTACAATGTGGCCCACAGCACGCTTGGCCCTTTGGCCCTGGCACTCGCTGCCTACGCCTTTGACTGGCAAGCCGGTGGCCTCGCCGCCGCGATCTGGTTCGCTCATATTGGGTTCGACCGGGTTCTGGGTTATGGGCTGAAGCACTTCAGCGGTTTCGCAGACACCCACCTTGGCCGTATCGGCAAGGCATGATTTCTACGTTTTCTTAGATCAGCTAACCCCCATAAAAGAGAGTTAGTATCATGACAGTTGCAGTCCCGCAGGCCCGTTTCGGAGAAACACTCCGCTATATCCTCTCTCATCGCGCAACCCATGTCGCAACATTGGTCTGGGTGTTGGCCAACGCCGCAGCCTATTGGCTCGCGAGCGGATCAATCCCATTTGATATGCCACCGATGCATGATGTGCCATTCGGCACAAGGATGCTCATTCCCACCATCAGCTTGATCGAAGTGTTCGCTCTGATGGGGATTGCTTTCTGGATTACCCGCAAGCGCGACATTCCCGACATGGCTGCACGCGTGCCGGAACGTAGCTTGGCTGCAAGAGAGACGATTCAGCTCACAACCTATGTGGCTCTGGCGCAAGTTGGCGGTTGGATGTTGGGGCCGTTGCTTGGCTATCGCGCCTTCAGTTTTCACATAGCTGGCACTTTGTTCGGCCACTCGGCACCGCCGACATTGGGCGAGATGTGGATGTGGATGATCTACAATTTGGTCATGTTCGCGGTTATTCCCTACCTGTGGTTCCGCCGCCGCTATTCACCCGAGCAACTCAACATGCGTTCGGCAAACAAGCGCAACGATATCTGGGTCATCCTGGCTATCGTGGCCGTTGAAAGCGCCTTTGAACTGACCGGCCTCAATACGGATTTTTTCGGGCTATCGCCCCGGCAAATGCTGGTTGGTGGGACAATCACGTTCTTCTTCTATTTCTTTGGAACCGTAGTGCCGACGATGATCGTGATCTATGCGATCTTGCTGCCGCGTTATTTGAAGCTGACTGGTTCGACCATAGTCACAGTCATTTTGGGTGGGCTGACCTACGCGGCACTGCATCTGGTGGAGGGTTGGTCAATGTTCAGCTCTCCGCGCTTGGGAGCATTGTCGATCCTGTTTGTGTTCTTGCAATATTTCGGTCCAGGAATGATCAAGTCCCTGCTGACGCTTCGCACAGGCAATGCTTGGGTTCACGCCATTGGGTATCATGCTGTCGCACCGCATTTGTTGATTGACACACCGATGTTTGTGAAGGTGCTCGGAATTAGGTAGGCAGGGACTACTGAGATTCCACTTTTCGGCGCTTGTGCCAATATCTGCTGTGCAATTCCCTAGTGCTGATATCGCGGCAAACTTCCGCTGTTGGCCCGAAGCCGACCCCCCGGTCGTTTTGCGATATGTCCGCTCAGCCCTGTAGACCAGACATCGCGCCTGGGATGTCGGCTTTCTCCGAGAATTGGTCTTCTTATGGAGGCCAAGCCGACATGGGTTGATGATTGCACTTGGTCTCCTGTTGACCCCAAGCGGAAATCGCGGCTTTAGCGAGTGGCCGGAACCTACGCACCAAACCCTGTCCCTCTCGACGAGAGGCCATACCTACAATAATCTCTCACTGCGTCTGGTTCATAAAAAGCCGGTCAGGTGAAAGACTTTTGCGCTCAGGTTCTGCTCCAACACATTGAAGTTACGCGTTTCTGCACTTGCTCCATGGCCTTGACTCACTTCGCATTCGCCCAAGTGGTGTTTGGCTGTGTTACAGCTGCGGCCTTCGCGGCCTGCAGGCGTTGCATCAGGGACCGGGCCAAGGGCGGCAGTTTACCAAGGAGTGTGCAGATTTTCCCGTAAGCGGCGAATGTCGGGTCTGCCGCGAGCTGGCGTTCGAATTCTACCATGCTCGGCTTGGCACCAAAAATCTGGCCTTGGTTGCGGCTGGTGATTGAGAGTGGGGTGGTCATGGCGGGTCTCCTCAGGTTTGATCGTCTAAGGGTCACCATCTGCTCTTCTGTCATTTGGGTCTTTGTGAACCAGCCCAAAAGTTCCAAAAACTTCCAAAAAGCTCGCTATTCTTCCGGCAGCCCAGCCAATCTCAATCCTTCCAGTATGTTCGCCAGACGCTCGGGGTCCTTGGAAGCCTGGCCCAGTCTGATCTTTGACACCGTGAGCTGGGGCGTAAGAGCCCGCAACGCATCCAGGAATTTCCGTGCCTCATCCATCTGGCCGAGGTGGGCGTGACTTGCCACAAGCATCCAGTAGGTGGGATCGTAGCTGGAATTATGGGCGAGTGAGCGCATGGCCCAGGACTGTGCCAGCGCATAATCCCCGGTGATCATGTAGGCATGGGCAATTCCGGTCAGGTGGTAGTTCGCGTGCAAACCGTTGGGGCTCAGTTCATCGGCACGCCGGAAACAGGCGAGGGCACGGTCGGTGCTGCCGCACAGCAAATGCCCAACTCCTGCCCTCACGACCACCTTCAGGTTATT